>CAZAZR010000135.1:0-11257 GCA_964489685.1 uncultured Solibacteraceae bacterium | reverse complement strand
CGGTTGGACCGTTTGGCCAGGTGGACACGCCGCTGCAGAACGCCGCCGGTGTCGTTGGCGCGATTGGAGTCACCGGGTGGGCCCTTGACGACACCGGCGTGGCCAATGTGCGGGTCTATCGCAACTGCCTGCCCGCGGTGGACAACCCGGCGAGTTGCCAGACCGTCCTCGGCACTTCGGTGGTGTTTGTCGCAGAGGCGGCGTTCCTGCCTGGCGCACGGCCGGACGTCGAGGCGGTGTTCCCGTCGTTGCCGAATGCGAACCGGGCAGGCTGGGGCATGCAGATTCTGACTTTGATGCTGCCGCACGTGCCCAACAGCCAGCCCACGGGCGGCCAGGGCCCGATGACGCTGTTTGCCGTGGCCACGGATCTGGATGGGCAACTGAAGCTGCTGGGCCGATCGTACGTGCAGGGCTCACCCACCTACGCGACCCCGACATCGATCACCATGACCAACGACACCATCGCGAAGCCGTTCGGCACGCTCGACACGCCGTTACCTGGCTCAACGGTCGGAGGGTCTGTCGCCAACTTCGGTTGGGTCCTGACACCCGACGCCAACACCACAGTGGACGGACCTGCGGACATCCTGATGCCACTGAACGGATCAACGATCGTGGTCTACGTCGATGGCGTCGCGACCGCGACAGTGGCATACGACCAGTGTCGAGGCACAGTGGGCAATCCGGTGCCTGGCGGCCAGTACTGCAACGATGACGTCGCGAATCTCTTCGGCAACGTCACCGGCCAGCCGCCGTTCCCGCCCCGCACAGCAAATCTCACGCGGCACAGGAACCTCGATGCTGGCCGCGGTGCCATTGGCGCCTACCTGCTGAACACCGCCACTCTTTCAAACGGGCTGCATACGTTGGCCTGGGGCGTCGAGGACTCTGCAGGCCGCAGTGAAGGCATCGGGTCCCGTTTCTTCACCGTGCAGAACGGCGCCGCGTTCGCCCCACGCACGCATCCGCCGGCGGTGACTCACGTGCCAGCACTGGAAGTGACCGAGGCTCCACCAGCCGACGGGATCGTGTGGGGCCGCACGGGTTTCAGCCAGACGGCCGCGTGGCAACGCGTACGGCCCAACCCGCAGACGACCCGGCACGTGCGACTACCAGAAATGGGACGCCTCGAACTGTATTTCCAGGATGCACCCGAGTCGGGCTATCTCGTCGCAAACGGGACGCTCAGAGGTCTGCCGGTGGGATCCGTGCTGCAGGGCCAGAGGTTCACGTGGGCACCGGGACCTGGCTATGTGGGAACGTATACGCTCGCGTTCCGCCACGGCCACACTCGCACGAAAGTGCAGGTGACAATCGCGCCTGTCCCCGCGACCCAGGCGGGCGAATCGCACGTGCGCATGAGCCTGGATGCCGTGCGGAGTGAGCGGCGGGTCCGGGTTGAAGGGCGTGCGTGGGACCCGGACGCCTCTATCGGCAGCGGCGTGGGCGCGGTCCATGTCTGGGCGCAGGGCCCACGCGGAGCGGTCTTCCTCGGTGCGGCCGAACTCGACCTCCCGCGCAATCAGTTCGCGCTGACGTCATCGGTCTCACTGCCAGCCGGGCACTACGCCGTCACCGCGTACGTCTGGCTGGAGCGCACCGGCCGCTGGGAGGATGCTCGCACCCTCGCACTCATTGTCCGGTGACGGCAGTCGAGGCTACCTCAGGCGGAATCGCGCGGTCACGGGAAAGTGATCCGACGGTGATCGCCCGTTCGCGGCCGTGCGCACGATGGCCGCGGACAGGACCTCGGTGCCGCGTGGCACAAACACATAGTCGATCTTGTCGCCGGCAATGCTGGTAGCGTCGAACCCGGTAAACGTGCCCACGTCCCTGGTGTCGGGATGGAGCACCCGGAACGTATCCACAAAGACCCCCGGCGCCGAGGGGCTGCCGACGAGCGCGGCCACGGCCGGATTGGACTCGCCCACATTGAGGTCGCCAGTCACGATCGCCGGCTCGCCGCGATGGGCCACCGACGCAATGCGCCTGGCCAGCAGCTCCGTGCTCCGCTCCCGGGACGGCTGCGAGATGTGATCGAGATGCACGTTGTAGTGCCAGAACGCCCGGCCGTCCCTGTCAACAAGCCGCGCCCACGAACAGATGCGCGTGATCGTATTGCCCCAGGACGTGGACGCCACAACCTCGGGCGTGTCCGAGAACCAGAACGTGCCCGCATTCGACAACGTGAATCGGTTGGTCCGAAACAGAATGGCCGAAAACTCCCCCTTCGTCCGGCCGTCGTCACGCCCGACGCCAGCCACCGCAAACCCAGGTACGGCCACCAGAATCTCCTGAATCTGCGAGTACAAGGCCTCCTGGAGACCAACGAGATCGGCGTTCTCCGCGCGCATCAGCGCAAACAATGCCTCACGCCGGTTCTCCCACCGGTTCACGCCGTCATTCGCCGTGCCATAACGGATATTGAAAGACATGACCGTCAGCGGGTCGGCCGCCGGCGCCTGTTGCGCACGGACGGGACACACCACGATCAGAAAGGCAGCGATGATGGCCAGACGATGGGACAAGGCCACAGCTTAACCCGAACCAGAACCCGCATTCCTACGGTGCTCGCCTTTGTGCGCGGCCGTTCGGAGGTCCCGGGCTTCAGCCCGGGACAAACGCCGCTAGCTGATCACGAGCAGGGGGTGACGCGCGAGTTTGGTACGCGCCTCGCGCATGTCGTCGCCGCGCAGTTCTCGCAGCGCCGACGTGACCAACGACCGCACCGTCTTCTTGCGCCACACCAATTCGAAGTCTGTGTTGTCCATCGGCTTCGCGAGCGTGTAGGCGTCATCGGCCACCGACGCGATGAGCTCGTCGGTGAGTGTCTGGCCCGCCAGGCGAGCCGCCGCAACCGGCACCTCCAGAGGACGCGAGGCCACGGCGCCAAGCACGATGCGAGCCTCGACGATGCGGTCGTCGTGGAAGCGGGCGGCAGCGGCCACTGCGGCGACCGGAAAATCGAACGACCCGCGGCGCCGAAGTTTCCAGTAGGTGCTGCGCCAGCCGTCCGACGTGGGCAACGTAACCGTGGTGAGAATTTCATCGGCCCGGCGCGTGAGATAGAACATGCCGTCGTTTGCGTAGAGGTCGGTGAGCGCCACATCCCTGGTGCTTGTGGCTGAGACCAGACGCACCGTTGCCCCCAACGACATCAGGGCGGGCGCCGCATCGGTGGAGGACACGGCCAGGCACTTGTCGCTCGACGTCGCGACCCAGCACGTATCTCCGTCCTTCTTCATGCAGAAGTTGATCGACTGCCGCCACTCGAAACTCTGGTCGTAGTACGTACACCGTGTGTCGAGACAGATGTTCCCGCCAATGGTGCCCATGTTGCGCAGCAGCGGCGTGGCAATCTGCCCCACCGCCTGCCATAGGCCCAGGTACCGCGCACGCACACGCTCGTCATGTACGAGCGAAGTCAGGGTGACGCCGGCACCGATCTCGAACCCGTCGCGGTCTTCCACTCGCGAGAGTTCACTGACACCACGGAGTCCGACAACCGTGGACGGCACCTGCTGACGCCGCTTCATGTTGGGAATCAAATCGGTGCCGCCAGCCAGGAGCATCGTGTCCTTGGGCGACTCGGCCAGCCACGCGGCCGCGTCCTGCACGGTCTTGGGAGCGCGGTAGCGGTACGACGGAAGGCGCATCATGAGTCGGCCCCCTTGCTCATGCCGGCCGCCTTCGCTTCGATGCCCGCGTCCACTTTGCGATGTGTCGGCCGCTTCGGATCGTTCACCGCACGCCCGTCGCCACCGGCCCACGGCGGCGTCACGTGCAGCGTTTCAGGCCAGGGGATGTCAGGGAATGACGCCGGTCCCGACCGAGGCAATTTGCCGGCGGCCTTGGCCTCGAGGGCGCGGAGAATCTTCTCTGGTGTGACGGGAATCGAGTCGATGCGCACGCCCACCGCGTCGTAGACGGCGTTGGCCACGGCCGGCATGATCGGCAGCAGCGGTCCCTGCCCCACTTCTTTCGCGCCAAAGGGCCCTGCGGGATCGGGATGTTCGATCAGGTCCGTAAACACTTCCGGCATGTCCAGGAACGTCGGACTCTTGTACTCGAGGATGGACGGACACTTGTGGACGAGCGCGTGCGAGAGCTTGGCCGGCAGCCGGCGGAACACCTGCTCTTCCATCAACGCCTCGCCGATGCCCATGTAGACGCCACCCTCAACCTGCCCGCGCACAAGCACAGGATTGAGCGCACAACCGATGTCATGCGCAATCCACACGCGGGGCACCGTCACCCAACCGGTCTCGGGGTCCACGTCCACTTCGACCACGCAGGCCGTGTAGGAATAGGTCGGCGAGGGGCCGACGCCGCCACCCTTGAACTTCGCGGGTGACTTCGGCGGAGTGTACGAGCCCGTGGTGCCGAGTGTGCCGAACTTCGCCTCGGCCATGCAGACGGCTTCGCGGAATGACGTCCCCTTGTCGGGGTCTTCGCTATCGAAGACCCGCCGGTCGGCAAACACCAGCCGGCCCTTTGGAATGCCAAGCTTCGCGCTGACACCTTCTGCGATCAATTCGCGCGCGCGCTCGGCGGCCTGAATCGCCGCATTGCCCATCATCAAGGTCACGCGGCTTGAGTAGGAACCAAGGTCCACCGGAGTCAAATCCGTATCGCCCGTCACCGCGCGCACATCAAACGGGTCGATGCCCAGCACCTCAGCCACAATCCCCACCAGCACATCGTCGGACCCCTGGCCGATCTCGGTGGCGCCGCAGAACACCGTGACGCCGCCGCTGCGGTCGAGCTTGAGTTGCACGCCTGAGTGCGGCAGGTCGTTCCAGTTGATGGGAAGTCCCGCGCCCGAGAGGTAGGACGAACACGCCAAGCCCACGCCGCGGCCATGTGGCAGCTTGCGGAACTTCTCACGCCACCCGGAGCGCGCAACAACCTTCGTGATGCAGTCCGACAGGCCGATGGTACCCACGCGCAGGAAGTTGGCCGTGAGGCTGTCGGGCGGTTGAACAATATTGAGACGAAGGTCGGCCGGATCGATGACGAGCTTCTCGGCAATCTTGTCGAGTTGCACTTCCTGGCCGAAGCGCGACTGCGGCGTGCCATGGCCGCGCTTGGGACCGCACGGCGGCTTGTTGGTGAACACGCGACACCCGCGGAAACGATAGGTCGGAATGTCGTAGGTGACCGTCTGCAACGCGCCCGTGTAGAACGTGCTGGCCACGCCGTAGGACCCGTAGGCGCCGCCATCAAGCAGCGTCTGCAGGTCGAGGCCGGTGATGCGGCCGTCGTTGGTCACACCCGCGCGGAAGCGCATCAACACCGGGTGGCGTCCCCTGTGGCAATAAAAGACCTCTTCGCGCGTCAGCGCGATCTTCACCGGCCGGTCCAGGCGCATGGCCGCATAGGCCACGACTACTTCGTGATTGAACGGATCGCTCTTGCCGCCGAACCCGCCGCCATTGGGCGTGGCGACCACGCGGATGTGCGCGGCCGGTATCTCCAGCGCCTTCGAGAGTGCCCGGTGCAGATAGTGGGGGGTCTGGGTGCTCGAATAGACCACGAGCTTGCCATCGGGGTCTTTCGTGGCGACCGTCGCGTGTTGCTCGATGGGCAGGTGCGTGTTGCCCTCGAAGAAGAACGTGTCATCGAACACGTGATCGGCGCCCGCAATGGCAGCGTCAACGTCTCCGAACTGGAGCGCCACGGCTTTGTGGACGTTACCAAAGTCACCGTAGTCGTGAATGCGCGGCTCGGGGTGCGCCAGGCTGTCGGCGGGCGAAGCGAAGGTGCGCAGCGTCTCGTATTCGACCTCGATCAGACGCGCCGCCCGATCGGCGGTCGCCTCGTCGCGCGCCACCACTGCAGCGACCGGGTCGCCGACAAACCGCACCACGTCCGGGCACAGCGCATGTTCGTCGTGACTGACCGGCAGGATGCCGTAGGGAATCGGAAACGATTCCCCGGTCAGCACCAGTGAGACCCCTTCAACAGCAGCCGCCTTCGACGTATCGATGCGCACGATTCTCGCGTGGGGCACGGTGGAGCGCAGCAGCTTGCAGTGCAGCATGCGCGGCAGGATGATGTCGTCCGCGAACTTCGTCTGACCGGTCACCTTCGCGCGGCCGTCTACTCGCCGCCGCGGCTTGCCGATCACATTGCGGGGCGGCGTCACGTCGCCCGCTTTCGGCCCTGCACGGCGGCTTCCACCGCGTCGAGAATCTGCTGGTACCCCGTGCACCGGCACAGGTTGCCGGACAGGGCTTCGCGAATCAGGTCGCGCGACGGATTCGGCTCACGGTCAAGCAACGCCTTCGCCGCAATGAGAATGCCAGGCGTGCAATACCCACACTGCGACGCGCCAAGATCCGCGAAGCACTCCTGCAGCGGATGGAGGCGGCCATCCACCGTCAGGCCTTCAACCGTGATAACCGATCGGCCCTCACACTCGTGGGAGACCACGAGACAGGACAAGACGGGCTGGTCGTCGAGCAGCACCGCGCACGCGCCGCACTCGCCCAGTTCACAACCGTGTTTGGTGCCCGTCAGTTGCAGGTCTTCACGGAGCACTTCGAGCAGGGTCTTGTCGGGGTCCACCAGCGCTTCGGCCGGCTCGCCATTGACGGTCAGGTGCAGTCGCAGTTTCATGGGCGCCCCGAGATTGTACCCGGAGCGCGGCAGCGGCGATCACTCTGACTTGGGCTGCAGACGATAGACGCGCCCGAGGCCGTCCTGATGCACCAGCCGCAGACGGTCGCCAAAGAACGCCAGCCTGGCTTCATACTCTGCGCGGAACTCCGCGTCGTAGTACTCGAGGTGCACCACGGCATAGGTCACGCCGAGATTGGTCAGACGAGTGATGCTCTGGTCTGACGGAAACCGGATGAGGTCGTTGTACATCTCCTTGTACCCGGGCGGCTCCACGCCGCTGTAGCCGAACACGGTCGGCTGGTGGTGCGAGAGTGAGTGCAGCATGAAGTTGGTGGCCATGTCGGCCCGGCGCGAATCCGCACGGGATTCCGACAGAGGAAACTCCGCAACGGCAAACGGCTTCGGTTGACTATCGAGCCAGCGGTCCACCGGCGTCGAGTCGATCTTGAACGGCCTGGCATCGATCGGCATGAACGCACACTCGATCAAGAGCAACGCGGCGATGAAGCCCGCGGCCAGCAAACGGCGGCGCCGGGGCCACGATGTCGACAGACGGTCGAACCCCAAACCCGCCAGCACGGCCAGCGCAAGAATCCCAAGCAGCGTGAAGCGCGATGGCACCCGGATGAAGTTCAACCCGGGAAGCCAGTAGATCCATCGCCAGATCGAGAACGGCGGACCGATGGTCATCCACGCGGTGACCACAATCATGGCCACGTACGTCCAGCGCTCGCGCGACACGAGCCGGGAGAGGGCGAACGCCGCCAGAACCACCGGCACGATGCCTGGGAACAGGAACGCATCCGGTTCCTGACGCAGCCAGACCCAATCAGGCAGGTTCGCCACCATCCATTTGTGCACGTGCGAAGGGGAACTGAGGTAGCTCGACCCCGTCACGCCCACATCATCGAGCACACGTTCAAGCCGCACCTCGCGACGCGCGAGCCAATATGGAATGAATGCCAAGGCCGCCGGCAGCAGCACGACCAGGCCTTTCCAGCCAACGTGGCGCACCCGGGTGGCCAGTGCCAAGGGCATGCCCCACACCAGTCGAAAACCAACGATCAGCACCGAGGCCAGAATCAGGAGCGCTGCGCCGTGCCCGCTCGTCAGCGCCTGCAACGAGAACAGGGCCAGAGTCGCGTGCAGATGACGCGCCTTGCCACTGTCGAGATACCGGTGCAGGAACGCCAGGCCGAACGGCACCCAGTGCACCGCCAGGTGAATCTGCGCCAGTCGCGCGAATCGGGGCGGAGCGAAGGCGAAAATCAGCCCGGTGATAAACGCCGCCGGCCGCGACAGTCCCAATGTGCGCCCAAGGAAATAACCCCCGAACGCACACAACACCACAGACAGGATCGCCACCACATTGGTCGAGGTGAGCGGGTCTCCGGTCACCCACATGACGGGCACGGCCATGAGCGCGCTGCCCAGGGCATTCTCGGAGTACGCCAGTGTATGCTTGAACGGAAAAAAAATATTCGCGTCGAAGGCGGCCCAGGGCGCGTGTGTCAGCGCGTGCGTACCCCAGCCGATGGTCCAGATGTAGAGACTTGGATCGGCCCCGCCTCCCAGCTTCAGGCCCGAAGGGTTGACGCTGACCGGATACATCATGACGAGCGTCAGTAAGACGTAGAGGCCCGCGACGATGGCCAGGCGCGATCGCGACATCAGGTCTCTATGATATTTGCAGCGGCCAGGCGCTTGTCGAGGGTCACCAGATCAGCCCCGAGCGAAGCCGCGAGCCACAGATAGCTCGCGTCGTAGGCCGTGAGCCCGGTGGCATGAGCGATGAGGACGACGTCGGTGACGTTCACGTCCATCCACTGGATGTGGCTGCCCTCTCCGAGGGCGGCCTGCAACAACGTCAGGGTAGCCACGGCGGACTCTGGCTCTCGCCGAATGCGCTTCCAGGCCACGCTGGCCATTTCAAACTGCAGGATCCGTGGCGCAAAGACCTGCGCGCCCATCATCCGCAACTTCACGTCGTCAACGCCCGGCTCCTGGAACGTGACGGCCGCCAACGCCGACGCGTCGGCCACCACGCGGTTCACCGCGAATCCCTGAGCTTGCGGATCACGCCAACCGAACTCTCCGAGGGGCCGAGCCCCAACGCCCCTGCCATCCGGATCAAGCGGTCGGGATCGAACCCACGATTCCGGGGAGGCCGGACGGCTTCCTCAAGAATCGCCATGAGCTCCCCTTGAATCGACCGGTGGTTCTGCGCCGCCCGCTCGCGCAGAGCCACAGCCATCTCAGCGGGCACGTCCTTGATTGAGAGACTGACTGAAGACAGCATGGAGCCATAATAGCACCATAATGGCGCCACAAGAAAAATCTCTATGGCAACGGATAGCCCTTCGGCACTTTGACGACGTACGTGCCAGCGGCCAAATCGTGCCAGGCCTGACGCGCAGGCCGGCCGTCGCTGGCGATCAGGTCGCTGCGCAGGATCCACAACACCCCGATGCCGAGCGCGCCAAACGACAGCACGCTCGTCAGGCCACGCACCAGCCCTTCAAGAAACGACAGCTCGCCGCCGTTGATCTTGACCACCCGGAGGTTCGCCACGATCCCGCCAATCGTCGTGCCCTTCCACACCCAGAAGCCAATGAAATAGATCAGCAACAAGGGAAAGAGGAGGTCGTCATCGCGATATCTGGATTGCTGGTCCAGCAGCTCGCTCACGAACAGCAGCAACACGACGTCAATGACAAACGCCGCCGCGCGGTCGAGGAATGCGGCGCGCGGAAACGACGCCAGATTCGACGCGAAGACGCCCGGCATGCTGGCCGCCGCCGCGCCACCACCGACGGCAAACGATGCGGCCCCAGCGGGATCGCCTCCAGTCTCCGCGTCATCGTCGCCCAACGTGGTGGAGGGGGCCGGTTCAACAGGCGGCGTGGAAAGAGGCGCGCTCCTGCGCACCCGCGGCGCTTTTTCCACCTTGGGATGTTCGCGCCGCCACGCCGTCAGGAACGCGAGCACGGCCGCGCCCAGCCCCAGGACGCCGAACAGCGCCCACGCCATGAAACCCAGCAGCGGCACCATGTACGTCAGTGTCACCAAAGCAAAACCGATCACAAACGACCGCAGGGCCTGCAAGCGGCTGCCCGGCTCGTCGGGCCTCATCACCGTGTTGCCAATTGCACGCAGCACGCCCACCCGGCCAACGAAACCCGCCACCACGAGCGCCGCTAACGCGAAGGGAATGACCGCAAGACCGATGATCGATACCGCGAGCAAGGCGGAGACCGGCCCGGCCAGCAGCAAGACGAGCAACCCCGTCATGAAACTGCCGAGCGGGCGCGTGGCCAGCACCGACGCGGTGGCGGTCACGGGATCGTGTGCCACCAGATTGATCAGCAGATACACCAGCAGGAACAGGCCGACAATGTTCCAGACCCAGCCCAGGCTCGCGACAATCGGCCGGCCCCACAAGAGCCCATAAGTCACCCAGGGCACCACAGACTCCATCCACGCGCCGAGCGCGCGTGTGCCCACCACGAAGTGCCCGCTGCCGAAGATGAAATTCTCCGGCACATCCAATCCCGCGCCAATGACCACGACCTCGTCGCGCACAATCGCGCCGGACTGCACCGTGGCGTTGCCGCCGACGACGACAAACGAGCCCTTGATGACCGCGGTGTTTGAGAGCGTCACGGGCCCGAAGATGACGACCAGGTCGCCTTCCACGCGGCCATCAATGCGGACATTGCCGAAGACCACCGTGACACTGCGCACCACTTCGTTGGCTCGCAGCGCGTAGTCCTGCCCGATGCGCAGCACGGGCCGCCAATACCTTTGACGAAACCCGAATTCCTGCTCGAAGCGATCGAGCGCGGGCGACTTGGGTTGCGGCCGCGTCGTCGGGCTGGTCGCATCCTGTCCGCGCGGGGTCGGTGGATTCTCACGTGGTGATCGGGGAGCCTGGGGACTTGCGCCCGCGGCGGTCACAACGGCGGTCATCATCAGGAGCGCCACGACCATGAGTTTTCTTGCGTTCATCGAGACGCTCCTCCCAGAGCGACACGGCCGAGCATCGCGCCCACTGTGGCGCACGCGATGGTCATCACCGTGACAATGGCCAAAAATGGCAATACGAGCGGATACCACACTGCGCGAAAGAACACGGCGGCAACGCGGAGGGTAACGTCGACTTTGAGCCATACCACGCCGACGCGAGCACTCATCGCATCTGCGGCGGGCTGCAGCCACGCGAGCGCCATCGGCCACACCAGCGTCACGGCGACCATCACGGTCACGGCGCCCACAGCCGAACTGACGCGCCACCCCAGTGGCCAATCAAACCAGGTGCGCGGTGCCGGCCGGGCGAGCCGGGCATGCACCGCTGCCATCACGCGCGGCGCAAGGGTACGTGGCGCACGCGGCTCGGGCAACGCCCGCAGTGCCCGGGTCAGGGGATCGTGTGGATCGAAGTTCACGCCGCGGGGAGTCATCGAAGCGCTCCCGCCTCGTGGGCTGAGGCCAGCGCGGCGCGGAGCGCTTCTCGTCCCCGATGGATGTCGGTCTTGACCTTGCCCACCGAGATATTCAGCCGCTCGGCAATCTGCTGGTAGGTCAGGTCATCAAAGTGGAAGAGGACGATGGGGACGCGCTGGTGTGCGGG
>CAZAZR010000134.1:0-11337 GCA_964489685.1 uncultured Solibacteraceae bacterium | reverse complement strand
ACGAGGCGCCGCGACGGCCCAGCAACGCCGACCGTCCGGTGCCCAGCCCGCCGTTGTCCATCCGGTCGGCGATCACAAAGGGCACGGCCGTTTCGACGATTGACCACACGTTGCCGCCGGCAGGAAGGTCCTGCAGCCAGCGTTCATCGAAGTCCGCGCCCTCGCCGATATGCTGCCGGCTCACAATCTCAAGTGGCCCGCTCGGCGATCCGGAGGCGAGCAGCGTGACCACTTCACGTGACTGCAGTTGTACGGTCCGTGTCGCGATGGGCATCGGAGCGCCACCAACCGTGATGACGTACGCACCTGGCGCGAGGCCCGAAAACGACGTGATGCGCGATCCGGGGCGCACACTCGACGTCCGGCGCGACGCCGTGTCGGCCTGCCGCTGCACGCTGACGGTGACCGGCGCGGCGTCGGGCGCAACGGCCGATGTCAGACGAACGCGCAATGTGCCCGTCTCGTCCGCCCGCAGACCAGCGGCATCGACAGGGCTGACGAGGCCGACCAGGATGACGCAGGCCGCAGCCGCGCGAAGTCTGAACACCCGCTACCGGACCGTAACGTTCTTGAGGACCTCGTTCATCTCGATCTTGTCGGCGACGTTGATGCCCTTGATGACCTTGCCCAGTACCGTGTATTTCCCTTCAAGGGCCGGGATGGGCCCCAGGAGGATGAAGAACATGCTGTCGGCGGTTTCCGGTTTCCAGGTGGGCCGATAGGCGAGTGCCACGATGCCGCGCTCGAACTTGCGCTTGCTCGGCTCGAAGACGCCGAGCGGCTTGTTCGACCGGTTCGGGCCGCTCCCGCCAGTGCCCCAGTCCTTCTGCTTGGTGATGTCGCGCGAGAGCGGGTCACCGGCCTGGACCAAGCCCGGCTGCACCCAGTGAAAACGCTGGCCGCGGTAAAACCCGCGTCTGGCCAGGTCCAGGAAGTGGGCGACGGATTTCGGCGCTTCATTCGGATACGTTTCTATCTCAATCACGCCCTTGGCCGTTTCGAGCACGACAATGGGCCCGGCCGGTGCAGCAGCCGGCTTGGCCTGGCCCTGAACAGGCGACTGGGACAACAACAACGCAGCGGCAAGACTCGCGGTCAGTAAAGGACGAAGCATCGAACACCTCTGGGCCATTAGTTTACGCCTCTCTTGGGGCCGTGTGACCAGCGCCCGTGCCGTGAAGCCGGTCCCCAAAATCCCCCAGGCCTGGCGCGATGAACTTCTGCGCGTTCAACTCGCGGTCAAGCGTCGGTGAAAAAATCGCCACATCCGGGTGCGCGCGCTGCACGGCCTCGACCCCTTCGGGCGCAGCGACGATCGAGAGCAGGCGGATGGACCGGGCGCCAGCGGCCTTCAGGAGGTCGATGGCCATCACGGCCGACCCACCGGTCGCCAGCATCGGGTCAACGAGAAGGACGACGCTCTGCGCCAGGTCCTCGGGGAGGTGGACCGAATACTGGTGAGCCTCGGCGGTGCGTTCATCGCGTCGCAAACCAATGTGTCCCACCCGCGCATGGGGCAGCAAACTCAGCACCGGCTCAACCAGGCACAACCCGGCGCGAAGCACGGCGACCACCACGACATCGCCGCTGATGGCTCGGCCTGTGGTGGTCTCAAGCGGCGTGCGGACCGAGACCTCGGTGGTCGGCAGGTCCCTGGTGGCTTCGGCGGCCATGATGAGGCCGATGCGGTGTGCGAGGCGCCGGAACTCGCCAGGTTCAGTCGCGGCGTCTCGTAACGCCGCCAGGGCATCGTGCGCCACCGGATGCGCGACAAGGTGAAATGACACCGGGAAACTATACACCTGCGGTTCCCACCGATAGAATCCCTGTCATGAAGCGTTCGGCTCTGGTGGCGGTCATCGTGCTTGCAGTCGTGGCCGGGCTGGCCTGGCAGCGGACCCGGCCGGCCGGGCGCACGTCCATCACGTTGCTCATCACCGGAGGCACGGTGGTGACCATGGACGCAGCCGGGTCGATCATCCCCGATGGCGCGGTCGCCATTGATGGAGACGCGATTGTCGCCGTGGGGGCGGCGGCCGACCTCGACGCCCGCTACAACGCACGTGAACGTATTGATGCGGGTGGCCAGGTCATCATGCCCGGCCTCATCAACACCCACACCCATGCGCCGATGGTCCTGTTTCGTGGCCTGGCAGACGACCTGGCGCTGATGGATTGGTTGACGCAGTACATCTTCCCGGCCGAAAAGGCGACCGTGTCGCCTGAGTTTGTCCGCATCGGCACCCAACTGGCCGTCCTCGAAATGATTGAGTCGGGCACGACGACCTATGCCGATATGTATTACTTCGAGGAAGAGATCGCGGCGGCCACCAAGGCAGCGGGCGTGCGTGGCGTGCTGGGGCAGACCATCATCAGGTTTCCGGTGGCCGACGCGGCGACCCCAGAAGCGGGGCTCGCGCGTGCCGAGGCGTTCCTGGCGCAGTGGGCCAACGACCCGCTCATCGTGCCGGCCGTCGCGCCCCACGCGCCGTATACGCTGACGCCCGAGACGCTGAAGGCCGCGCGCGGGTTGGCGGACAAATATCGGGCGCCGCTCCTGATCCACCTGGCCGAAACCCGCGACGAGGTCGCCACAATTGCCGGCCAGTTCAAGATGTCGCCGGCGATGTTCCTCGACAGCCTGGGCCTGTGGGGCGGGCGATCGCTTGCAGCGCATGGCGTGTGGGTGGACGAGGCGGACATGCGCATGCTCGCCGAACGCGGGGTGGGTCTTTCGCACAACCCCGAGAGCAACATGAAGCTGGCCAGCGGCACGGCGCCGGTCACCGCCTGGCTGGCGGCCGGGATCCCATCGGGTCTGGGCACCGACGGCGCCGCCAGCAACAACGACCTCGATATGTTCGAAGCGATGCGCACAGCGGCGCTCCTCCAGAAACACGCGACGGGCGACCCAAGGGCCATGCCTGCGAGACAGGCCCTGGAACTGGCGACGCGCCGAGGCGCGGCTGCGCTCGGTCTTGGGGATAGGATTGGCAGTCTGGAGGCGGGCAAACTGGCCGACGTGATTACCGTGTCCATGTCCAGCGCGCGGCAGACGCCCATGTTTGATCCCTTGTCGCACCTGGTCTACGTGACGCGCGGAACCGATGTGCGCAGTACGGTCGTCAACGGGCGTGTGCTGATGCGGCAGGGACAGGTGACGAGCCTCAACCGTTCGGCCGTGCTGCGCGAGGCCACCGCCATGGCCGAGAAAGTGCGCGCGGCGGTGTCGCGCAAGGAGGAGCCGTGAGTCGGGTGATCGAGTTTCTGGGCCAGGCCGAGATCGCCGATCGGGTCAGGGCGGTGGCGTCCGACATCCGGCGTGATGCCGGTCCCGACGTGCCTGTGCACCTCGTCGGTGTGCTCAAGGGCGCGTTTGTGTTCATGGCCGACCTCATGCGTGAGATTGGCGGTCCCGTGTCGTGTGACTTCATCGCGGTGTCCAGTTACGCCGGTACCGAGTCCACCGGACAGGTCCAGATCCTGAAGGACCTGGACCGGTCGATCGAAGGTCGGTATGTCGTGGTCGTCGAAGACATCGTGGATACGGGCCTGACCCTGTCGTATCTGCGCGACGTCTTCCGGGCGCGCGCGCCGCGGTCGCTCAGGACGGTGTGCCTGCTCAGCAAGCCGTCGCGGCGCAAGGTGGATGTGCCGGTGGAGTACGTCGGGTTCTCCATCGACGACAGGTTCGTGGTCGGATACGGCCTCGACTTCAACGAGCAGTATCGCAACCTCCCTTTTATCGGCGTCGTGCAGGGAGCGGACTGAGATGGCCGTGCGCAGGTTTGCGATCATCACCGAAGCCGATGCGCGGCAGATCGAGCCGGGGACCACCGTCGAGCTCGAGGCGCGCGGTCATGTGACGCCGCTGGCCGCCGATACTCTTCGGGAACGTCGGGTGACCGTGGTGCCGGCCGGAAGCGCAGACCCCGCCTTGCCGGCAAATCTCGCTCCAGTATCGCCGGTCCGTCGCGTCACGATCGGTTCCGACCACACGGGCGTCGCGCTCAAGTCAGCACTGGTGGCGCATCTGCGCCACGCAGGCCTCGCCGTGTATGACTGCGGCACCAATGGACCCGAGGCGGTGGACTATCCCGACATCGCGGCGGCCGTCGGCAGGAGTGTCGTGCGTGGCGAAGCCGACGCGGGCATCGTCATTGATGGCGCAGGGCTGGGGTCGGCCATGGCCGCAAACAAGATCCGTGGCGTGCGCGCGGCCATGTGCCTCACGGTCACACTGGCACGGTACGCGCGTGAGCATAATGGCACCAACGTGCTGGCGCTGGGCTCGACGTTGCTCAGTGTGGCTGAAGCGATTGAGATCGTGGACACCTGGTTGAGCACCCCGACCAGAGACGCGCGGTACTTGCGCCGCCTGCTGAAGGTGCGCCGTTTGGAAGAGATGTTCTAGTGGATACGCATACCGTTGATCTTTCACGGCTGATCGCGATTATCGCCGAGGAAGTGCTGACCGCGTCGCGTCGCCCCTTGGCGACCTGCGCTTGCCACTCGGTGAATGAGGACTGCTGTCCGACGCGCCTGCAGGGCGTCATCGACGCCGGGGCCGTGCGCTTCGGCGTCCATGCGGTGGGCGGCGCGCCCGACGCGGTCTCGGGATTGATCGACCACACCTTGCTCAAGCCCGACGCCACGCGGCAGGAGATGGAGCAGTTGTGCCGTGAGGCCGCAGAGTTCCGTTTCGCCACGGTGTGTGTCAATCCGGCCTGGGTGGCATTGTGTGTCTCCCAGCTCAAACACACGCCGGTCGGCGTCTGCACCGTGGTGGGTTTTCCGCTGGGAGCGACGACGTCTGACGTCAAGAACTATGAAGCGCGCCGCGTGATCTTTGACGGCGCGCGCGAAGTGGACATGGTCATCAACATCGGCGCGCTCAAAAGCGGCGATGTGCGCACGGTGGAGCGCGACATCGAGGCCGTGACCCAGCCCTGCCGGGACGCGGGCGTGGTGAGCAAGGTCATTATTGAAGCCGCGTACCTGACCGATGAAGAGAAGGTCACGGCGTGCACGCTCGCAAAGGCGGCCGGCGCGGACTTCGTCAAGACGTCCACCGGGTTCGGGCCCGGCGGCGCGACGGTGGCCGACGTCGCGCTCATGCGGCGTGTGGTGGGCGACGACATGGGCGTCAAGGCGGCCGGTGGAGTGCGGGATCTTGAAGGCCTCAGGGCGATGGTCGCGGCCGGAGCGACCCGCGTTGGCGCGAGTGCAGGCGTCAAGATCGTCCAGCAGTCCCGAGGTGGCGAGCCCGTGGCACCGCCACCACCGGCACCGGTCCTCAAGTCGGCCTACTGACGCGGTCGGCCAGTGCGGTCTCTGTCGCGAGGTGACGCACCATGATGTCGCGGTGGGGGAAGGGCAGCTCGATGCCCGCTTCCTCGAAGGCCTTCTTGATCAGGCGCCGAAACTCGCGCGCCGTGTCCCACTGCTTGAGCGGCAGCGTCTTCATGCGCACGCGAATCGTGACCGATGACTCCCCGAATCCCTCGATGCCAATCACCTCGAGCGGTTCCAACATGGCGCGGCCGTGGGATGCCGACTGGCGCATTTGCTCCGAGACGCGTTGCAGCACCTTCACCACTTCATCGGTGTCGTGTTTGTAGGCCACCTGGAGATCGAGCAGGGCATACGCGTAGTCCTTGCTCAGGTTGGCGAGCGTGGTGACGCCTCCGCAGGGGAACACGTGTACCGCGCCGCTCTGGTCACGGAGGACGATGGTGCGAAGGTTGATGGCTTCCACGAGTCCGCCCGTGCCGTTGATTTGCGCCACGTCGCCGACGCGAACCTGATTCTCGAGAATCAGGAAGAACCCGCCGATGACATCTTTGACCAGGGTCTGCGCGCCGAACCCCACGGCCAGCCCCAGAATGCCAGCGCCCGTGAGGATGGGCATGATGTTGATCTGCAGTTCCTGGAGCACCATCAGGCTGGCGACCGCCGCAATCAGCACGCCGGCGACATTGCGGAGCAGGCTGCCGAGGGTCTTCGCGCGTTTGCCGGCTTCACTCTCGCTGAGCTCGTCTCCGTCAGCCAGGTACCGCTCAAACCGTGTGACACCCGCGCGCATGAACCGAAGCACGAGCAGCGCGAGCAGCACGACCAGCAGCATGCGGAGGCCGGCACCGATCGCCGTGACCGCCCACGCCGGCACGTGGCCGAAGATCCGGTTCAGCAGTTCCATGTCGTAAGGATAGCGGAAGCCAAAAAAAACGGGGCGACTGCGGCTCCGCAATCGCCCCGCATCGTGCGTCGTGCCCCAGGGACCCCAGGACTCCCGGACCCCGACGTTATCTGATCGGCTCTCCCGATGTCGTAAGGCCGTGACGTTCGAGTCGGCGATAGAGGGCCGACCGGCTGAGGCCGAGCGCCCGGGCCGCCCGGCTGACGTTGCCGCGCGCACGCTGCATGGCGCCGCGCACGAGCTGGCCTTCCGCCTCGCGCAGGCGCATGACTTCGAACGAGACCGGGGCCGACCCGTCCGACGTTGCGGCGGCGGCGAGTTGGGCTTCAAGCTCCGCCACGCGTCGGAGCGCCTGACCCAGTTCGGCCTGTGACCGCAATGTCGCAATCAGTCGCGCATCATCGAAGGGCTTTTCGACAAAGTCCTTCGCGCCGCGCCGCATGGCCTCGCGCGCGAGGCCGATCGAACTCCACGCGGTCATCACGGTGATGGGCAGCATGGGATCGAGTTGGTGGAGACGCCCCACGAGGTCGAGCCCCTGCTCGCCGTTCGTGCGGCCGTGTTCAAAGTTGAGGTCCAGGAGCGCCGCGTGCACGATTTGTGTGCGCGCGATGTCGAGGGCCTGCGCTGGGGATGTGGCACCGATCGTGGTCAACCCGTCCGACTCCAGGAGGAGGCGGACGGCTTCGATGACGTCGTGCTGGTCATCAGCCACAAGAATCTGCAGGCGTGCGGCTCGTGGCTGAAGGCGGGGTGCGAATGACGCTGGGGCTTCGGCCACAGCGCCGGTCTGCATCATCGTGCTCACCGGACTCCCTTAAAACGTACGTGAAACTCACTAACCGAGGTGGAAACCGCTTTCTTCAAGGTTCTTCTGTCCTGTCCGCGCCGCATCTTCCTCAACGACACGGCCGTCGAAGAGATGGATGGAGCGCTCCGCATTCCGGGCATAGCGGGGGTCATGCGTGACCATGCAGATGGTCGCGCCTTCTTTGTGCAGTTCATGCAGGAGATCCATGACGGCCTCGCCGTTCTTGGAGTCCAGGTTACCGGTGGGTTCGTCCGCCAGCAGGATCGAAGGGGAGCCGCCGACGGCGCGCGCGACCGCGACGCGCTGCTGCTGACCGCCCGAGAGCTGGCTGGGCAGATGCTTGGCGCGGTGCGACATGCCGACCTTTTCAAGGGCGGCCATCACGCGCTCTTTGCGCTCGGCCGCCTTCATGCCCCGGTAGGTCAGGGGCAGTTCAACGTTCTCGTAGACCGTCAGGTCGCCGATCAGGTTGAAGCTCTGGAACACGAACCCGATCTCGCGGTTGCGCACACGGGCGCGCTCCGAGAGTGGCAGGTCGGCGACCGACCTGGTGTTGAGGATGTAGGTGCCCTCGCTGGGGGTGTCGAGCAGGCCGAGAATCGAGAGCAACGTCGACTTGCCGCAGCCCGAGGGGCCGGCAATCGAGATGTACTCGCCGCGCTGGATTTCCAGATGGATGCCCGCGAGCGCGTGGGTCTCCACTTCGTCGGTGTAAAAGACTTTCGTCACGCCATCAAGCTGGATCAGCGGTTGTCCCGGAGTACTCATGTGTCTGCCCTCTCAAAGAGGCCACG
Organism: uncultured Solibacteraceae bacterium; assembly: GCA_964489685.1. GTDB lineage: Bacteria > Acidobacteriota > Vicinamibacteria > Vicinamibacterales > SCN-69-37 > SYFT01. Next base: position 3,533 of record CAZAZR010000134.1, on the reverse strand, counting down.
CGTGGCCTTCGTTAAATTGCTATCGTCTGCCTATCCTGACCCGGTCGAACGCCTCATACGCGGCCATGTCCGACAACACCACTTCATCGCCTTCGTTCAGTCCTTCGATGATCTGCACCTCGGCCACCGATGACACGCCGAGTTTCACTCGCACTCGAACGGCTTCGTTGTCTGCGCCCACCCGGTATAACTGAATGGTGGCATCGTCCTGACTGAACGACGGACGCTGCACCTTCAAGACGTTATCGAGCCGTTGGAGTTCAATCGTTCCATCCACACTCAAGTCGGGCCGCGCGCTCTGCGGCATCTCACCCGTCATCGTCACATCCACGCCGACCGTTCCGCTCACCGCCGCCGGATCAATACGCGCGACGATGCCGGTCACGGTCCCGTTACGCGTATCCACCACCGCCTTCTGGCCCAACCGGACGTCCCGGATCTGGGTTTCAGATACCCGAATCTGCGCCTTGAGCCGTGACGGGTCCGCCACACGCGCGACGTTGGTTCCGCCGCCCACCTGCTGGCCCACTTCCACCGGCACCACCTGCAACACGCCGTTCATGCCCGCCTTGACGCGCAAGTCACCGAGATTGCGACTCTGCAGTTCATACGCGTTCCTCAGCGTCGTGATATCGGCCTCCTGCGGTGCGATCTGCGACACTTCACTCTCGCGATTCATCGCCAACCGCTTCTGCTCGAGCGAGAGCGCATTCTTGGCGCGGACCACACGCGCCTCGCTCTGTTTCAACTGCAGGGCCGCGAACAGCCCCAGCTTATTCAACTCGAGGTCCGCCGCGTACTGCAGTTCCTGCTGCTCCAGATCCGACTGCGCATTGGCGACCGCCGTCTCCATCTGCAGTCGTTGCGTGCTTAAGTCAGCCTTCCGGTTCTTCAACGCCGCTTCCGCCGACCGCCACCGCAATTCCGCCGTGGTGACCGCCTCACGCAAGTCCGGGTTGCTCAGCTCCAGAATCACCGAGTCAGGTTTCACGATGGAACCGGCCTGCAACACAATCCGCTCTACGCGCCCCGACGTCGTCGCCGTGATCCACCGGATGTCTTCCGGTACCAATGTCCCCGACCCCTTCACCTCACGCACCAGCGGGCCGCGAATGACCTTGCCGGTCCAGGCCGCGTTGGCATCCACCGTGGGCGCAGCCGGCTTGAGGTTCATCACCCAGGCTGAAATCCCGATGAGGACCAGCACGCCGACTACCGCCAGAATGGTTTGCCGCTGTTTCTTGCGTTTCAGAATCGCAGGGTCGCGCTTTACATCCATCGCCATGCCCGTATCTTATGCAAGAGTCGGGGCATCTTTGGCGACTTTCCTTAAGTGCAATGTTTACAAGGTGTTAGTAGCTGACTGCCTCCTATCGCTTTCCCAAACTCGCCGCGCTTTCGGGAAACCGGAATCCCGGAAGCGGTGATGTGCACCCCAGGGCCCAAACTGCGGTTGACCCTTTGACGGCCATTTGGGCCAGTTGGTTGACCGTGGCACCATGTCGCGATGCCGTCGCTGCACGATTTGGGGTGGAACGATCACTTTGCCCGGGCCTATGAGGCGTTCGCTGGTCCCGGTGTTCTGCCTGGCCGGGTGGCGCTTGAACACAACCACGTCTATCGGGTCATCACGGAATCGGGCGAGCGTCTGGCAGAAGCCACCGGGCGCATGAAGCACCTCGCGGAAGGCCGGCACGAGTTGCCCGCCGTGGGTGATTGGGTCGCGTTGCGAATCGAGGAGGCGGGGGATCGGGCGCTCATCAAGGCCGTGTTGCCCCGCCTTGGCAAGTTCTCGCGCAAGAGCGCCGGTGAGTGGACAGAAGAACAGGTGGTGGCGGCGAACATCGATACAGTCTTTCTCGTGTCGGGGCTCGATGGCGACTTCAATCCGCGACGCATCGAGCGGTACCTTCTTCTGGCACGGCAGAGCCAGGCCCGGCCGGTGATCATCCTCAACAAGGCCGACCTCGCTGACGATGTCGCCGAGGCCGTGGCGATGATTGGCGAGATGGCCAATGGCGTGCCGGTCCTCGCGATCAGCGCTGCCGATGGCCGGGGCTTCGAAGCCCTGCAGCCGTACCTCGGTGTGGGCCAGACGGTGGCGCTGCTCGGCTCATCAGGCGCGGGCAAGTCCAGCATCGTCAATCGGCTGGTGGGAGAGGCCGTCTTGCCGACCCGATCGGTCAGAGAGTCCGACAGCCGAGGCCGACACGCCAGTGTGCACCGGCAGTTGATTGCGTTGCCGACCGGCGGGCTGGTGATCGACACACCCGGTATGCGAGAGCTGCAGCTCTGGGGCACCGAGCAGGGGATGGCCGAGACGTTCGACGATGTTGCGGTGATTGGCGAAACGTGCAGATTTCGTGACTGCCGGCATCTGAAGGAGCCTGGGTGCGCGGTCAAGGAGGCGGTCACGTCAGGTGCGCTCGATGCCCTCAGGTACGACAGCTTCGTCAAGTTGCAGGACGAGCGCGCGGCGCTGGAACGGCGCCTCGATGAACGCGCGTTGCTTGAGCAGAAGCGCGCGAGCAAGGTCATCGGCAAGGCGCTCAGATCAATGCAGAAAGAACGCGGACGCTGAAGACCGAGCCGGGACCGCCGTTCACCGACCCCGGGCGGCGGCGGCGTACGGCCGCCGTATAGGCTGCGGAAGGTCAGGGAGACACCATGACGACAGATCAGCACGCAGTGCCGCTACTGGTTCGCGACGCACGCAAACGGTTCGGCGATGTGGAGGCACTGGCGGGTGCCTCGATCGAAGTGCGACGCGGCGAACTGGTCGGGCTTCTCGGTCCGAACGGGGCAGGCAAGACCACCATGATTCGGGCGATTGCGGGTCGGGTGGCTCTTGACTCGGGGAGCATCCAGCTATTTGGCCGCACGGTGACGGCGCGCGATCCTCGCCGTGAAATCGGTGTCGTCCCACAGGAACTGGCGATCTACGGGTTACTCACAGCCCGCGAAAATCTCGAGGCCTTCGGCGTGTTGTACGGCGTGCGCGGTGCCGACCTCAGGGTCCGGGTCGACTGGGCGCTTGAGTGGTCCGACCTGAAAGACCGCGCACAGGAATCGGTGAAGCGCTTCTCAGGCGGCATGAAGCGCCGATTGAATATCGCGATTGGCCTGATGCATTCGCCGGCCATCGTGCTGCTCGACGAGCCGACGGTGGGCGTCGATCCGCAGAGCCGCGAGCGGATCTACGAAATGCTCGCGAGTCTGCAGGCCTCAGGGGTAGGCGTCGTGCTGACCACTCATCACCTGGAAGAGGCCGAACGCCGCTGCGAGCGCATCGTCATCATCGACCACGGACGAATCGTCGCGGCCGGCACACTCGGGGAACTGCTGGCAGCCGCGCGGTCCGGTGGCCGGACGCTGACGATGGTGCTGGACGTGCCGTGGCCGGCGGCAGCCGACGTGCCTGATGGATTCAGTCTGTCGGCTGATCGCCTGACGGTCACCGCCGCGGTCGAGGACGGCGGCCGCGACGTCGCGGCACGCATCGATACTGTCACCCGCCTTGGCGCCCGCGTGCA
>CAZAZR010000133.1:3471-11400 GCA_964489685.1 uncultured Solibacteraceae bacterium | reverse complement strand
TACTCGTACAGCGAGGTCAATATCGCTGCCGACCAGGTGCTGCTCTACAAACTGCTCTGCCGGCAGGTGGCGGCGCGCATGGACCTTACGGCGAGCTTCCTCCCGAAGCCGATGACCGGCGTCAACGGCAACGGCATGCACACGAACCTCTCGATTTCCAGGAACGGCAAGAATACGTTTTTCGACGCGAAGGGTCAGGACCAGGTCTCGAAGGGGGCGTGGAACTTCATCGATCGCATCCTGGCGAGCGGGCAGGAGATCTGCCTTGCGCTTAATCCGAGCGTCAATGCCTATCGCCGGCTCGACCCGCACTACGAGGCGCCGAACCAGATCAAGGCCTCGGCCGTGAATCGCGGCGCGATGGTGCGCATTCCGATCGGCAACGAGAAGTCGGCGCGCGTTGAAGTGCGCTCGATCGCACCGGACGCGAACCCCTATCTCGCGCTCTACGCGTTGCTGAGGACCGGGCTCGAAGGCCCGCTGGGCGACGAAGACGCCGAAACGCGCCGGTCGCGCACCAAGTTCCTGCCCGACAACATCTACGACGCCATTCGTCTCTTCAAGAGCAGCAAGTTCATGGCCGAGCTGCTCGGCGATGAAGTGCATCAGCGGTATATCGATGTGAAAGCCGCACAGGCCGACCGTTGCCCCCGGGCGCTGGGCTCACGGATCAAGACCGCCGAGGTCCAGTTCCACCACGAGGTCACGAACCAGTATCTGTGGTCGCAGTTCTGAGAAGTATGTCGGGGTCCTGGGGTCCTGGGGTGCGTAGCGCGGCCTGGGTCTCTAGGCCGAGAATGACACGTAGCGCGGCCTGGGTCTCAAGGCCGCGTGAGATGGTATGAAAAATAACCCGTTCGCCGGCCTGGGTCGGCAACTTGGCATCACGGTCCCTGAGGCCGTCGTGCCGACGCCGCGTCCGACCAGCAGCCCCAAAGGGCCCGCCCGAGCGGTGGTCCGCATGGAACGTACCGGGCGGAGCGGCAAGGAGGCGACTGTCGTCGAGCAACTCGGCCTGAAGGGCGAGGACCTCGACGAGTGGCTCAAGGCCCTCAAGGCGACACTGGGCTGCGGCGGCAGCATAGAGGGCGACACCCTGATGCTGCAGGGCGATCACCGCAAGCGACTCCCCGACGTCCTCACGGCCCGCGGCGTCCGCAAGGTCATCGTCGGGTAGGAGGCTCGGCGGCCCGTCGCGCGCCGCCGCCCTTACCCGCCCTTCAACCGCTCCGGTCGCATGACGAGGTTCTCGATGAAGAACTCCATCATGCGGCCGTTGTTGACGCCCGTGTGACCGGCGTCAGGGCCGACCTGCACTTCGAAGTTCTTGCCTGCTGCCTGCAGCGCTTTGATGAGCTGCATGGAGTTGTTCGGATGCACGTTGTTGTCGGCAGTGCCGTAATAGAGGAGCAGCCGGCCCTGGAGGTTCTTCGCCAAGGTCATCGCATTACCCGCCTCGTACCCAGCCTTGTTCTCCTGAGGGATCCACATGTACCGCTCGGTGTAAATCGAATCGTAGTGATACCACGACGTCACCGACGACGAGGCTGACGCGGCTGCCCAGACGTCGGGATGTTTGAGCATCGAGAGGGCCGACGAGTAGCCGCCATACGACGTGCCGAAGATGCCCACGCGATCCTTGTCGAAGTACGGCCGGCTCCACAACGCTTTCACGCCCAGCGCCATGTCGTCCATCTCGGTGACGCCGAGATTGAGATACGCATCGTCGAGCGTGCGCTTGCCCATGCCAGGGGCGGAACGCGAACTAAGCTGCAACATCAAAAACCCATACTCGGTCGTCGCGTTGGGCGCCGAGAAGTTCTCGGTCGTCACCCCTGAGCCGGGACCGCCATACACGGACGCGAGCGTGGGATACTTCTTCGACGGATCGAAGTTCGACGGAAAGCTGATCATGCCGTAAAGCTGCGTCTTGCCGTCGGCCGCCAGATACGTGAACTGCTCACCCTTCCTCAACCCGAGCTCGTTAAACTTCGTGAGGTCGCTGGCCGCCACCTCCTTGAGCACCTTGCCCGACGCGTCGAGCAACCGCGACGACGGCGGATCCTTGTGCGTCTGAATCATGTCGACCATGAACTTGCCATCGGGCGAAAGCGACACAGTATGGGTGAACTTGGGATCGGTCAGGCGCACGTCGCCCTTGCCGTCCAGACCGACGCGATGCAACTGCACCTTCATCCAGTTGTCGCCCGACCGCGCGGTGTAATACACCACGCCCGCCGCCTCATCCACTCTCGTCACGCCGACCACTTCGAAATTCGTGTGCCGGGTCAGAGGCGCAATGAGTTTGCCGGCCGTACTGTAGAGATAGAGATTGCGCCAGCCATTGCGCTCCGACGTCCATATGAAGCGTTTGTTGTCGCTCAGGTACTGAATCGGCGGCGAGTTCACCACCCAGCCGGTGGGCCACTCCTCAGAGAGAATGACGCGGCACTCGCCGGACGCCGGCGCGCAACCGGCAAACTCCAGCTTGTTCTGCCGCCGGTTGGTGCGGTTCATCAGCAGCTCGCTGCCGTCCTGCGACCAGTTGATCCGGTAGACGTAGTGCCCGACGTTGTCATTGGTGAACGTGGCCCCGTCGGCCGGAATGTCGGTAAACGGACGGCCATCGCGCACATCGACCTTGGTGGTGGTTCCCGCCTTCGTGTCGTAGATGAAGATGTCGGCCACCGGGTTCGGCGCGCCGGCCTTCGGATACGCCTCGATATCCAGCGAGCTCTGAATGTCGGTCTGCGTCATCTGCAGGTAGAAATCCTTGACCTTGCTCTCGTCGAACCGGTAGAACGCGACCTTGGTCGAATCGGGCGACCACCAGATGGCCGACGTCTGCCCAAGTTCCTCGCCATACACCCAGCTCGCCGTGCCGTACTTGATGCGCTTTTCTTCGCTGCCGTCGGTGGTCAGCGCTTTTTCGCCAGTGCCATCCGCGTTCGCGATCCAGATATTGCGGTCCTTGTGATACGCGCGCATCGCGCTGTTGGGCGACCCGACACACTCGGCCTGCCGGCCGCGCTCCACCTGTAAGGCCGGACACCCACCCAGCGGTGGCGTCGCACCGCGCCCACCTCGACCGCCACCCGCCGGGGGCCCACCCACGCGACCTCCCCGCCCCCCGGCCGCGCCAGCCGGCACGGGTCCCTCATTCACCGCAGCCATCGTCGTCACATCAAACCGAAAACGACTGCCGCCGTGGGTGTAGGTGAACGCCTTCGAGTCGTCTGCCCAAGCCGGCGTGATGGCGCCCGACACCAGTGCGCCACCAAGCAGCGGCTGCATCTTGCGGAACTGGTCCACGCCCGGCATCTTCGCCAGCCGGTCCTGCGCGCTAAAGCTCGCGCTGCCTGCAGCAATCCCCACGAGCACCAGTCCGACGACCCTGGGCGAAATCTTCATGACATTCTCCTAGACTGCAGAGTCTAACGCAGACAACGCGGTATTAATGGGCCAATGGGCCAATGTCAATGGGCCAGTGAGGCAATTCATTGCCCCATTGCCTCATTTCTATAGACTGCCCCCATGTCTGTGCCGGCCGTACGCGTCCGTTCGATCAACGACCGCCCAGCCCGGCCCGACCGGGCGTACGTCCTGTATTGGATGACCGCGTACCGGCGGCTGTCCTCCAACTTCGCGCTCCAGCGCGCGGTGGAACACGCTCGTGAGTGGGGCAAGCCGCTGGTGATTCTCGAAGCGCTACGCTGTGACTACCGCTGGGCCAGCGATCGATTGCACCGCTTCGTCATCGATGGCATGGCCGAGCATGCGCGCGCGCTGAAGGGCTCGCCGGTGATGTACCTGCCGTACATCGAGCCGACTCACGGCGCCGGTCAGGGGCTGCTCGCGCGATTGGCCGTCGACGCGTGCGTAGTGGTGACTGACGACTTCCTGTCTTTTTTTCTGCCACGGATGGTGGCGGCTGCCGGCCGCCGGATTGACGCGCGGCTCGAATCGGTCGACTCCAATGGCGTGTTGCCCATGCGCGCCACGACCAAGGTCTTTCTGACCGCACATTCGTTCCGGTCATACATGCAGGGGACGATGCGCGACCAACTCGCGCAGTGGCCGGCTCCGATCACGTTTCGCGACTTGCGGCCATGTCCTCCACTCGCGTCAGACATCGCTGCACGATGGCCCGTGGCGGCCTCGGCTGTGCTGGAGAAGCCCGCTGCGCTCATCGCATCCCTTCCGATCGACCACTCGGTGGCCGAAGTGCAGATCCGCGGAGGCGCCTCGGTGGCGCACAGCAGATTGCGGCGTTTCGTCGATGAACGCATGGCCCACTACGCCGACCGCAACTCGCATCCCGACGATGAGGGGACGAGTGGGTTGTCGCCGTACCTGCACTTTGGCCACATCTCCACGCACGCGGTGTTCGAGGCCGTGATGACGGCCGAGCAGTGGACGAGCCGAAAGCTCGGGACCAGTCGCCGAGGGAATCGGGCCGGGTGGTGGGGCGCTTCCGCATCTGCCGAGGCGTTTCTCGACCAGTGCATCACTTGGCGCGAACTCGGTTTCAACATGTGCGCACTGCGGCCGGATGACTACGACCAGTACAGTTCGCTGCCGGCGTGGGCGCGCGCGACGCTCGATCGGCACACCGCAGATCCTCGTCCCTTTGTGTATTCACTCGACGAGTTTGCCGCCGCCGCCACACACGATGCCGTGTGGAACGCCGCCCAGCGCGAATTGACTGCGACGGGCACGTGCCACAACTACATGCGCATGTTGTGGGGGAAGAAGATTCTGGAGTGGACGCGGACGCCGGAAGAGGCGCTGTACACCATGATCGAGATCATGAACCGCTTCGCGCTGGACGGTCGGAATCCCAATTCCTATAGCGGTTATTGCTGGACGCTGGGCCGATACGATCGAGCCTGGGGACCCGAGCGGCCGATCTTCGGCAAGGTCCGCTACATGAGTTCTGCGAACACCGTCAGAAAATTGAGAATAAAGGAATACATGAGGAAATGGGGCAATGGGCCAATGAGCCAATGAGATGGGGCGGTAGGGTGAATTGCCTCATTGCCTCATTGACCATTGCCCCATTGCCCCATTGCCTCATTTGAGTGCCCCCCTACCCCCCGAATCTCGGATTGACCACGTTGTTGAAGAGCGAGCCGAAGCTGTAGGTGATGCCGAACGAGAACTGAACCTGATACCCACTCTGCAACTCGCGGAGGCGGAGCAGCACTTCTTCCTGCGTCGCATCGCGACGCGGCAATGAAATCTGATCGCGAATCCGAGAGGCCTGTGCTTCGGCGGTCACCGACAGGCCACGGGTGATGCGGAACGACACATCCGCCTGGGCCTCGAGCCGGTACTTGGATAGGTCGTGCAGGTATTGGCGCCACTCGAGCCCGAAGTCCACCTCGCCCCACGGCTGCTTCTGGTCGAACGACGCCGACAGTTCGTGCTGCCACAACGTCTCGCTCAGCTTGTCGAACAGCGTGACCTCTCGGTATTTCGCGCGCTGCAATCCGAGCTCGTACTTCACCAGCAGTTGCCTGGACGCGTATTCGCGGTACGGGAACACGCTGAACTCGACGGCGGGCGCGAACGTGACCGACAGTCTCGTATTGCCGAACTCAGACGCGTTCACGCGGCTGCTCAAGCCCACCGACCAATGCGGCCCCAGGCTCCGCGCCACGAACCCTTTAACTTCACGGCTGCCCCGGCTCACCTTCAGGGGTTCGTCTTCGTCGAGATCGAATCGCTCTGTGCTCTCCTCGATGCTGGCGCCAAAACTGACCTTCCAGGCTTCGGTCACACGATCGGCCGACGCGTTGGCGCGCCATTCGCTTTCGCGGGTCGATTCCTCAGCCTGAAACGACCCGCCGCCCCCGAGGCGGAACACCCAGAGATTCCACGGGTCTCGGGCCGGAGGCGCGTCTCCCGGTCCGCCTGATTTGGGTCGCACCGAGATGTCCCAGCCGGGTGGCAACCCATCGATGGCCATGTAGGCCAGAAAGCCCACCGTCACAGTGTCGAGGACGCTCGTGCGCCGAAGGTCTTCCGAGTCGCCCGTTATCGACACCGCGCGCAGGTCCTTGTCGATCCCCTGAAAGCGTCCGACCCCAACGAAGCGCAGTGCGTATTCGCGCCCTCCGCCGCCAGTTTCGCGCGAACTGGCGAGCAGGTGCACGTCGGCGTCCTGCGGCTGGCGGACGAAGTCGACCCAGTCGATCTCACTTCGCAGGTACTCCGAGAAGCACGCCTGGCAGTCGAGAAACACGCGTAGCCGCCGCGCGCCTGCCGGCGACGCCTGTGGCGCTGGCGCGACGGACGCTGGTGGGGGCATGGTCTGGCTCTCGCCGGCCGCAGGCACGGCCAACGTCGCGGCCAGCATGCTCAGCGTCAGGAGGCGTTTGACTGTAGTCACGGCCTTATTCTGTCGCAACTTTGCGGGCCAACAAAAAAACGACCTCTGAGGTAGTTTTTTTCTTCAGAGGAGGAAAAAAAACTACCTCAGAGGTCGTTTTCTTGTTGGTCATTCACCTCGGAGGGCTTCGATTGGGTTCACGCGCATCGCACGACGCGCCGGCACCCGGCTCGCCAGGCCGGCCACGACCAGCAGGAACACGGCCACTGTGGTGCAACTGAGCGGGTCAGTGGGCGCCACCATGTAGAGCAGCGACACGGCGTTCTGCGTCAGAGCTGCTGAGGCGCGTCGGCCTGGGCCCGATCACGGCCGGATCAGACTGATACCGGAGCCTCCAGACCTCCTCGCTCAGCAGGACCACGTCAGGGGCTCCAACCGCATCGTCAGCGGGCCCAAACTGCCGGCCAGTTATTGGGACTATGCCCAATATTGGAAATAGATCCCAGGAGATGGCGGCACCCCTGTACCGCTCGGGCTCGCCCCCATCGGACAGCGTCAAACTGCGTCCGGTACTGGACGCAATGAAAGAAAGCCTTGTGCTTTGTGCTCTCCAGTCGCGGAGGTCGAGGTACGAGAAGCCGGCCTGGTCCACGTCCGCCTCCCGATTCGTGGTGTTCATCACGACCAACCGGTGCGGCTCGGCGTAGGGAAACGGCTGAATCAGCACACCGTCAACCACGGAAAAGATCGTGGCATTCACCCCAATCCCCGCCCCCAGACACACCACCACGACGACGGCGAAGGCCTTCTGGGTGATGAGGGTGCGAAGCGCTTAGCGCAGGTCCTGCACGAGCATGCGACGGTATACGAAGTGGCGGAATGTCCGTTCTGGGGAAAATATACTCCCAGGGTCCATACGCTCCGTTGACTTACTTCTGGATACGCTCCTACAGTTGATCAGTTCGGGTCTATTCGAGAGCGATCGCCTGTGTGAAGCGCGCGATTTGGGCTCGGACTGGAGGATGACCCAATGAAAGACCGTTACGGTAAGTGTGCACGTTTCGTCATGATCGCCCTGCTGCTGGCATTGGCCAGCACGCCTGCATTCGCGCAGGCTACCTCGGCCTCGTCGCTCTCGGGCGTGGTCCTGGATGCGGACGGCGGCGTCATTCCCGGCGCCACCGTCGTTGTCAAAAATAACGCCACCGGCGTCGTCATCGAGGCCGTCAGCAATTCGACCGGCCAGTTTTCCATTCCCGGCCTGAACGCGGGCACCTACACGGTGACCGTCTCGCTGTCGGGTTTCAAGACGTTTATCGCAAGCGACGTGCGTCTGATTGCATCGACGCCGGCGTCGATCACGGCCAAGCTGGAAATTGGCGCCTTGACCGAGACGGTCGAAGTCAAAGGCGGCACCGAGATGGTGCAGACCCAGTCACCCACGGTCTCGTCCACGCTGCTCACAGAGCAGTTGAGCCAGCTGCCGCTCGCGTCGCGCAACGCGTTGTATTCGCTGGCCATGCTCCCTGGCGTGTCGGCGGTCGGCAACAACCTGCGCAGCTCCATCATCAACGGCCTGCCGAACAACACGGTCA
>CAZAZR010000133.1:0-3461 GCA_964489685.1 uncultured Solibacteraceae bacterium | reverse complement strand
ACATCACGATTGACGGCGTCGGCACGGGCAACGCGCTGCAGTCGGGTGACGGCTTCTTCTCGATGGTCACGCCCCGCATGGACGCGGTCGAAGAGGTCACGGTCACGGGCGCCGTACCCGGCGTCGGCGCTGGTGCGGGTTCGGTGCAGGTGGCGTTTACCACGCGGTCGGGCTCGAACCAGTTCGACTCGAGTGCGTATCTCTACTGGCGCAATCCGAAGTTCAACACCAACTACTACTTCAACGAAGTGGCGGTCTCGGCGGCCAACCCGAATGGCCTGCCGAAAAACGACGTGAAGCTGTACACCTACGGCGGCCGCGTGGGCGGTCCCATCGTCCTGCCTGGCTACAACGGCCGTGGCAAGGCGTTTTTCTTTTTCAACATGGAACACCAGCGGCAGCCATCGTCGGCCACCAGGGACCGTACGGTTCTGAAGGACTCCGCGGCGGCGGGCATTTTCACCTACGACCGCGTGGTTGGCGGTGTCACGACTCAGCAGACAGTCAACGTGCTCGATCTCGCACGGGCCAACGGTCAGATTGCGACGCTCGACCCGACGATCCAGGCGATCCTCTCGAGGATCAAGGCGGCGACGCAGATCGAAGGCGTCGTCAGCCAGACGACCAACCGGAACGTGGACAACTACCGGTTCCAGCCCGGAGGCCGTGGCGATCAGTACGCGCCTACAGGACGCATCGACTACAACATCACCGACAAGCACCGCGTGAGCGCCACGTATTACTGGCAGCGGTTCAAGAGCAACCCAGACCTGCTCAACAACGTGGAAGTGCGCTTCCCCGGCTTCGCGAACTTCGGCACGCAGAACTCCTATCGTACGACGGGGTCTCTGGGTGTGCGGTCCACGCTGACGTCCAGCATGGTCAACGAGTTCAAGGGCGGCTGGCAGTGGTCACCGAACGATTTTTTCTCCAACATCACCCCGGACATGTTCGCGGATCAAGGCGGCTACAGCCTCGGATTCCCGCTGATCACAGGAGCGACGGCTCGCAACAACGCAGCGCCGCGCAACACCACCACGTGGAGCGTGAGCGACGACCTGAGTTGGCTCAAGGGTGCGCACAGCATCACTTTCGGCGGCTCGTTCTCCGGCGTGCATAACCGGCTGAACGGTTACGACAACGTGCCAGCCGTCAACATCGGATTCAACGAGACGTTCGATCCGGCGGCCGGAATGTTCAGCTCCTTGGCCGGTGGTGCGTTCCCTGGTGCGACCGCTCAAAACCTGACCGACGCGCGCAACCTGTATGCGCTGTTGACGGGCCGAGTCACTTCCATCAACGGGACGGCTCGCCTGAATGCGGACACGGGCAAGTATGTGTACCTTGGCGACCTGAAGCAGCTGGCGAAGGCGTATGCCTTCGCCGGATACGCGTCCGATTCCTGGCGCGTGTCGCCGACGTTGACGATCAACGGCGGTGTGCGGTGGGACGTGCAACTGCCCTTCGTGCCGGTCACGAAGACGTTCTCGACGATCACCATCGACGACCTGTGCGGCATCTCGGGCGTGGGCAGCGGCCCGGACGGCCGCGCCTGCAACATGTTCCAGCCCGGCGTGCAAACCGGGAAGGCCGTGCCGACCTACGTTCCCTACGAAGTGGGCAATGAGGCGTACAAGACCAACTGGACGAACCTGGGCTACAACCTGGGCTTCGCGTGGCGGCCGAACGTGCAGGACGGTTTCCTGCGCTCGATCCTCGGCAACCCCGACCAGGCCACGGTCCGCGCGGGCTACTCGATGACCTACAACGTTGAGCGGTTCGACCGGTTCACGGTGAACGCGGGCAGCAATCCCGGTGGCACGACCAGCGCCGACCGGAACGCGACCACGGGCTTCTGCCTCGTGTGCCCGGGCGAAAGCTGGCCGCTGCTCTTCAGCCAGACGAGCCGTCTCGGCGCGCCGGCCTTCCCGGACGCGCCGGTGTATCCGATCGTCGCAACCACAGCGAACAGCCTCAACATGTTCCAGTCGAATCTGAAGACACCGCGCGTCCACTCGTACTCGGTGGGCGTCCAACGTTCGATTGGTGACGACATGGCGCTTGAAGTGCGCTACGTCGGCAACAAGAACAAGTTCGCGTGGGAAGAAGAGAACTGGAACGAGCGCGTGCTCTTCGAGAACGGCTTCTACGATGAGTTCCTGCTCGCGCGGGCCAACCTCGCCGCCAACATCGCGGCGGGCCGCGGCGCCACCTTTGCCTACACGGGCGCGGCGGGCACCTCGCCCCTGCCGATTCACCAGGCGTACCTGAGTGGTCGGTCGGGTGCAGACGTCACCAATCCCGCACGGTACACGGCGACGCAGTACACGAACAGCGCGTTCTACAACCGCTTCAGCGCGCTGAGCCCGGCCGTGGGAGGCGCCGCGGGCGCCCTCGACACCACGGCGTTTCGCGCCAACGCGCTGACCGCCGGCCTGCCGTCGAATTTCTGGGTGATGAACCCCGCCACGGGCGGCGCGTTCATCGTGCAGGATCGCGACGGCACGCGCTACAACAGCCTGCAGGTGGAACTGCGCCGGCGCCTCTCGAAAGGCCTGCTGGTCAGCAGCAACTACACGTACGCCGTGCGGCACAGCCTGTCGCTGCAGTCCATTCGCACGGACCGCATCGAGGTCAATTCCACAAGTGTCCCGCACGAGTTCAAGTTCAACTTCACGTATGAAGTGCCGGTGGGCCGCGGCCGGCGCTTTGGCACGGATATGAACCCGATCCTCAACAGCGTTCTCGGCAACTGGGAATTCTCGGGTAACGCCCGCTTCCAGACCAACCGTTTCCGGCTGGCCAACGTGAAGCTGGTGGGCATGACCGCCGAGGAACTGTCACGCGAATTCAAGATCCGCATCTACAAAGATGCGGTAACGGGTTCGACGACCGTCTACAGCATGCCAGCGGACATCATCGCCAACACGCGTGCGGCGTTCAGCGTGGACCCGACGAGCGCGACCGGTTACAGCGCGGCGCTGGGGGTGCCCACGGGCCGCTACATCAAGCCCTCGAGTGACGCGAGCTGCATCGCCATCTACCGCGGCGACTGCAACGCGCCGGACATCGAGATCAACGGTCCGCTCTTCACGAAAGTAGACCTGCGCATCAAGAAGTTGTTCCCGTTCCTGAGCAAGGGCAGCCTCGAAGTGAACATCGAAGCGCTGAACGCGTTCGCGAACATCAACTTCAACCACCAGCTGAACCCGGGCTCGGGCGCGGGCACGTTCCAGGTGACGACGGCGGCCACCGACATCAACACCTCGGGCGACCCGGGTGGACGCGTCGGCCAGATCGTCTTCCGCATCAACTGGTAGTTACTGTTGGACGACATGCGCCCGGGCGGGATTTCCCGCCCGGGCGTTTTTTTGTACAACGCTATTGAGGATTGAGGCTTGAGCGATTGAGGATCGGGATGGGACGGATTGCGGATGGGGGATTGAGGATGGGAATTGCCG
>CAZAZR010000132.1:0-11417 GCA_964489685.1 uncultured Solibacteraceae bacterium | reverse complement strand
CTGCCCCAACGCCCAGGCCGCATCCCCCTGCAGGCCGGGCGCCGTGTACACGGCGAGTCGTGTGATCGGAGAGGCATCGCCGGCATGCACCACCAGCACCGGCACGGCCGTGTCACGCAGCACCCGCTCAGCCACCGATCCCAACCACCACAATCTGGGCCCGGTACGTCCGTGGGTGCCCATCACAATCACGTCGGCACTCGCGCCGTGTCGCTCGATGGCTTCCACGACCGGACGCATCTCAATGACCGCGGTGAAGGGCGTCTGGGTGTGTTTCCTGCCGAAGACCCCCAGGAACTTCTGGGCCTGCGCCTGGCGGCTGCGGCGTTCGGCCGCCATCGTCTCCACTTGTTCCTTCGTGAAATACACCGGCGCGTCGAGCGCCTCGGCGTGCAGCAACGTGAGCTCCCCCCCGCATCGCCGGGCCAGGTGTCCGCCCAGTGTGATGGCGGCGGCCGACGCCTCACCGAAGTCCACGGGAACGAGTAGCTGCCTCAGAGTCGAGGTCATGCCGGCACTCCTCCTGCGCTCGCCGGCGCGTCCGCGGCGCCTTGACGATTCGCCATCGCGAAATACACCACCGGAACGGTCATGCGTGACAGCAGCAGCGACGCCACCTCGCCCGCCATCAACGAGATCGCCAATCCCTGAAAAATCGGGTCGGCCAGAATGACCGCGGAGCCGACGATGACGGCAGCGGCCGTCAACGCCATCGGACGGAACCGCACGGCCCCTGCGTCAATCACCGCCTCGGCCAGCGGCATGCCGTCCTTGACCCGCAGCTCGATGAAGTCCACCAGGATGATCGAGTTGCGCACCACGATCCCGGCGCCGGCAATGAAGCCAATCATCGACGTCGCCGTGAAAAATGCCCCGCCCATCGCGTGCGCGGGCAGAATGCCCACCAACGAGAAGGGAATCGCCATCATGATCGTCAGCGGTGTGGTGAACGACTGGAACCAGCCAACGACCAGGATGTAAATCAGCACCAGGACGGCGGCGAACGCAATCCCCAGGTCGCGGAACACTTCGTACGTGATGTGCCACTCGCCGTCCCACTTCATCGCGTACTGCCCGCTATCGAAGGGCGGCGCCGTATTGAGGATCTCCAGTGGTGCGCCGGCGGGGTCCTTCACCGCCCGCAACGACGTGTTCATCTGCAGAATCGCGTAGACCGGACTCTCCACCGCGCCCGCGACGTCACCGGTCACGTAGGTCACCGGCAACAGGTTCTTGTGGTAAATGCTCGGCGCCTCCACGCTCGTGACGGCATACGTGAGCTCTCCCACCGACACCGGCGTCACACCCTGCAGCCGAATTGACGACAGCGCATCCACCGACCCGCGCTGTGCCTTTGGCAGTCGCAGCAGCACGGGCACGGCCTCGCGCGCACGCGGGTCGTGCAGCAACCCCGCCGGCGCGCCGGCACCTGCCATCCGCACCACGGACGCGACGTGCTCCGCAGTCAAGCCACTGAGGGCCGCGCGGTCGGGATCCACCGTCAGCTCCACTTTCGGTCGGTCCGTTTCCACATACCAGTCCACGTCCACGACACCGGTCGCCTGTGTGAAGGTCTCGCGCACCTGCTTCGCCAGGGCCTGCCGCGTGTCATCGTCGGGACCGTAGACCTCGGCCACAAGCGTCTGCAGCACCGGCGGCCCGGGCGGCACCTCCACCACCTGAATCGTGGCGCCAAGCGGTGTCGCCACCGGCAGCAGCCGCGCACGCAACCGCGTGGCGATGGCGTGACTCTGTTCGGCGCGCTCATCCTGCGGCCGCAACTGGATCTGCACATCAGCGAGATGTGGCGACTGACGCAGGAAGTAGTGCCGCACCAACCCATTAAACGTGTAGGGCGACGACGTGCCCACGTAGCTCTGCGCGCCGAGCACCGCCGGGTCACGCAGCGCCTCTTCGGCGAGCGCTTCGGCCGCGCGGGCCGTGGTCTCAAGCGGCGCGGCATCCGGCAGTCGAACGATGATCTGCAGTTCACTCTTGTTGTCGAACGGCAGCATCTTGACCTTCACCAGGCCGAGTGGCACAAGGGCCACGGCGCCCAGCAGCAGCACGGCCACCCCCGCCAGGAAGGCCCGCCGTGTGCGCGCGCTGTTGATCAGGCGCGACATCACTCGCCGGTACACCTGCGTCAGCCGGTCCTCTGCCTCGTCGTGGTGGCCGGCATGCGCGCCCAGCAGCCGCACCGCGGCCCACGGCGTGACAATGAAGGCGACGACGAGCGAGAACAACATCGCGGCCGTCGCGCCCACCGGAATCGGCCGCATGTACGGCCCCATGAGTCCGCCCACGAACGCCATCGGCAGGATGGCGGCCACCACCGTGAGTGTCGCCAGGATGGTCGGGTTCCCGACTTCATCCACCGCGCGGACGACGACCGCGTCGATCACGTCTTTGGCGCGCGACAACCGGGCGTGCCGCACGATATTCTCCACCACCACGATCGCATCGTCCACCAGGATGCCGATGGAAAAAATGAGCGCGAACAACGTGATGCGGTTGAGTGTGTAGCCGTAGAGGTAAAAGACGAACAACGTCAGTGCCAGCGTGACGGGAATAGCCGTCAGGACCACAAGGGACTCTCGTCGGCCGAGCGCCCACCACAGGAGCGCCGCCACCGAGAGCACCGCCAGCAGCATGTGCCACAGGAGTTCGTTGGACTTGTGCGCGGCGGTATCACCATAGTCGCGGGTCACCGTGACGTTCAGGTCATTTGGCAGCAGGTGGCCTCGCACGGTCGCCACTTTCTGATCCAGGCGACGGGTGAGTTCGATCGCGTTTGTGCCCTTCCGTTTCGCAATCGCCAGCGTCACAGCCGGGTGCGACTCGGTGGCGCTGGCATGAAACGCCACGTAGTGGTCGGGCTCGCCGCCCCCATCCGTGACCCGCGCGACGTCGCCGAGCCGGACGGGCACGCCGTTGGGCGCACCAACGACGAGATCGCGCAGGGTGGAGACCGTGCCGGGCCAGCTGCCGGCTTCGACCAGCGTTGAGTTGTTGTCGCCAACCACCCGGGCGCCTTCCAGACGGACATTCGCCTGCACCAGGGCGTGCTGGACGCGCAGCGGGTCGAGTCCACGCGCTTCAAGCGCGGGCGGATCGAGTTCGACCGTCACCTGCCGAGGCTGTCCCCCGAGAATGGTGATCTCCGAGGTGTCGGGCACCTCCTTGAGCACGTCCCGCAACTGGGCCGCGAGCAGGCGCAGTTGCGCCCCGTCGTAGCCGGCGCCCCACAGCGTCAATGCCATCACCGGCACGTCGTCAATGGAGCGTGCCTGGACCAGTGGCGCGGAAGCGTCGGTGGGCAGAAGGCCCGCAGAGGCGGCGAGTTTCTGATTCAGCCGGACGAGCGCGCGCTCTTCGTCCTCGCCCACGAGGAAGCGGGCGATGATCATCGCGCGACCCGGGCTGGACGTGGAGTAGAGATACTCGAGGCCGGGAATTTCCCAGAGACGCTGCTCCAAAGGACGAGTCACGCGCTGCTCCACTTCGGTCGGCGATGCGCCGGGCAGGTTCACAAACACGTCGATCATCGGCACGATGATCTGCGGCTCTTCCTCACGCGGCAGGGCGATGACCGCGTAGACACCGAGCAGCATCGACGACACGATCACGAGGGGCGTGAGCTTCGAGCGGATAAACACCGAAGCGAAGCGACCCGCCATGCCCAGTGGATGGCTCATGACTGAGTGCCCCCGGGCGCCGATGTCACGCGGACGCTGGCACCGTCGAGCAGGCCCGGCGCGGGCCTGACCACCACGCGATCGCCGGCGGCCAGGCCGGCCAGCACTTCGACGCGGCCGGCGGCCGTATCACCGAGAGAGACCGACCGCAGGCGCGCATGGTCATCGGCGCCCACGACATACACGAAGGTCAACTGGCCGCGGGTCACGACGGCATCAGCGGCCACGCTCAGCCGCTCAGCGGCAGGGCCTGCGAAACGCGCACGGCCGAAGAGACCTGACCTCCAGGCGGTGTTGGGGTCCAGATCCACCGTCACGACGAAGCTGTGCGAGGCCTGGTCCACACGGGCGATCTCACTGATGCGCCCTGGCGCCCACGCATCTGGCGCAGTGCCATCCACGCGCACGTCTGCAGCCTTCCCCACGGCCAGGGTGGTCACGCGCGACGCGTCCACGCGCACGTCCATTTGCCAGGCTCCGGAGGCTTCAACCACGAGCAGTGGCTGTCCCGGCGACGCCATGGAACCGGGGTCCGCGTGACGGGCGGCCACCGTACCGTCCAGGGGTGATGTGAGCACGCTCCATGTCTGGGCGATGGCGGCCGCGCGATTCGCCGCGTCGGCGGCCTCAACCGATCGATTGGTCGCGTCGCCTTGTGCCACGGCCATGGCCAACCGCGCCTCGGCCTGGCGAAGCCCGGCGGACGCCTGGTCAAGTTCCTGCGTCGTCGCCGATCGTTGGGCGTGAAGACCGGCAATGCGCGTGTGGGTCGCGCGGGCAAGCGCGAGACCCGCCTCGGCGGCTTCCCGGTCGGAGACGACGGCACGTGCGCTGGCGCGCGCGCCTTCGAGCCCGGCTCTGGCGCGAGCCGCCTGCGCGGTGACTTCGGCTGCGTCAAGTTCGACCAGCACCTGGCCTCGACGCACCCGCTCACCCGGCCGCACGAGGACGCGCACGATCGGCGCCATGACCCGGCTGGAGATCTCCGCGGTGTGGCGCGACACGAGCACACCGCCCGCCTCGAATGTTGCAGACATGGGGGCCGACCGCACGCGGTCCACCGACACATCCACCGGATCTGCGGCAGAGGCCGGTGCGGTGTCCGGTGCGGAACCGCAGGCCGCAGCGCCCAGAGACAGGGACAAAATCACGAACCAGGCACGTGTCCTCAAAGCACACCTCATCGTGGTCATGGTCACTTTCGCGGAATCCGGCCCAGCGCCCGTTGCAGTTCTGCGTCGGCCACAAGGGCATCAACGGTCGCGGCCACACGGCGCGACTCGGCATCGAGCGTGGCAGAAGCTGCCGCCAGCACATCGGTCATCGACGCCAGGCCGGCCTCGTAGCGGTTACGCACAACCCGAGCGCGTTCCTCGGACTGCGTCACGGCGGCGGCGCCCACTCCAGTTCGCGCAATCGCGGCCTCCAGTTGGCGGGCCGCGCTCAGCACCTCCACCTGAACGGCGGCGCGCACGTCCTCTCTGGCTGCGGCGGCCGCCGCGCGCGCGGCTGAGGCCGCGCGCTGCCTGGCGGCGTCCGCGACCGACAGCGAAAGTGTCCAGCGCGCTTCGCCGCCAATCACCCACGAGCCGGCGCGTTCACCCACTCGCAGGCCGTTCCATTCGATGCCGGCCTGCGCAAAGACCTGAGGCCACCACACGGCACCGGCCTGTCGGGTGCCCGCATCGGCCGCGCGCAGTTGCGCGTCGGCGCGCTTCATTTCAGGCCGAGCGGACTCCGCTTCTTCGAAGAGGGGCGCCAGTGCCCCGGCGGTGACCGGCGCCGGCAGGTCGTCAACGGCGTCAAACGCGGCGTCAATCGGTGCACCCATCAGGCGGTTCACCTGGGCCCGCGCGGTCGCGAGATCCGCGTTGACCTGCAGTCGTCGCTGACGCATTTCAGCGAGGTGGACAGAGACGGCGAGCACATCGGCATCGGTGGCGGCCCCGGCGTCACGGCGGCGCTCAGCCCGCGCCAGGTCCTCGACTGCGGCGGCGACGGCCGCGTCGGTGGCCCGCGCGTGACTCTGTCCCGACAAGATTTGGCCGTAGACCCGAGTCACGGCCAGCACCGTCTGTGCCACGGCCGCGTCGGCCTCGGCCCGAGCGACGTCTCGCACTGCTGTTGCGCCAGCCACGACGCCAGTCGTGCGGCCACCGTCGAAGACCAGCTGGCCCACGCTGAGCCGCGAGGTGAAGAGGTTGGTGGGGGCTGGCCCATTGAGGCGCGACACGTTGAAGTCGGCGGCGGCAAATCGGCGGGCCGAGAGCAGGGCGCCGAACGCCAAGACCGGCTGGTCAGACCGCTGCCACGACTCCGTGGCCGTGAGTCTGGGCCACCAGGCACTGCGAGCGACCGTCACCTCGGCCTCTGCGCGGTCGGCCTGAGCCCGGGCGGCCTGAAGCGCGGGGTTGCGCGAGATGGCCGCGGCGACCGCATCGGGCAGGGACAACGGCGTTTGCGCAGCGCCGGCTGCGGGCCAGGCCGTCAGCCAGAGAAACAGGACGATCGATGTGGGTCGAGCCATCAGCCCAGAGATGCAGAGTGGGGGGAAAGGTGACACGGCTACAATTCAAGCTGCGTGCCTGTCACTCGTTCGGAACGTCCGCCCCTGTCCGGCCACGGGCCAGACCCGAGGTCGGCCGACGCGTACGCCGACCTCGTCCGGCGAGCCGCGGCAGGAGACTCGGCGGCCATGGAGCACCTGCTGATGCGTGCTCAGCAGGTGGCCTACCGCTTCTCTCTGCTGGTGTGCGGGCACACGCACGACGCGGAGGACGTGATGCAGGACGCCCTGATCAAGACCTACAAACACGTGGGCAGCATCAAAGACCCGTCGGCGTTTCGGACATGGCTGTTCCGGACCGTTCGGAACGCTTGTTTGATGAAACGACGGAAGCGCGTGGATGAACCGGCCCGCGTGGAATCGCTCGATGCCCCCGCCCCGGTGAGGACGGATGGCAGCCCGGTGACGCGCGATGTGGCGTCCGCAGCGATGGGCCCGGATGATCTGGCGATCAACGCATGGCTGGGACAGCGGTTGCGGCGAGCGCTGGCAACCTTGCCCCCTGCGTATCGAATGATCGTGCTCTTGCGGGAGATCGAGGGGCTTTCGACGCGCGAAGTCGCGAAAGTCAGCGGAGTGACCGAAGCCAACGTCAAGACCCGACTACACCGCGCGCGGGTGATGCTGCGCAAGGCCCTGGCCGAAGAAAAATGACGTCGTTTTTCTAAAACACCCTCCAGGGTGATGTGATGGGTTTCGAGAACTTGAACCGCGCGTATCGCTGACACGCCGGATACAGGGCGACCATCACGGCGGCCCACACCAGATACATCACCGCAAAGGACGTGCCCGATCGAAAGGCCCAGCTGATCGCGGCAAACGCCCAGAGGTGCGCGAGGTAGAAAAAAAACGGGACGCGGCCATAGACCTCAAGCGGCGTCAGCCCCCGGGACGGCCACTTTGTCAGCGCCGCGATCAGTGCCAGATCCAGGCCGAGCATCAACGCAAAGAACGCCTCGGTGGGTGGATACTTCGTGACGGTCAGCCAACCCATCACGCCCGCCGTTGGCGCATGCACTTCGCCCAGGCCTGTCGCCCGCATGGCAACAAACGCGATCAACCCGGCACCCGCGGCCAGGCCCGCGACCGCAGCCACGCTCTGTGGCTCGCGCTGGAACACGCGTCCCAACGCCACGCCCACACCAGCCGGCACGAGCCAGATCACCCACGGATACAGGTTCTGAACGATGCCGCCTTGTCCAGGAACAAAGAGCAGCAGTTTCCACACAGGAATCGCCTCTGAAGCCTGCGACATTTCCGGCAGCATCGCACGGCTCAACCAGAGCGCAGCCCCACAGCCGGCCACAATCGCCCACAGCGGCAGCCGCCAGCAGATGCCCCAGACGATCATCGCGATGCCCAGTGCGCTCAACACGGCAAGACCCACCATGACAGTGGCAGGCGTGCCTGGAAGCGCCGGCTGCGCCGCGCCTGCGGCCGGGTCCATCGACACCAGGCCCATCAACCATGCCGGGTTCTCGAGCACGTGCTGCGCGAGCAGCAACATGGCGCCACGCGTGACAAAGAGCCGGGTGATCCGGCCCGACGACCAGCCAGCCGCGCGCCGACTTTCGGCAAACCACACCAGGCCAATCCCCATCAGCATGAAGAAGCCCGGCGCGCACAGGTGGGTGAGCCACCGCGTGAGGAACGCGGGCACGTCCGCGTAATAGGGCGGCGGGGCTGCCCACGTCTCGGCCGGATGCACGCGCGCGGTGAAAAAGCTCGCGTGATCGATTGCCATCAGGACCATAATCAGTCCTCGAAGGCGATCAAACGCCGTGATACGCGCTGTGACCGGGGCTGTCACGTCGCGAGCATAAAACAGTTTCATGACCCAGAACCTGCTCTTTCTCGTCGTCGGCGCGATGCTGGGCGCGGCAGGCGCCGCCATCTGGTTCCTCGTCGGCCGGCAGCGCCTGTCTGCCGACATGGCGCGTCTCGCTGCTGAACTCGACGCGACAAGACGTTCGGCCGATGAGCAGCGGCTGGCCGCCGCCGAAACCCAGTCGCGCTTGCGTGAATCGTTCGCCGCCCTCTCGCAGGATGCGTTGCGTGAGAACCGGACCGAGTTTGTCCAACGCGCCGAGGCGCTCCTGCAGCCCATGCGCGAGACGCTCACCAGAGTCCAGACCCAGGTGGCCTCGGCTGATCGCGAACGGGAAGGCTCCTTCCAGGCCGTGGCGTCCCAACTTAGCGGCCTCGCCCTGTCGCAGGAACACCTGCGCAAAACCACCGAGGGCCTCTCTCAAGCGCTGCGGTCACCCAACGCGCGAGGCAAATGGGGCGAGGTGCAGCTGCGCCGGGTCGTCGAAATGTCGGGCATGCTCGCGCACTGCGACTTCGAGGAACAGCCGCAAGCCACCACCGACACCGGCGCGCGGCTCACGCCCGACATGATCGTGCGCCTTCCTGGCGGCGCCAGCATCGTGATCGACTCGAAGGTGCCGATCGACGCCTACCTGCGCGCCTCCAGCGCGCGCGACGATGCGGAGCGCGATGTGCAACTGAGCGCGCACGCACGACAGGTGCGCGAGCACGTGCGCTCGCTGGGCAGCAAGGACTACTGGGCGCAGTTCCAGCCGTCACCCGAGTTTGTCGTGATGTTCCTGCCGATCGAACCCCTGCTGGCGGCCGCATTCGAGCGCGACGCCACGCTGCTGGAGTTCTCGTCCACCATGCGCGTGGTGCCGGCAACGCCCATGACGCTTGTCGCCGTGCTGCGCGCGGTGGCCTACGGCTGGAAGCAGCAGCAGTTGGCTGTCAACGCGGAAGAGATTCAGCAACTGGGCCGGGAACTCTACGATCGCCTGGCCACCATGGTGGACCACCTCGACAAAGTGGGCTACGGCATCAAGCAGGCGGCCGACAGCTACGACCGATTCATCGGATCGCTCGAGCAAAAAGTGTTGCCGGGCGCGCGGCGGTTCAAGGAATTGGGCGTCAGTTCCACCAAGGACCTTGAAGCGCCGGATCCGCTGCACCTCTCAATGCGCCGCGTACAAAAAGGCGAACTCACATTGCTCGACCTGGGCAGCGACGAAGACGACGACGCGGGACGCACGCGGCCTATTTAATTTCGACGGTCAGCGTGACGTTCGCGCGAATCTCGATGTCGGAGGGCGCGATGGGTGTGGGCATCCCGGCATCGGCCGCCCCGCCTCGCGCCATCATGAACGGTTCCTGGGCGAACTTCATCTGCCCCTCGGGGCCCGCCTCTTCGATGCGAACCGTCCTGCCGACGGACATGCCCGCGCCTGCGGCCATCGCCTTCGCGCGCGCCGCAGCATCCTCCACCGCCAGACGAAGGGCATCACGCTGAACGCCGACGCGATTCTTCAGGTCAAAGCGCAGGCTTCCCACAGTCAGCGTGGACGATGCCGGCAGCGTCAGTCCACCGACCGCGTCCAAGACGTCTGCCACCTTCGAAATGTCGTCGATCCGCACCTGCACCTGGTTCGACATCACCATCCCCTTGATGCGCTGGCGCCCGTTCGCATAGTCGTATTCCGGGTGCAACGAGATGCCGATGGTCTGGATGGCATCTCCGTCCAGCCCGGCCTTCCTCAGCGTGGCCATGACCGATGTCATCGCCGCCGCGCCCAGGCGGCGTGCCTCGGCCCCGCGCGCGTCCCGCGTCTCCACCGAGACCGTGGCCCATGCCTGATCGGGCGCCACTTTAATGCGGCTTTCTCCAGAGGCCACGACTACGGACAGTGGCGCGGTCGTCGGTTGCGCCAGCGCCGGTGTGGCCCCAGCGAGGACGGCGGCCAACGACAAGACGGACAATGCAGGGGCTCTGTTTCGCATGATGATGGAATCCTCTATACACTCTACGCCGATTGCGTATCGCGCTGGCACTCATCGGATTTGGCCACGTCGGCCGCAGGTTTGCGCTTCTGTTGCAGGAATTGAAGCCGGCGCTCGACGCACGTGGCCTTGAAGTGACCGTGGTGGGGATCGCCACCGGTCGCCACGGCGCCATATTCGACAGGGCGGGCCTCGACGCCGTACAAGCGGCGCAACGGGTGGCTGGCGGCGGCCTGGTTGGGCCAGGCTCGGCATCGCGTTCAGCCCATGACGTCATCGACCAGCTTGGTTCCCTCGACACCGAGGCCCGCGTCATGGTTGAGACGACACCGCTGGACGTGCAGTCTGGGGAGCCTGCGATTTCGCACATCCGTGCGGCGTTTGCTGCCGGCGCCCACGTGATCAGCGCGAACAAGGGTCCTGTGGCGCACGCCTATCGAGCACTGGCTGCCGAGGGTCGAGCCGCGGGCTTGCAATTTCTCTTCGAAGGCGCGGTCATGGACGGCATTCCCATCATCAACCTCGTGCGCGAGACGATGCCGGGTGTGACAATTCGCTCGTTCCGCGGCGTCGTCAACAGCACCACCAACCACATCCTCACCGCGATGGAACGGGGCGAGGCCTTCGATGCGGCGCTGGCTCGCATGCAGGCCGCAGGCGTGGCTGAGGCAGACCCGTCGCTCGACGTGGACGGATGGGACGCGGCGGCGAAAGTGGCCGCACTGGCCAACGTCTGGATGGATGCCGGCATCACACCGCAGGACGTGCAGCGTGAGGGCATCTCGGCCGCCGATGCCGCGCGAGTGTTGGGCGCGGTCGCCGAGGGGCGCCGCGTGAAACTGGTCGGCCGAGCCGCGCGAATTGAGTACGGCGTGACCGCGAGTGTGCAACTCGAAACGCTCGACGCGAGCGATCCGCTCGGAAGCCTTGAAGGACAGGCGAACGCTCTGGAGATCGACACGGATATTCTTGGGCGTGTCGTGGTCACGCAGCGGGATGGCGGGCTGGAGAAGACCGCGTATGCGTTGTTTGCAGATTTGATGACGATTGCCCGAGGGCCGCGATGAAAACGACCTCTGAGGTCGATTCGGGCGCCGGTCCGCTGGCGGGCGTCACCATCCTCGACCTCACGCGTGTGTTGTCGGGCCCGTATTGCACGATGCTCGCCGCCGACATGGGCGCGCGCGTGATCAAGATCGAGCACCCGCGGCGGGGCGACGACACCCGCGCATGGGGCCCGCCCTTTGTTGAGGGCGAGAGTGCCTATTACCTGAGTATCAACCGCAACAAAGAGAGTGTGGCGCTCGACTACACCACTCCCAGTGGTCGCGCCGTGCTTGACG
>CAZAZR010000131.1:0-11430 GCA_964489685.1 uncultured Solibacteraceae bacterium | reverse complement strand
GTCGGCGTGCGGTTCGGGCCGACGCTGGCGACGGAGCACTTGGCGAGCGAAGACGCGCCAAGGGGCTGCCGGCGACCGAGCTGACTCACGCGCCACTCGAGGACTTTGCGGGCACGCACGACCATGCCGATTCCTGGCCGGGCTGATCGCGCGAGAAGACCGCGACACGTAGGTGCCAGCCGACGCCGTGGGCCATTCGGCGCCTCGCGTGTGGCTTCGGAAATCGACCCAAGAACCCGAGCGCCTGGCCTGTCGCCACTACCCCCGCGACGGATAAGGACAAGACGCCCGCAACTTGGATAGGATTGGCCCACCGACCATCAGGGTCCAGGAACCACGTGCCTCGCCTCCCCGTCGCCGCACTCCTCCACGCCGCCGTGCTGCCCACGCGGTCACCTCTGCTCGTGTGGCGGCACTCGCGCGTGGAGCGGGCCTACTGGCTGCCCGCACGTCTGGCTGCGAAACCGGGTGGACGTCCTCCGCTCGTGTCTGCCCTCATGATCACTCGGAATCGGCCGCGCCTCGCCATGGTGGCCATCGAGTGCTTCCGCGCACAAACCTGGCCCCATCGAGAGCTGGTGATCGTGGATCATGGGGCGGGCACGGACCTCGCCCGGCACCTCGAAGGGCTCAGGGATCCAAGGATTCGTCACATCCGGCTGGGCCGGTCCTGCACGCCGATCGGCACACTGCGGAATCGTTCCTTGGCAGAAGCCCGCGGCGACTGGATGTGTCAGTGGGATGACGACGACCTGTCGCATCCGGGCAGGATCGCGATGCAGATGACCGCAGCGGCGGCAGTGGACACGGACGCGTGCGTGCTGTTTCGCGAAACGTTATGGAGGCCACGGCTCGATCAGGTCGCCTGGACGGCCCCCAGGCTCTGGGAGCACTCCCTGCTCGCACGAAGGGCGATTGTGCCCGCCTTTCCGCCGCTTCGACGTGGATCCGACACGCCGGTCGTCGCGGCGATTGCCGCTCGAGGGCCAGTGGCGCTGCTCGACGAACCGCGACTGTACGTCCACGCCGGCCGCACGGGAGGCGTGAGCATCCACGGCAACCGGTCCCTCCAGAACAACTTCATGCTCGACGGCGTGGATAACAACTCGATCTCGACGAACGTGCAGGAACTGTCCACCCAGGTATCCCGGCCGTCGATTGACGCCATCGGTGAGTTCAAAGTAGTGACAAGCCCGTTCACGGCCGAATACGGCCGGGCGGCCGGCGGCGCCATCGTGGTGACGACCAAGTCAGGGTCGAACCGATTCGGCGGCACGGTCTACGGCTTCCTGCGCAACGAGGGCTTCGACGCGAAGAACTATTTCGCGGAGAAGGCCAATCTCGACAAAGCGAAGAACGACCAGAAGCAGTTCGGCGGCAACATCGGCGGTCCTCTGGTGCGCAATCGCGCGTTCTTTTTCGCGGACTTCGAGGGCACCCGTGTCCAACAGGGCGTACTGCGTGCCAGCACGGTGATGACCGACGCGCAGCGAAGCGGCGTGTTCACGTCGGCCATCAAAGACCCGCTGACCGGCGTCAACTTCGCGAATAACACGATCCCGAACAATCGCATCGACCCGGTGGCCGCCGCGATCCTCGGGCTGCTGCCTTCCCCGAACGCCTCCGGATCGACCAACTACGTCATCCAGCCCAACGTGCAGGACGAGGGCGAACGGTATCTGGGCCGCGTGGACCTGAAAGCGGGCACGAATGACAGCCTGTTTGCCCGGTTCATCTACACAGACCGGCTCCGTTTCGTGCCTGGCTTCCTTGGCGGTGTGCTCGACGGGACCTCGACATCGGCGTGGGGGCGCAACTTCCTCAAGTCCAAGAGCGTGGTGGCGGGCTGGACCCGCGTGCTCAAAGAGTCGCTGGTGAATGAGTTCCGCGCGTCCTGGGCGAACGGCGAATCCGATGGCCAGCAGGACCCGTTCGGCAACGACGGCCTGGCGCAGATAGGCTTCAAGGGCGTCCCGGCCAACCCGGCGGTGCTGGGTGGCATTGTGGGGATCGATATTACGGGCCACGCGCGGCTCGGCTCGCCGAACTTCATGCCGAAGTATCAGCATACGAATCAGTTCCAGTTCCTGAACACGACCACCTGGCTCTCGGGTAACCATCAACTCAAGTTCGGGGCCGACATCATGGCGCCCATGAACAACCAGTACCTGGATGTGCCGTCCACGCGCGGCAACCTGAGTTTCACCGGGCAGTTCACGGGCCACGCGTTCGCTGACTTCCTGCTCGGCTACGCGCGCGGTGCAGAACTGTCGAACGTCAACGTCGTGAACCAGCGCCGCTGGGCCATGGCGTACTTCCTCCAGGACGACTGGCGCATCAACTCGAACCTGACACTGAACCTGGGCGTGCGCTACGACTTCATGACACCGTCGTACGAGAAGGACAACCGGATGGCGAATTTCGATCCGGCGACCGGTGGCCTGGTATTCGCGTCTGACGGCTCGCTTCACGACCGCACGCTGGTCAAGCCCGACTGGAACAATGTTGCGCCGCGCGTGGGCCTGGTCTACCAGATTGACTCGAACACGATTGTGCGGGGCGGTTACGGGATCTTCTACAACAGCCTGGATCGTATCGGTTCCGAAGATCAGCTCGCGCTGAACCCACCGAATCTGCGCAACATCAATCAGACGACCACCTCGACCACGACACCCGTCCTGTTCCTGCGCGACGGATTCCCGCCGAACTATCTCGATGCGAACAACATCGTCCTGAGCCGCCTCCTGATTCGTGCGGCGAACCCCGACGGCGGAAGCGCGATGTTCCAGCAGATGTCCGCGGGCCTCGAGCGCCAAATCGGACACGACGTCGCGATCTCGGTGGATGTTGTCGGCAACTTCGGCAAGGACATCGCGGTCCTTCGCAACCTGAACCAGCCCGCGAGCGGCAACGGCGCGCGTCCGTACCCGAACTTCTCGCACATCCAGTGGCGGGATCAGAGCGGCACGTCGCGTTACTACGGCATGGATCTGTCGGCAGAGAAGCGGTTCTCAGATGGTTATACCGCGCGCCTTTCATACACGCTGAGCGACGCGCGTGACCAGGCTCCCGAACACCTCGCAGCCAGCTCAGGCCGCCAGCAGAACACCAACGACCTCGAGGCGTGGGAGGGGCCGAGCGACTTTGACGTCCGGCATCGCCTTGTCGCGACGTTCGTCGCCGAGCTGCCATTTGGTACAGGCAAACCATACCTGCAGGACGGTGTGGGTGCCGCGGTACTGGGTGGATGGACGGTCAGCGGCATCTATACGGCGCGGTCGGGCCGGCCGTTCACGGTGACGCAGGGCACGCTTGAAGGCGCGACGTGGATGCCCAACCAGACGGGCGATCCGAACGGCGACAAGACGGTTGACCGCTGGTTCAACGCCGGAGCGTTCACGCGTGTCAACGCCGGCGTGTTTGGCGACACCAAGCGAAATAGCCTGGTCGGATCCGGTTACGTGGCGCTTGATCTGACCGTGCAGCGGAAGTTCATGTTCAACGACCGGTACGCGGCGTCGCTGCGCTGGGACATGTTCAACGTCTTCAACCGCGCGAACTTCGGCAACCCGAATTCAAACATCACTGCTACCAACGTGGGCACCATTTCCACGCTGGCGGGTGATCCACGGCAGATGCAGGTGTCGTTCCGGCTGCATTTCTAGCGGCCGCGCGCTTGGAGCCCAGCGCGCGCGACGTGCATCACGACGTCGAGCGGGCTGGGGTTCCAAGGCCGAGGCCGTGCCGGAGAAGTCATCAAAGCGCGAGATCGTATGATGTGGTTGCTGCTTGTGCTGTTGGCCCAGTCACCGATGGTGACGTCCGCCGGGCCCCACAACGTCGTTCTCAACGGAGTGGTCGGTCTGTCCGACAAGGGGACCTACCAGGAGCACGGCTTTGACGTGCCGGCCGGAACGACCCGGCTCGACTTCAGCTTCACACATTCGCACAAGGATGTCGGCGCACAGCTCGAGGTCGGCGTGTTTGATCCGGTCCGCTTCCGCGGCACCAGTCGTTTCAGCAAGACGACGTTCTATATTGCGGATGGTCATGCGGCGGCGTCGTACCACGACGGCCCGTTGCCTGCGGGGCGGTGGCGCGTCTCGCTCGGCATCCCAGCCCTCGGTACGTCCACTCGGGTCGAGTGGAAGGTTACCGTCACCATGTCTTCAGCGGCCGCGACCCGATCGCCACTCGAGCCAACTGCGCCCGCGCCACGGTGGCTTGTAGGAGACTTTCATGCGCACACGTTGCACAGCGACGGATTCGGTTGCCTGAATCCAGAGGCCCCGAGTGAGACGCGGGGATGTCACACATGGGAGATCGTTGAGGCCGCCCGCGCTCGCGCGCTGGACTTTGTGGCGGTGACCGACCACAACACGACGAGCCATCACGGCGAAATGGCCGCACTCCAGGAGACGGTTCCGAACCTGTTGCTGGTGCGTGGTCAGGAACTCACCACGTTCCACGGACATGCCAATGTGTACGGCACCAGTGCCTTCATCGACTTCCGCCTGGGTTTTGGTGGTCGCACGATCACTCACGTTGTGGACGACGTTGCGGCCGCTGGCGGACTGCTCTCGATCAACCATCCGGGTCGCGAGACCGGAGACAGGTGCACCGGGTGTGGTTGGGATGCGCCTGGGACGCCGTGGTCACGGATCGAGGTGATGGAAGTCGTAAATGGCACCAACGTGGAAGGACCCACCGCGGGCCTTGGATTCTGGCAGGCGCGCCTGAATGAGGGCCATCGCGTGACCGCGATTGGCGGCAGTGATGATCATGCGGTCCGGTCGGACCGTACCCGGCTTGCCACGCCGACCACCGTCGTCTTCGCGACCGGGCTGTCCGAGACGGCTCTGCTTGACGGTGTACGGTCGGGACGCGTCTACATCCGGACGCGGGGCCCGGAGGGGCCGTCGGTGGACATCTCGATTGGTCGCGCCGGGCAGTCCGTCGTCATGGGCGGCACACTCCGGCTCACCGAGCCCAGTGAGGGAACACTGCGCATTGAAACGGCAGGTGCGACAGGGCAGCAGGTGGAGGTGGTGAAGAATGGCGTGATCCTCGCCATCCGGACCGTGCCCGGCGACTCCATGGCGGTGACCGTTCCGCTCCAGGTCGCTCCCAACGACTGGATCAACGTGCGGCTGCGCGACGACCTCGGGATCACTGCAATTTCCAATCCCGTCTATGTTCGCCGACGCTGACGGCCGGCGCTGAACGGATCGCGACCACGCGTTCACGACCACGCCGTGACCAGTGTCACGCACTACAATGTTCACACCACCTTTCCTGCAGGAGCCCCAATGACGACAGATGTGCGTTCGCTCGGATCCGCGATGTTCGCCCTTTCGTTCACGGCTGTTCTTATGGCGCAGACGCCGGCGCGGCCGTTGCTCAGCATTCGAATGGGGTTGTGGGAGGTCACGTCCACGACAAAGATGAGTGGAATTCCCGGTGTGGACACGAGCAAGATGTCACCGCAGCAGCAGGCGCAAATCGCCGCAGCGATGGCTGGCGCAATGCCAAAACCCACCGTCCTGAAGTCCTGCTTTACTCCGGAACAGTTCGTCACCGCACAGCCCCCCGAGCGACCCGGCACGACGTGTCAGCAGTCGATGCAGACGAACACGGCCAAGGTCCTGGCGAACACCATGATTTGCACTGGCGAATACCCGTCCAGGTCTGTTTCCCGGACCGAGGCGCAGTCGCCGACGGCCTTTACCGGCACAGTCACGTCTACCACCACGACACGCGGCACGGAAATGAGCGTGACGATCGACATGACCGGGAAATGGCTCGGCGCGGATTGCGGAACCGTGAAGTGAACCTGCGGTTGGACCCTGGATCCTGCGCGGCCATCCCCAGTCGGCCCGCGCCCGGAACCGGACGGTTGCCGGGGGGCTGGAAGCCGCACTACCGTTACCGATGTTGACCGCATCGAACTGGCCCGCCGCGCTGACGCGTGCCGACCTTCAGGGCTATCAGCCGCAGAACCAGGTGCGCTTTCGCCTCGCGCGCGCCGAAGCTCGCGCGGGCGAGGTCGAGGAGGCCCTGTCGAGACTGGAGCGACTGGCGGCCGCAGGCTTTGCCAATACCGCGGTCCTGCAGATGCCCGACTTGGAGTCGCTGCGTGGGCAGGCGCGTTTCCAGGCGTTTGAGCGCCGGGTGCAGACCAACGCCCATCCGTGCGGAAGCGATCCGAATTTCCGCGCCTTTGATTTCTGGGTTGGGCAGTGGGACGTGCAGCCGACGGGATCGACGCGAGGGCCGATCGGGACCGGGGCGTCCAGTGTGATTGAGAAGCAGCTGGATGGTTGCGTGATTCAGGAGCACTGGCTCGTGTCGGGGTCGCCCGGCGAGGGCAAGAGCTTCAATATCTACAACACCGCATTGAAGCGATGGGAGCAGTACTGGGTGGATTCGCGCGGAACCCTGACGCACTACATCGGCAATGTTCGCGAGGACGGTGCGTTGTACTACGAGGCGGATCAGTTCGGCACGACCAACAAAATCCGGATGACGTTCTTCAATCAGGGGCCAAATCAGGTACGGCAACTCGGGCACACGTCCACCGACGGCGGCAAGACCTGGTCGGTGTCGTTTGACCTGCCTACGTGCGCAAGCCGTAGGCGCTGGGCTTCACGCGCGCGACCGGCAGCGGCTGACTACTGCCAGGGAATGGTGCGCGCCGCAACGGCTGGTGCGTCACCACCCGTGGTCCATACCGCAAGGATGCCCGCGCTGGTAGCGGCAAGCACGGGATACGTGGATGGACCCGCCGGCGTGAGCCGGACTACCGGTCCGAACGCGACGGGTTGGCCCGGCCGAACCTTCACCTCGCGGGCCATCGCCACGCGCATGCCGTCTGTGAACTCGTCCCAGGCCACCATCATCCTGCCGTTGGGGTTGACCACGATCTGCGGATGTGTCGGCTTGCCTTGGCCGAGCGTGGGCACGCGGGTGCGTGTCGCATACCTCACGCCGTCAGGGCTCGACGAGTAGAACAGCGCGCCTTCGGGTTCAGCCCCGTCGATGGTCGTTGGCCACACCATGTGCACCGCCCCCATCTGATCCACCGCCATCGCGGGCCCGTCGTCCGGGCACCCACTGATGGCCCAGCCGTCTTCGCTGACGCGAACGGCTTCCGAAAAAGTCCGGCCGCCGTCGCGCGAGACGATCGATGCCATATCGCGGAGGTTGCCGGGGTACACGTGGCGCCATGCCGCATGTATCGCCCCATCAGGTGCGACGACCAGGGTCGTCTTGCAGCAGTAGCAGACGCCTTTTGCGAGTTCGCGTTCGGACGCCGGCGTGTTGCCGGTGCTCGCGTAGTACAGGCCTGACTTCTGAGCCATGGCCACGCCGTCGTACACGGCATCGGTCTTCTGATGCGGCGCGTGCGTTGCGCCAGCGGCCATGCCGCGATGGTCAAGCCAAATCGCGTGGGCCGTGCCCTGCTGGTCGAGTGCAAGCGCCGGCCAGCCACGTTGGCCCGGTGCGCCGGGTGACTGCAACATGACCGGCGTCTCGAACGTCCTGCCGCCGTCGCGCGATCGCGCACTCTTGATCGCAGTGGTGTCTCCGCGCGCGGTCCACAGCACCGCGATCTCTGGGTCGGAGGCCCCGTCTCGCGACACCAGTGCCACCCGCGGTGGAAACTCGCCGCCGAGCTTGGCTTCGCCCTGGACGGCGTTCACCTGGACGGGCTCACTGAATGTCTGTCCGGCGTCACGACTGACCGCGACGAACACATCGGTCGCGCCGGTGACCGATGCGCCCCAGACG
Organism: uncultured Solibacteraceae bacterium; assembly: GCA_964489685.1. Lineage (GTDB taxonomy): Bacteria > Acidobacteriota > Vicinamibacteria > Vicinamibacterales > SCN-69-37 > SYFT01. The sequence continues at coordinate 3,639 of CAZAZR010000131.1, read as the reverse complement.
ACCGCCACAAACGAGCCCGTCGCGGCCACCCAGGGCGTGCTGTTTACCCGTCCCGCCACACCGATAGACACCAGTGTGGTGGGTGCCGGCGGGCGCGAGACCACAAGCAGGCTCGACACGGCGGCCACGAGTGCCGCCGCGCCGACCCAGACGCCGACCCACGCAATGACGCGCCGTAGGGCCATCAGAACCTCACTCGCAGGCCAAACTGGAACAACCGCGGATCCTGCAAGGCCGTGATCTGGCCGAACGTCGATGACGGGTTTGTGGGGTAGGCCCCGGCGCCGAAGTTCGTATTCCGTGTGAGCGTGTTGCGCCGATTCGTCAGGTTGAACCCTTCGGCCAGGCCCTCAACCTCCACGCGGCCCGTCACCTGAAACACGCGGCTGAGACGCAGGTTCAGGCTCAGGAAGTCGCTGCCGATGCCCGCATTCCTCTCGATGAACTCGCCATTGACAAGAGGCCGTCCGGCGGTGCCCTGCAGCGTCGTGACGCCGGAGCTGATGTTGAAGGGCAGCGCCGAGTACGTCTGCAGCAATCCGCTCAACTGGAAACCCTGCGACCGCACGGCACCGCTCACCGTCAACCGATGGCGCTGGTCGTCGTCCGAGCGTCCCCAGTCCTTCGCCAGGTCGAACGGGTCGATCGGACCGCTGAAAAAAAACTCGCCCAGGTTGTTCATCGACTTGGACAACGTATACGACACCCGGTAGTCACCCCAGCGTTCCGATCGCTGGAGGACCGAGAGGTGCAGTCCGTGATAATTGGATTCGCCCACGGACGAATACTGACTGTTGTTGGCGTACGTGGCGTTGGGCCGGCATCCGTTGTTGGTGCCGGCCGCGACACAGGTCGGCACGTTCTGGTTCACCGACATCAGCAGGTTCTGTCCACGCACATACGAGTATCCGACGCTGAGGGTGGTCCCCTGGCGAAGCTGGTGTTCGACTTCGGCGCTGGCCTGGCGCGACGACCCGTTCTGGAGGTTGCGGTCCATCGTGGTCAGGTTGACGAGCGCGACCGACGGAAGCGCGTTGGGCAGGATGTTCGGGAAGGTCGGAGCGCCGGCCTGCGAGGGCGACAAGCTCAGCGCGAGCTGGCGCAGATTGGCCAGGTCGGTCGTATTGTTCGCCGAGAGCAGGGCATTCGCGAGCGCGCGCAGGGGCACACGGTCGTAGAAGAGGCCCGCGCTCGCGCGCACCACCGTGCGGCCCGAGTTAAAGGGCGACCACGCCACGCCGAGGCGCGGCGACACGTTATTCCGGTCGGTCGTGATGCTCTCAAGGCCCTGCAGGTCGTACCGCACGCCGAGATTCACCGTCACTTGCGGGCGGACTTTCCATTCGTCCTGAACGTAGACGCCGAGGTTTGGATTCGCCTGCGACACGTCGGTCTCGCCGAACGTCTGTGTGAATCCGGCGTTGTTGTAGACACCACTCAGAAAGTTCGCGAGCGATGAAAACGTGTACGACCCACGGACCGCCCTGGGAAAGCTGATGCGATCGTCGTTGTACAGAAAATCAACGCCAACCCTCAGCGCGTGGGCGCCCGCCTGGTGTGACAGGTTGTTCACCACCTGGTAAAGACTGTTCACGCGCCCGAGCGGGCTTGTGGAGAGCCGGCCAAACGACGCAACGCCGGCAATGCTCACCGTTGGTCCCACGGCGTCCGTCGGGCCGGCCTCGAGATTGCCGTGCGCAAACTGTGCCCGCGTCTCAAGCACAGTTCTCGAGTTGATCACCAGGGTGTTGCTCACCGCGACGCCCTGGTCCACGTTGGCGAGCCCCTGCGACGCGCTCGGAGCGCTGAGGCCGCCGGCGCCACGGGAGTTCGAGGAGGTCACGCCATAGCGGCTGTAACGAATGCCCAGCTGATCCCGGCTGTTGACCTGGTGATCGACTTTGGCCAGAACATTGGTGGAGTTGACCGGGTTCCGGTACTCGCCGGTCGTGACGAAGGGCCCCTGATAACCCACAGCCGCGAGACGCGCGTTCACTGCCGCGACATTGGCGGGTGAGATCGTGACGAGGCCGGTCTGGTTGAGCCGACGCTGTTCCACATTCGTGAAGTAGAAGGTCCGATTCTCGACCACCGGTCCACCCAGACTCGCGCCGTACTGCCACTGCCGCATCGGCAGCTTGGTTCCCGACAAGGCGTTCTTCGCGTTGAGAGCATCATCGCGAAAGAAGTTGTACGCCGTGCCGTGTCGCACGTTCGTGCCGCTCCGCGTCACCACGCTCATGTAGCCGCCGAGCGCGCGGCCCAGTTCGGCCTGCCCGCCCGAGGTCACCACCTGGAACTGCCCGACCGCATCAACGCCGTAGGTCATGCCGCTCAATCCGGCGGCGTCGTCGTTCGCCGAGAGGCCGTCAACGATGAAGTTGTTGGAGAGGTTGCGTTGGCTGCCAACAGAAAGCGTGACGCCGGGAACGGCCGACGTTTCTGGAAAGAGCTGCGTGCTCGCCACGTTCGTGGGTGAGACGCCCGGAATCAGCAGCGCCAGCTCGAGGAAGTTGCGCCCGTTGAGCGGCAGGTTCTGCACCTCGCTCTGAGAGACCGTGCCGGCGATCTGGCTCCGTGCGGCTTCCAGCACCGTGGTGTTCGCGGTGACGCTGACGCTGGTGTCGACCCCGCCGACCGCAAGCGATACCCGCAGTTCGAACGCCGCACCCAACGTGAGCGTCAGCTGTCGGACGTCGGCCTTGAAGCCCTGCTGGGTCACGGTGATCTCGTACGGGCCCACTTTCAGGTACGGGAACCGGAATCGACCTTCGTCGTCCGTGAGGGTGGTGCCGGTCACATTGGTGTCTGTATGGCGAGCGACGATCTGCGCGCCTTTCAACACGGCGCCAGAAGCATCAGACACGCGACCACTGACACTGGCGTAATCCACTGACTGTTGAGCAAACGCGAGATGAGAAGATGCGAGCACGCAGCTCGCCATTACGAGTACCTTCAGGAACTTCACGGCGGGACCTCCCACGAAAAGAAACGATCACAGAAGAGACCCAAGGCACACGTGTGCCCTGGGCCAGACGATGTGAGCGGTTCTCAGGCGCGGGGTGGTGGCGGTTCGGGCGAAGCGAGGCGGCTGGTCGGGTGTTCATGGGCCGCACCTGCGACGAGTGTTGCGGTGGACTCTTGAACAAGGCGGAAGGCGTCAATGGGTGGCACACCCTGGGTTGACAGGACCGCGAGCACGGCCGCCATGGGGCCGTCGCAGGTGCCGCGCATCACGCAGCCGCGAACCGGCGCCGGGTCGGCGTTCGCAGGCTCAGGGGCGGGCGCCATCTGATGCCCGACGTGCGCGTGGTCGTCGGAATGTGCAGAAGGTGCCGGGCTGGCCTCGGCCGGGACCGGCTGATGGGCGGCGGATTGGTGGTCGCCGCCGTGGCGGTGCGCAGCGCAGCAATCGCGCGGCACGAGCGCGTACAGAGCGGACCCCTGGAAGATCAGCCAGGCGGCGACCCAGAACTGCGGACGACGTCGAAGGGTCAGCATCGAAGGATGAGGCATTCTAAGCGACTGTCGGGGCGGGTGTCGAGGGACCCACGTCGGGTGCGCCACGTGCGGCCACGACATGGCGACTATAATCGCGCAGCATGCCACTCGATGTTGACCCACGGCTCACACGGCGAC
>CAZAZR010000130.1:0-11541 GCA_964489685.1 uncultured Solibacteraceae bacterium | reverse complement strand
GTTCTTCGCGTCGCCGATGGCTCCGGTGTCGTGACTGGCTACTTCGCGGTGCCGCCACCCGACGACAAAGGCTCGGTCTATGCGTCGGTGTTCCACCCCGCGTCGCGCACGCTCACGAATGCCGACCCCATCGTGGTGAATTTCGCCGAGAACCGTGCGGGTGTCGATGTGCAGATGACGCCGCTGCCATCTGTGTCGGTGTCGGGCACGATTGTCGGCCCCCCAGCGGCCATCGCCGGCGTTCCTGTGCGGATCATCCCCGTCGGCAGTGAGTTGGCTGGCCTTGCCGGCGACGCCGGAGTGACGAAGGCTGATGCTGCGGGTGGCTTCACTTTTCAGCGAATCCCGGAAGGCCACTACATCATCGTCGCCAGCCGATCGGTGGCCGAGTACCAAGTCAACCAGTTCGGCACTCGGGAGGCCCTGATGCCCGCGGGAGGCAATCCCTTCTGGATGCGATTCAGCAACCTGCCCGGCAACAACGGCATGACGCTGAACTCAAACAGCATGCCGGGGCCCGACGTGACTGGCCGGCTCGACGTGAGCGTTGGTGCCCGCCCCCTCACCGGCCTTGTCGTCCCGGTGATCCCGGCCACCACCGTCTCCGGGCACATGGAGTGGGACGGCTCTGAGGTGCCGCCTGCAGGCGCGCAACCGTTCCTGGTGCGATTCGAACCGGCTGATGGCGACATTACCCTGGGCCCCTACGTGGGGGTTCCGAACTTTCCACGCCCGGGTGGTGCCACCACACCAATCACGTTTATTCTCGACAACGTCAAACCCGGCCGCTACTCGTTGGTGGAGACCCGGGTGGGTTCCGATCACGCGTTGACCGCTGCCACCTGGGATGGCCGCGACATCCTCGACACCCCACTCGAGGTCTCGGGTGATGGGCCCGTGACGGGCATCGTGCTGCGCATGACGACACGGGTCAACAAAGTGAGCGGGACGGTCCGCGACACGGATGGTCGCGCCGCGGCCGAGTCCGCGGTGATTCTCTTTCCCGCCTCGCCTGCGGCCTGGGGCCCCACCAGCATGAACGCGGCCCGGTTTCGAACGGCAAACACCGGAGCTGACGGCACCTACGAGTTGCGCGGCACGCTCCCGGGCGAGTACCTCATGGCTGCGGTCCCCATCGAAGACCGGGCCCGTGGAAGTGAGCCGGCGTTCATGAAGGCCATCGCGGGGCGAGCCACGCGTGTGACGCTGGGCCCGAATTCCACTCTCATGCAGGACCTGCGCGTGATCGGCGGGGCGCGATGATTCGCGCACTCGTCGTCGTGCTCGTTGTGATGTCGGCTGGGATGCAACAGCCGCAACGCGACATGCCCACCACTGCGCCGACCCGGATCGGCACGGCCTCGGTGGCCGGCCTCGTCTCGCTTGGCGACGACGCGCATACGCCCGTGCGGCGCGCGGTCGTCACCATGGCTTCGAGCGATGGACTCCAGACGGCGAGCGCCATCACCGATGACGAAGGGCGCTTTGCGATCGCCGCGTTGCGCGCCGGCCGGTACACGCTGCAGGCGCAGAAGCCCGCTCACCTCACGATGAGTTATGGTGCGCGTCGGCCCGGTCGCCCAGGCACGGTGCTTGTCGTGAACGAGGGCCAGGCGATTCGAGATTTGCGCGTCATGCTGCCACGAGGTGCGGTCCTCGCTGGCCGGCTTTTACTGGAAAACGGCGAGCCGCTACCGGACACCCAGGTCATGGCGATCCCGTCGAGGCTCTCGACGGCAGGCGGTGTGGCCATCGCTCCCCCTCGGGAGTTTCAGACTGACGATCGCGGTGAGTTCCGCATCTTCGGACTGATGCCAGACACGTATGTGATCGCAGCCCTGCCCGGGTTCGGGCGCGGAGAGATTCAGCGGCCGGCAACATCCGCTGCCCCGCCGGTGGCCGTGGTCGGGTACGCGCCCACGTATTTCCCAGGCACCCCAATCGTGAACGACGCGATGCCGCTGACCGTCAAGGCAGGCGAGGTGAGAGACGGCCTTGGCTTCACAGTGGCGCCTGTGCCGATGGCGACGATCTCGGGGACGTTGATTGGCGCGAGCGGTGCGCCGGCCCAGGCCATCGCCATGTCGGTCGAACTAGTGGGGCCACCACTGCCTGCCATCGGGACGTTGGCGCCGAAAGTGATTAGGCCCAACGCACGTGGAGAGTTCACGATTGCCGGTCTCGGCCCAGGCCTCTACCGCATCCGGACACGAGCCGGGGGTGTGACGCTGCGTCCCGATGGGGGGACGGCTCAGATTCTGGCGGAAGCGCAGACTCAGTGGGCTGTGGCCGAGATCGCCATTGCGGGAGCGAACATCGAGGGCCTCACCCTGGCGCTCCAATCAGGCCTCGTGTTCAGCGGCACGTTGAGCGCGGATGCGGCACCAGCTCCGCCGTCATGGAAGGGTACGACGGTCACCATTCAGCCCACCGCTGGCGCTGTGGCTTCCCGTCAGGTGCCGGTGGGCGACGATGGCCGCTTCACGATCACGGGCATCGAGCCGCACAACTATGAGGTGCGTGTCACGCTGCCTGCGGGGCTCGTGGGCAGCGGCTGGACGCTCGGAGCGATTCGCCACCAGGGGCGCGACCTGCGCGATGCACCGTTGACGTTCACCGAAGGCTCTATTGAGAATGCGGAGGTCGTATTGACGACCGCGGTGACGGCATTGACGGGCACTTTGACGCTGGAGTCGGGCGCGGCGGCGACGGAGTATTTCATCGTGGCGTTTCCGGACGACCGCGCGTTATGGCACGCGGCGTCACCTCGGGTGCGCATCATGCGCCCCGCCGCTGACGGCGCCTTCTCCACGCGCGATCTTCCTGCCGGCGTCTATCGTCTCGCCGCGCTCAACGACGTGGACGACGATGAGCCTCGACGACGAGCATTCCTGGAGTCGATCTACGACGCTTCGCTTCGTGTGACGGTCGAAGCCGCCAAGACGGCGCGGCAGGACATACGAATCAGGTAGCGATCGGGGCTGCCAACCGTCTACGACGGTGTGTCGTCGTCCACGACCGGAAGGTTCTCAAGATCATCAAGGTCCTTGAATCGACCTGACGCTTTCTTGTTGCGGCGCAGGTTCACAAGATCGATGACGGGCACCGGCAGGCCGTCAATGAGGGCGTCCACACGACGTGCATGGCACGTCGCGAAGTCCACGCCGGAAATCGTCGTGGACACTTCGATTCGAAAAGGGGGTATGCCCATGCGGATGATCTGGTCGGCCTTGAGGAACAGATCGCGGGTCAGCACCGGATCCGTGAAACCGAAGGCCTGCAGTGCGGTGACGACGCGCGCGGCGTTGTCTGGAGTTCTCGCGATCCACACGTCGAGGTCCACGGTGGCTCGCGGATAGCCGTGATACCCCACCGCGTAACCGCCGATGAGGAGATACTCAACGCGATTCGCGTTGAGTAATCTCAAGAAGTCTTTGAAGTCGGCCTGGAGACGGGTCATAGCCGTAGAGGGTCTGGCGCATGGTCTCGATGGCACCGAGCCTGTCGTCCGGGGACTGTCGCCACCAGTAGTCGCGTTCGTCCGACACGTCTGTGAGGCTCGATACGACGATGGCGGCGTTCACGATCGGACGTGTGGGTGGAAGAGCCATTAGAGCGTTCTGAGGCGATTATAGGTCGGGATGGCCTCAACCGGCGCAGGCGCGTGGGCATGAGACGTCACAGGTGCGGGGCCGGCGGTCCCTCCATCTCCTCCGGCGCCACTGGCCACGCCTCTGGTAGAACCCCCCGTGCGATGATCGGGCCCATGAAGTCCTATCGCAAGGAACTGTGGTTCGAGGTGCCCACGCGGCGTGCGTTCGTGAATATCACGCCCGAGGTTGAGGCGTGTCTGCGGGAGAGCGGCGTGACCGAGGGCCTTGTGCTCGTCAACGCCATGCATATCACCGCGTCGGTGTTCATCAATGATGACGAGCGCGGTTTGCACAGCGACTACGAGGCCTGGCTCGAACAGCTCGCCCCGCACGCGCCGACATCACACTACCTGCACAACCGCACAGGCGAAGACAACGCCGACGCACACCTGAAACGGCAGATCATGGGCCGCGAAGTCGTGGTCGCCATCACGACGGGCGCACTCGACTTCGGTCCGTGGGAGCAAATCTTCTACGGCGAATTCGACGGACGTCGGCGCAAGCGGGTGCTGGTCAAGATCATCGGCACCTGAGCCTGGAGGTGCGGGGGGCGGCGAGGAACTTCATTGGCGCCGACGTCATGAATGGCGCAGATGTTGGGATGGCTCAACGCGGCGACCGCACGTGCTTCCCGTTCGAAACGCTGCCGCCGTTCGGGGTCGGCCGAGTTCTCGACGAGCAAGGTCTTGATCGCGACGTCGCATCGCAATCGCGTGTCTCGCGCACGATACACCTCTCCCATGCACTTCATAGACGCCGACGCGGGCGCCGGTGGGCAGGGACATGAACAGCGCCGATTAGAGGCCGTTCCCGGGAGCCTGCGCTCCTGAAGCGCGCTCCCCGAACCAGTAGCAGAGCCCGTCAGGGGCCACAACGAAGAACACCCGCCACGCGCCGTCCTCGCGTTGTTCGACGCTGAACTCGGACGCGGTCTTGTCCAGGCCGTTGGCGTTGAACTCCGCAAACAAGGCGCCGAGGCCCTTCACGTGGAACCAGGCCCCGTCCTGTGCAGGGTCTCCGCCGTTTTCGGCAAAGCCGATTTGCATCTGGTCGCGCCCCAGCACGGCGGACGCGTGTGGCGCGTTGCTGCGTGCGAGTACGCTGAAACCGAGGACACGTTCGTAGAACGGCAAGGCGGCGGCAAGGTCCCGTACCGGGAGGTTCATCACGTCGCCCCGATAACCGCCCGTCTTCTCCAAGGTGCCTTTCACGCCGGGCAGTCTATCCGAAAGTGAAGATCCCACTTTCCACCATTGCTCCTCCGGAGCGACGGCGGACACGCCCCACTCTGTTTTTTCCGGTACGTAGGGCGCGCTGGGTCTCAAGCGCGCCGAGCGACGCGGCCTTGAGACCCAGGCCGCGCTACGAAACCAGTTCCCAAGTTCCCCACTACCAGCGAAGTTCCAGCGCTCGTGTCTGGAACTCAATGGCCGGTGCCACACGCGCACAAGCATCAGTGAACCGCTCGAAAAATCCATCGGCCACCACGTCAGGTTCAGTGAACTCCGTCATCACATAGATGTTCTGGCGCTTCAGGTCCTCGATGTGTTCGTGTGACGCCGGAAAGCCGGCGGGCGCCCGCTTCAACTGGTCGCCCAGAATCTCCAGGCCGGCGCGGGCGGCCGACCACTCGCGGGGCAACGCACCCATGCGTTGCCGGATGCGCGTCAGCGCCGGCCGTTCCAAGTGATACGCGCCGCCGGGGCGCGAAGTCACCGATGAACGCAAGCATGGGCTCCTCGACGTCGGCGACCTAGCGATCCCGGTTCGCCGCAAACCAATCGCGATCGTTGTGCGCCTTCAGGTCCCGCAGGAACTCGAACAACGCCGGAGTGAAGTATCTCATCGCCTGACACGCCGCTACATCAAGACGTATCGGATTACGAAGAGAACGGCGAACACGTACGCCAGGGGGTGCAGGCTGCGCCTGCGCCCTGTGGACAGGGCCAGTACGGCCGCTGCAATAAATCCGAAGGCGATGCCGTCCGTAATACTCACGGCCAGAGGAATCGTCACGATCGTGAGAAACGCCGGAATGGCCGAGGCGTGGTCACCCCAGCGGATGTGCGCCTTTCACCCCACGGGCCATCAGCACCGCGGTGAAGAGCAGCGTGGCGGCCGACAGCGCCGCTGGTGGAGACGTCAGGTCGCCCAGTCCCGCCATCGTGCCCGGTGTATCAACGATGATGCCGGCCCACTGAAGGCCGATGAGCGCGATGAGCAGCCCGATGCCAACGCCAATACCGTGTTTGATCGACTCGGGCACCGCGGCGATCACGTGTTCGCGCAGACCGATCCCTGCGGTGAGGATGAACAGCACGCCGGCAATCGCCACCGCACCCAGCGCCACTTGCCACGGCGTGCCAGAGGCCAGCACCACCGTGTACGCGAAGAAGAAGTTGTGGCCCCTGGCCGGCGCCACGGCGATGGGATAGTTGGCCCACCACCCCATGAGCGCGGTGGCGATCGCGGACGCGAGGCAGGTCGCCATAAACACGGCGCCCGGATCCATGCCGGCGGCGCCGAGCACGGTCGGCTGGACGAACACGATGTAGGCCATCGTCACAAGTGACGCCGGCCAGCACTTCGGTGCGGAGCGCTGGACGCATGGGCGCCAGTCTACGCCACGCCTGCGGTGCCTGGCGGCCGGTCTGGGCCGGTCTGGCTGGTCTAACGGTTAGGCGGAGACGTCGAAGAGGGGCGCGTCGGGCAACGTCCGTTCGATGCACTCGTCCATGACCTGGCGATGCTCGGCGTCAATCGCAAGGCTCGACGCGGCATAGGCGCGCGCTGCCTGCGCGTGGTCGGCTGCCTCGCTGACATAGACGAGCAGAGGTCCGGCCCCATCCGAGATGACAAATGCCTGTTCGGCCCGAACACCCGCGGCGGCGAACGAGTCGCGCACGGCATCGGCGCGCGCGTGCATTTCTTCGAGCCACGCCCGAAGGCGCTGCTCCTTCTCGGGCTTGATGCGGTGGATCCAGGTTTGGAGCATCAAAGGTCCTCGGTTGCACAGTACCAGATCACGCCCCCCCGGCACGCCGTTCAGTGGAACAATCACCGACACCCGGTGAGACCCACTCCATTGCAAGTGTTGCTCGCCGGCCTCGCGCTGGCACTCATCCTGCTTGGCGTCGTGACCTGGGTCGGGTGGCGCCAGTTCGATCGCGTGGAACGCACGGTGGTGACAGTGTCGCAAGCGCACCACGTGTTGGACGGGCTGGCTCGCGTACGTTCATCGATCCAGGACGTGGAGACCGGCACGCGAGGTTTTCTGGTCACGGGCGACCAGGAGTACCTCGCGCCTTATGCAACCGCGCGCGCCGTGATCAGCCGCGAGCTCAAGGCCCTCTGCTCGATCAGCACCGACAACGCGCGCCATCAGACCAACTGCGATGCACTGGCGCCGCTGATCGCCGATCGGATTGCGTCGGCGTCACGGACCATCGAGGCGCGTCGGACCGAGGGCTTCGACGCCGCTCAGCGCCTGGTGCCCGGCGGTGGAGGCAAGGCGACCATGGACCGAGTCCGCGCCCTCATCCAGACGATGGAAGCAGAGGAAGAGACCCGGCTCAGCCAGCGCACGTCAGCCGCCCAACGCGAGGCCGCTACCGCCAGGATCCTTGTCGCGATCGGCACCAGCGTGGCCCTGCTGCTGCTGGTCGGCACGTTCGCGCTGGTGCTGCGCGAGACCCAGTTACGACGACAGTCGCAGGCGGAACTGGATCGCTTCTTTACACTGTCGCTCGACATGCTTGGGATCGCCGACATGAACGGCTACTTCCTTCGCGTGAGCCCATCCTTCACACAGACCCTGGGCCACACCCCTGAAGAGATGATGGCGCGGCCCTTCCTGGACTTCGTCCACCCTCACGACCGCGCCGCGACGATCGCCGAGCTCGAACAATTGCGTCAGGGGGCACCAACAGTTCATTTTGAGAACCGATATCGCTGCAAAGACGGATCGTGGCGATGGCTGTCCTGGATGACCCAGCCCATCGCCACCGAAGCCCTTTTGTATGCCACTGCGCGTGACATCACCGAACGACGGCAAGCCGAGGAGGAGGTGGCCACGCTCAACACCAGCCTGCACCGCCAGGCCCTTGAGCTTGCCGCTGCGAACAAGGAGTTGGAGTCATTCGCATACTCTGTGTCGCACGATCTGCGGGCGCCACTCCGGAGCATCGACGGATTCAGCCAGGTTCTCCAGGAGGACTGCGCACCGCAACTGACCGACGACGGGAAGGATGCCCTGATGCGCATCCGCCGCGCCGCGACGACCATGGGCCAGCTGATCGATGCACTCCTCGGGCTGAGCCGCGTGACGCGGGCCGACCTTCGCGCCGAGCGGGTGGACCTGAGCCGGATGGCGACAACGATCGCCGGCGAACTGCAGCAGTCACAGCCGGAGCGCCGGGCCGAGTTTTTGATTGCGCCGGACCTGTCGGCCGTGGGTGACCCTGTACTCCTGCACGCGGCGATGGAGAACCTGCTGGACAACGCGTGGAAGTACACAAGCACCAGAAACGCGACGCGGATCGAAGTGGGCCAGGTGGTTCTGCGGGACGAATCGGCCTACTTTGTCAGGGACAATGGGGTGGGATTCGACATGGCCTACGTGGGCAAGTTGTTTGGTGCCTTCCAGCGCCTGCACCGGCCGGCGGAGTTCGGCGGCACCGGTATCGGGCTGGCGACGGTGCAACGCATCATTCATCGGCACCACGGCCGCGTGTGGGCCGAAGGCGAGGTCGATCGCGGAGCCACGTTCTACTTCACCGTGCCAGGCGGCACAAGGAGCAACGCGTCATGACACATGGCACCATCCTGCTTGTCGAAGACAACCCCGACGATCAGAAACTCACGCTGCGCGCCTTGAGGAAAAACAACATAGCCAACGACGTGGTCATCGCCGAGGATGGCGTGCAAGCGCTGGACTACCTGTTCGGCACGGGTCAGTTTGCCGGTCGTGAGGTCAACGACCGCCCCGCACTGGTGCTGCTGGATCTGAAGCTGCCAAGGGTTGACGGCCTCACGGTGCTCGGCCGGATTCGGGCTGACGAGCGCACCAGAACGGTGCCGGTCGTCGTGCTCACGTCGTCGGCAGAGGAGCAGGATCTTGTGAAGAGTTATGAATTGGGCGTAAATTCATACGTCCGGAAGCCGGTGGACTTCTCGGAATTCGTCGAAGCCGCGCGCCAGCTGGGCCTATACTGGCTGCTCCTGAACGAACAGCCGAGGAAAAACGGCTTGTAGGTTTCCAGAGGCGCACATGCCCATTCCCTTGCGCGTGCTGATCGTCGAAGACTCTGAGGACGATGCGGAACTGCTTGCGAGGGAACTGAGACGAGGCGGGTACGCGCCGTCGTACGAGCGCGTCGACACGGCCGAAGCGATGGACGCGGCTCTGTCGCGACAGGCGTGTGACATCGTCGTGTCCGACCATTCCATGGTGCAGTTCGATTCGGACGCGGCCCTCAGCGTCTTGAAGGCCTCGAACGTGGACGCGCCGTTCATCATCGTCTCGGGCACCATTGGTGAAGAACAGGCCGTCCAGGCCATGAAGGCCGGCGCCAGCGACTACCTCACCAAGGGGCACCTTGCGCGCCTGGTCCCGGTGGTGCGGCGCGAATTGGCGGACTTCGAGACTCGCCGCGCGCGGGATGCGGCCGAACGCGCGCTGCGGGATCAAGAGCTGCAGTCGGTCCTGGAACTGACGGCTGCGTACGAGGCCACGCTGGAGGGCTGGGCACGCGCACTCGACCTGCGCGACCGTGAGACCGAGGGACACAGTCGTCGTGTGACCGATCTGACGGTGCGACTGGCCAGGAGAATGGGCATCAGCGAGGCCCAATGCGTGCCCATCCGGCGAGGTTCACTCCTCCATGACATCGGGAAGATGGGGATTCCCGACAGCATCCTGCGCAAGCCTGCTCCACTGACCTCCGAGGAGTGGGAGGTGATGCGGCGGCATCCGACATTCGCGCGGGATCTGTTGGCGCCCATTGTGTATCTGGGGACCGCACTGGACATACCGTACTGCCACCACGAGAAGTGGGACGGGACCGGATATCCGCGCGGCCTGAAGGGCGAGGAGATTCCCCTGGCCGCCCGGATCTTCGCCGTCGTCGATATCTGGGACGCCGTCCGGTCGCAGCGGTCGTACAGCGCGGCCTGGCCGGACGATCGGGCCCTTGCGCATCTCAGCGCGATTACTGGCACGCATCTGGATCCCGCCGTCGTCGCCGCGTTCATGGACCTGTTGGCGTCGCTCACACCGGCCCCTGCAGAGGCCGGGCACATGGGCACCGGGATCGCCCGCGGCCGCATCCTTGTGGCAGACGACTATGTGGCCAACATCGAACTGCTCACACGCTGGCTGACCTCGGACGGCTACGAGGTCGCGGTTGCGCACTCCGGCCGCGACACACTCGCCGCTATCGGGCACGTACACCCGGACCTGCTGCTCCTCGACATCGACCTGACGGCGCCCAACGGTTTTGCGGTGTGCCGGCAACTGAAGCGCGACGCGGCCACGTCAGACATTCCGATCATCCTGATGAGTGGCCTCGATCCGGCGTGCCACGAACTGACGGCGCGACACCTCGGAGCGGACGACTGTGTCACGAAGCCCGTCGACGCCGCAGAAATAAAGGCCTCCATCCGCCGTGCGCTCGATCGCGCACCCGCGCGAGACGCCTGACCGCGGCGGCGACCGCCGCACGCCCTCAGCGACGCGACACGGGCGGCACGATCCCGTTCATGCGGTAGTTCGACACGAGTTTGCCGTAGTGCTCCGCCTGATGATCGATCCAGAAGATGAGCGATGGCTTTGGCGACTGCTGGACCAGCGGGTAGGACGCGGCGATCGCGCGTTCCATCTCGGCGACGACCGACGCGCGGGTGGCGGGCTTGCCTTCATCGGCCTTGAGCCGCGCATTGTAGTCGAACGTGGCGCCGCTCAGCTGCGCGGCGGACATTTCGAGACCGATCGTCACGTGACGAAACTCCTCGAGGACCGACCGGGAGTCGGGATGAGGCTTGGACCCGAGCTTCTCATCTGGAAACTGAGTGTCTTTGGCCATCACCAGAATCTTGTCGTGGAGCGACTTCCACGTACGCGCCGTCAGTGCCTCAAACGTCGGTGGCCCGGCAGGCGCCTGCGTCTGCGCACCGAGAGACACACCAATCACACTCGCGAACAACAGCCCGAAAATCACACGCCGGCCCATAGGTTTTCCTCCAAGCGCTCATGCTACGCGACGCCTCCCGGCTCGAAAGCACGATGGGGTGAGCGCCAGTGTGGCGGGGACGAACGGCTGAATTTGGGAGGGCGCGAGATCAGTGGAGCCGAAACTCCATCTGGATGACCACCAGGATTGGCACGGCCTGCCCCTGGAAGCGTCCCGGGCGGAACAGCCATTGCCTGGCGGTCTTCATCGCCTCTTCGTCGAGACCAAAAGCGCGATCGAGCGACTTGCTGATTCGAACCTCGGTGATGACACCGTTGGTGCCCACGACGGCTTCGAGTTCCACCATGCCCTGAATTTTGGCGCGCATGGCCTCTGGCGTGTACTTGGGATCGATCTGGCGAAGGATGGTGGGATTGGTCACGCCGCTCCCCGGGCGCATCGCGCCGCCGCCGAACCCGCCGCCGGTGCCGTCACCAATGCCAGACCCACGGCCCGGTCCCGTACCGGTGCCCACGCCCGTTCCTCCACCCCCGCCGGTACCGGCTCCCAACGATGGCGCGGCCGAGAGCCCTGACAACGTGCCGGCCGATGGCATGACCGCGGCCATCTGAACGGGGGCCACAAGCGCGGGCGGCGGCGGGGGCACATCGAGTTTCACGGGCTCGATGACCGGCGGCTTGGGCAGCGTGGCTTTCATT
>CAZAZR010000129.1:0-11650 GCA_964489685.1 uncultured Solibacteraceae bacterium | reverse complement strand
CCGCTGCTCGGCCAGCACCGAAAGATGGTCGCTGTTGATTTCGGGGACGAGCAGCGGAATCAGCGGGTCCATCCGATGGTTGCGCGCATTGCTCAGCACGATGTGGCCCGCACGCGCGAACGCTTCTTCAACCTCGCCGGCCACGCCGGCGTCGAGTGCGGAGAACACCACCTTCGGGCCGCGGCCTGGAACGCACGCGTCCACGGTCAAATGACGCACAGCTTCAGGCATTGGTGCCGGCAGCCGCCACGCTGATGCCTCGGCGTAGCGCTTGCCTTCCGAGCGTTCACTCGCCGCCAGCCACGCCACGTTGAACCACGGGTGGTGCTCAAGGCGCGATACAAACTGCTGCCCCACCATGCCGGTGGCGCCCAATACTCCTACGTCGATCTTCGTCACGGCCGTTGTCTCCCCAAAAACAAAAACCCGCTGAGCGCGAGGCGCATCAGCGGGTATCAGGTGCTCGTGTTCCCGAGCCGGTCTCTTCAGACCACTGTCGTCACCGCCAATGCGCCCGCGGGACCCGCTTTTGGCGAGACCCGCTTGAACTTCGTCTCTTTGGACGAGCGGCAACCGGCAATGACCAACATGACTTCGGCGGGAAGCATAACACGCCTCTATTTCTTCTTGTAGTACGCCTCGATCGGAGCGAACGGCCCGAACCGATGCTGCTCGGCCGGGAACGGGTCTGCGTAGGGGCCATACGGTGAATCCACGGGCTTGGTGGATCTGTCGGGATAGTCCTTCTCAAGGTGGCTGCTGGATATCTGCGGCCGAGGCTGGCTGTTCAAGTACGCCGCCACATCAAACGCCTCATCGTCTGTCAGATCGGGACGACCGAAGGGCATGCGGGCCTTGATGAACCTCGCGGCCGTCAGCACGCGCGCCATGCCGGCCCCGTTGTTGAAACTGTCGTCGCCCCACAGCGGCGGAAAGACGTAACCACGCCGGGGATCCTGCGACGCCAGCATGCCCAAGCCGTCGCCGCCGTGACACACACGGCACCGTGATTCAAACACCTTCTGCCCCGCCTCGGGCGACGCCGCGCGCGCAGGCGTTCGAAGTGTCGGCGGCTCAAGCACGACGCGCAGGGCCGGACTGGTGGCCATCCATTGATCGTTGAGCGAACGGATGTACGCGACCATCGCATTCATCTCAACGCCGTCGCGCGGCAGCTTGCGGCCATTCATGCTGCGTTCCATGCAACCGTCGATGCGCTCCTTGAGGTCGGAGTCTTTGCCGTCGCGACCAGAAAAGCGCGGATACTTCTGAAACGACTCGGTCAGCGACAACATACCGGGCTGTGTGCCGGTGTCAAGATGGCACGACCCGCAGTTGAGGCGGCTGTTCATGAACCGCCGCTCGGGATCCGGGTTGTCGGGTCCCAGCAGCCACGACGTCTGGGCCATCAGCCGCCGGCCGTACTCTTCGGTCGGCGCCGGCACGTCGTCAGGCACCTGACGCCGTTGCTGGCTGATCACAAACCAGGTACCAACGATGGCCATCACCGCGACCACTGATGACACGGCCACGACGACGGTCCAGCCTGAGCCGGGGCGCAAGGACGGTTGGTCAGTCATCTGTGCGATCGTAGCGTCGAACATTCTCGAGGAACAGGTATTTCGGTCGCTCGATCCTGGCGCGCAGGTCAGGCCGAAGCGCCCAGGCGCCGACAAAGACGACGGTGAACCCGCACGAGAGGTACACAATGAGGTCGGTAATCAACGGCGGCCTCGATAGAACTCGCGCACGTAGTGGGCCACGGCCGTCAGCTCGTCGGCGGGCAGGCGTTGGGACCAGGGAGCCATGGGTGTGCCATCAATCCCGTTGCGCAGCACCCGAAGGGCTTCATCGAACATCGGTGTCTGGCGCGTGAAATCCGTCGGGGCAATGGTCAGCCCGACGGCCGCGGTGCCCCTGCCGTCGCCGTCGATGCCGTGGCATTGCGCGCAATTGGTGGCGTACACGCGGGCGCCGAGATCACGGTCGGCGGCCGTGGCCGGCACGCCTGGCACTGAGATGCCCTGCACGTGCGCGACAAGAGCCGAGAGTTCCACAAGGGGCCGGTCGCGCCATGCCGGCATCGCTGTGCCGGCAACGCCGTGCCACAGGACTTCGGCCAGGCGATCAGCCTGGTAAGCGTGGAGGGTCAGGTTGGCCGGGCGGGGACGCAGGCTGAGCGATCCGCGACCATCGCCAGCGCCGGTTGCACCGTGGCAGGCGGCGCAATGGCCTGCGAACAACGCCTCACCGAGAATCGGGTCGCCGTTGGGCGGCAGGGCGGGCACGGCGCCGGTCCGCAGTGTGCGGGCGGGATGCGCATTCAGGGAAGCCGCCGACACGGACAGCGGCCCGTGCCCATGTGCGGCTGTGGCAGCGCGCGCCTCACCCTCAGGTCCTGCCAGTGCACGCGCGCGTCCCAACGTTTCGAGGTACGCCACCACGTCGCGCGCAGACTGGCGCGGGCGATCGGGCCCACCATCAAAGAGATATCGATAGGCGGGCATCACGGACGCCGGCACAACCGAGCGCGGATCGTAGAGGTGGGCGAGGTGCCAGTCTTCAGGCCGGGTGCCGCTGGCGCGGGCCAGGTCCGGCCCGATGCGCCGCGTGCCCATCAGGTGGGGCGTGTCGCCCCGTGTCTCCCACGCCAGGGTGGGCGCGCCGAATCTTGTGACGTCCGCGTCGGTGAATCGCACCTGCTGCGAGTGGCAGTAGGCGCACCCTTCACGCGCGTAGATGGAGCGCCCCCGCGCCTCGCTCGCGGTAGGGACGAGCGCGTGTTCGGGTCCCATGACACGCGCCTGCTCGGCCAGCTTCCTCGCAGGCCAGACGCCCAGCCACGCCACCGACATCAGAAAAAATGTCACGCCTGCGACGCTGGCCGCCAGATACGACATGCGCAGCACGGGGCCCGGCTGAGTGGTCATGGGCCCACCTCCGTGCGAGTCGGCGAGCGTGGGCCCGTGGTGAGGCCCACGAGGAACGCGATGAATCCGGCCGCGATGGGAATCGCCGACACCGTACGCACAATCCAGTACGGCCGGGCCGCGTCGAGGGAACTTGTCCACGGCGCGCCGATCTGCCACAACTGCGCCTCAACGAGACCGGCCAGCGTGAGGTCCACCACCATCAGCATCAGGCCGCCAAAGAGCAGCCAGTAGGCCCACGTCATCGCCCTGGGGTTGTAGCGTGCGCCTGGAATGTGAGGCCAGGCGTGCGCCAGTCCGCCGGCAGCGGCAAACGTCGCGAAGCCGAGCATCGCAAGATGCGAATGCCCAATCACCCAGTCGGTGAAGTGCACGAACGCGTTCACCGACATAAACGCCTGCATCGACCCCTGGATGCTCACCACGAGGTAGAACAGCGTGGCCATCACGACAAACCGCAGGCCGGCGTCTCTTGGGAACGCGCCGGCGCCGTGCAGTGACAAGAGCAGGTTGGCCACAACGATGATGACGGTGACCCCAAGCAGCGCCGACGCGGTGATGGCCGTCAGTTGCGTCTCCATCGGAATGACCGAGAGGACGTAGTGATGGGTGCCGTTGAGGGGATACAGGAAGAACAGCAGCCAGAACCCGAGCATCGACAGGAAGTGACTGAAGATCGGTTTCCCGGTCACGGCTGGAATCACGTAGTAGATGATCGCCAGCGCGAGCGGTGTAACAAACAGTCCCACTGCATCATGAATCCACAGGCCGCTGAACGCCGCGCCGGCTGCACCGGGCACAAACTCCGGCACGACGTTTCCCATCGGGTAGGCGAGTGCGGTGAAGACCAGGCCACCAATCACATACCAGCTCGAGACGTACAGCGAATCAAGACCGCGAGAAAAAAACGGCGGCACAAACTGCACCACGGCCATGACGATGCCGACGACCACGACAACGTCAACGACCAGCGGAAACTCGGCCCACTCGAGCGGTTGACTGACGCCCGAGAGCACAAGCACCCAGCCGGGCAACATGACCGCCACGTTCCACAACGCAAAGAGCCAGCGGCCCAGCTGAGGGCTCGTGACCGGGCGGCCGGTCAGGCGCGGCACGGCGTGATACAGGAATGCGAAAAATGCATTGGCGAGCCAGCCGAGCATGATGCCCTGCGTGTGCGCATACCGCAGGCGGCCCCAACTCAGCCAGGGGGTATCCGCGCCGAGGTCGGGCGCCCACAACTGGATCGAAATGATGATGCCGAACGTGACCGACAGCAGCAGTGTGCCGAGCGCGGCCAACCCGTGCGCGTGGACGAGGCGCGACTCGACCGGCGCCCGCCCGGCAGTTGGCGCGGCGACCGAGGCCATTACCCGACGTGAAGGAGACTGTAGCCGTACTCCTGCGCACGCGTGACCGCCACCACGCCCGCGGCCATGATGTGCGCATTGGGAATGGTGTTCTCGGACAATTCCTTGAACACCGCGTCGCTATCACCGCCCCGGCCGACGATCATGCCGGCCAGGCGCCGTGTGGCCAACCCGCATACCGCGAAGTGCGCACCGCGCTTGATCAGGCCATCGAGCGCCGGGCGCTCGCCGGTATTGCGCGGATTCGCCTTTGGCTCAGCGCCCGTGGGGTCTTTGTAGTCGGACCCTTCTGCGAGCGGCTTGCCGTACTTCGCCCACATGGCGTTGTTGAAGGCGAACCCTGTCGCGTTGTGGCGAAGGCACAACACCATCGCCAGATCGGCATTCTCGATCTGATAGCCGGTCCGGTTCGCGTTATAGATGTTTGTGGCGTAGGCGATCCCCCACGTCGACCCCTCGGGCGAGGTGACGTCAAGAATCACGCGATGTGTGCCGGGGAGTTTGTCGAACCACTCATCCAGCGCGTGACGGGCCGGCTGAAACGGCGCGGCAGGCTGCGCGGCCTGAGGCGGCGTCGCGGGAGCCTCGGCATCCACGCGTGTGCTCCCGAGCGCCATCCCGGCGGCGGCCGCACCCACACCCGACATCCACGCGCGGCGATCGATTCTCGTCTGCTTCATATGCCCTCCGTCCCGCACAAAATCATAACCCGACCCCGGCAGAGGGCCGGGCGTCATAGGTTCCTCGTCGCGATAATCTCTTTCGCTGGCGTCCGGTCGCCCGTGCAACTAATTCGTCGTGGGGCATCCAGGAAGTCCACCGAAAAGCCGAGCTTCCGATACATCCGCTCTATGCGTCCCGTTGCCTGATTCACCAGGATCACCGGGCCATCATGCCGTGAGAGGAACAGGGCCGTTCGCTCCTGGTCTTGCCATGAGAAGCCGCCCGTTGAGTATTGCGTAAACTCCACATCATAGGGAGGGTCGGCATAGACAAAATCGTTGCCGCGCAACGCAACCGCTTCAATGTCGCTATTCGAAAACGTCCAGGTCTTGAAGGCGTCACAGTACCCCGTGAAGTCCCGTGTGTAGGTAATCGTCTTGTAGCGGCCGAACGGCACGTTGAACGCGCCCGAGCCGTTGAATCGACAAAGGCCGTTGTAGCCGGTGCGATTCAGATAGTAGAACAATGACGCGGCATCCGAAGAATCGTCCTGGCCGAGCGTGAGCAGGCCATTAAATCTGTCCCGCGCCCGGTAATACGCGCGTTCGTCATTCACCATCTCGATGTCCGCGATCAGTCCCCTCTTGAGCCATCTGTAGAAGTTAATCAGATGAGGATTCGCGTCGTTGAGCAGGGCGCGCCTGGGTGTCAAGCCAAGAGACACAGCCAGTCCGCCGCAGAACGGTTCCACGAGCCGACGGCGGGCGTGCGGACGCCAGAGCGGGGCGATATGCGGCACTTGCCAGCGCTTCCCGCCGGCCCATTTCAAGGCCGGCTTTGGTGCCGTTGGTGTGATCGTGCCGTGCATTGTCGTCAGTGTGTCGCGCCGCGTGTTGATGCCCTCGCGGCTATTTCGGCCAGCCGGTTTGCGGCAATCCGGGGGTGATGCGAAGGGCGTTCCGGTAGTAGATGTCCTTGAGTACCTCGTCTGGCAGATCGAGGCCGTACAACTTCCAGAACGCGTGGTACTCACGGTAGTAGTCGAAGTAGTCGTCCTTCGTTTCGAGCACACGCCAGTAGTAGGGATACTCCGAGGGCTCGTAGGCGTCCTTGCCAAAGAGGATGCGGTTGCCGTACTTGAGCAGGAAGTCGTGCGCCACGCGCGGCTGGCGGCCGAAGTCGTAGAGCACCGCGCCAAGTTCCGCATGGAGATTCGGCATGGCGTCGAACATCTTCGCCAGCCGGCCCAGATCGTTGCCGTGCCAGCCCAGGTGCGCAGCAACAAACTTCGTCTTCGGATGGCGTTTGAACAACCGATCGCGCTCGGCCATCAGCGTCTCGAACGCGGGGTACCGGTCGGAAGGGTACGCACGGCCGGGAAACAGCGACAGCTCAAGCCAGCGTTCGTTGTTCATGTCGATCGGCTTGAAGAACTCCGGCGGGTCCGCGGTATGGATGAACACGGGGAGGTTCAGCCGCGCGCACGCATCCCAGAACGGCGCCAGGTCCGGGTCGTCCAGCTGCAGGCGCGACCCGTCGGCCTTGCGGGCACCGAGACCAAACCCCTTGCCGATTTCACCGACGCCCACCGCACCAGCAGCCACATCTGCCTCAAGCTGCGCGATGGCTGTCGTGGCCCATCCAGGACCCACGCCATTCAGGCTGACGCCAGTAAAGATCGCCACGCGTGTGGCATAGGGCGACGCCTTGACCGTGGCGAGCGTCGTCTTCAGCCGTTCGCCCGACATGTTCTCGGCACTCAGCATCAAACCGACGTTCAACGCATCCAGCTCTTCGAACATCGTCTTCAGTCCAGCCGCCGAACTGATACGGCCGCCGGGATGGCCGTGGAAGTCGATCGCGGGGTACTTGGCTTTCTGCACCGGATGGGCCGGCGCGATCAGGGTGGACTTGGGTCGGTAGTCCACAATTGAAGGCGCGGGCGATGCCGGAGCCTGGCAATTGCCTGGCCGAACCAGGGTCATGCCGGCCGGGCACTGCCCGTCTGGCCCCACAGGCGCTCCCCCACGCCCGCCACCCTGCCGCCCGCCCGCCTGGCCCTGTGCCACGCCCACCACAGGCACGCCAATCACCAGTGCGCCAATGACAAGAACGGTCGCGATCGAGACGATTAAGAGACGTGTGCGCATACGCCGATTCTACTCCTGCGGTTAGAATCGCGCGTGATGCTGACGTTCGCCGATATTGAATCTGCCGCGGTCCGACTGAAGGGCGTGGCGCACCGCACACCGGTCGTCACCTCGAGAACGCTCGACGCCCTCGTCGGCGCCAGGGTGTACCTCAAGGCCGAGAACCTGCAGCGGATGGGGGCGTTCAAGTTCCGCGGCGGCTACAACGCCGTGAATTCGCTGAGCGGGGCCGAGCGAGCGCGCGGCGTGGTGGCGTTTTCCTCCGGCAATCACGCGCAAGCCGTGGCGCTTGCCGCGAAACTGCATGGCTGTGCGGCCACAATCGTGATGCCCGCCGACGCGCCAACCTCCAAACTTGACGCCACGCGCGGCTACGGCGCCGAGGTCATCACCTACGACCGCTATTCGCAAGACCGGGCGGCCGTGGCCAGAACCGTCGTCGAGTCACGAGGCGCGGCGCTGATTCCGCCGTTCGACTATTACCCGGTCATGGCGGGCCAGGGGACCGCCGCGCTCGAACTCATCCAAGACGCGCCCGAATCCCTCGACGCGCTCATCGTCTGCTCCGGCGGAGGCGGATTCGTTTCGGGCTGTGCGGTGGCCGCCACCCATCTCCAGCCGGGCATCGAGGTCTTTGCAAGCGAACCCGAGCTGGGCAACGACATCGAACAGTCGCTGGCGGCGGGCCGCATCGTGAGCATCGATGTGCCCCGCACGATCTGTGACGGCCAGCAGACGCAATCCTGCGGCACGCTCACGTTCCCAATCATGGAGAAGTTGCTGACCGGGGTCCTCACGACTCCCGACCACGTCGTCGTCCAGATGATGCGGTTCCTCTTCGAACGTCTGAAACTGGTGGTCGAGCCGTCAGGCGCCAACGCACTGGCCGCGCTGCTGCACCACCGCGATCGGTTTGCGGGCAAGCG
Organism: uncultured Solibacteraceae bacterium; assembly: GCA_964489685.1. GTDB lineage: Bacteria > Acidobacteriota > Vicinamibacteria > Vicinamibacterales > SCN-69-37 > SYFT01. The sequence continues at coordinate 3,611 of CAZAZR010000129.1, read as the reverse complement.
GGTTGGCGTGACCCTCTCTGGCGGCAACGTCAGTGTCGAACGCTTTGCGGCGCTGATGAACGGCACGGAAGTCGCCGGGTGACATCGGCTACAATCGGCCGGCAGGAGGCTGCATGCGATTGGGTTTGGTCGTGGGGGTTGGGGTCGCGCTGGCGCTCGGGCTCTGGCTGTACTCGTCGCAGATGGAGCACATGGGCAGCGCTGCGGGCACCGGATCACCAGGGGGAATTGTCGACACCGTCGGTGTCAAGACCGACCTGCTCAGCATGGCCAGCGCGATGAAGCAGCAGTTTGCACTGGAAGGCAAATACGTCTCGCTGGACGAATTGCGCGCGAAGGGCGTGCCCATTCCCACCAGGCGGGGTGCGTTCGAGTTCACCGCGGACGTCACCGAACAAACGTTTCTCATCAAAGCGACGTATGTCGCGCCTGATGGCTCAAAGCCACAGCCGCCGTTGACCATCGGCCCGGACATGCAGGTCAAGTAGTGCGATGACACATTGACGACCGCTGAACCCGTTTGTGTGATTGGCGCCGGTCCGGGCGGACTCCTGATGGCCGCCGCCCTCAAGGCACGCGGCATCCCATTCGAGATCGTCGACGCCGGACGGCAACCGGGCGGCATCTGGGACATCAGCCGCGCCCAGACGCCGATGTACGACTCGGCTCACTTCATCTCGTCGCGTCGTCTTTCGGGGATTCCCGGATTCCCGATGCCCGACTCGTATCCCGACTATCCCAGGCACGATCTGATCCTCGACTACCTGCGCGCGTTTGCCAGACACCACGACCTTGAACGCCACTGCACCTTCGGACTTCGCGTGGAGTCCGCGACCCGCCGCGACCACGGCGGGTGGCAGATGGCGCTCAGTTCGGGCGAGCAACGGCAGGCCAGCGCCCTCTGTGTGGCAACAGGCACGACGTGGTATCCGCGCCTGCCGGCGGTGCCTGGGCACTTCGACGGCGAGGCCTATCACTCTTTCTTCTATCGGTCGCCGCGCGAGTTCGAGGGCAAACGTGTGCTCATCGTCGGTGGCGGCAACTCGGCAGCCGACATCGCCTGCGATGCCGCCAGACACGCAAGCGGGGCCTTCATCAGCCTGCGACGCGGGTATCACTTCATCCCGAAGTTCATCTTCGGCCAGCCTGCCGATGTCTTTGCGCACAACGGGCCATCGTTGCCGCGCTGGCTTGAGGAACGCGTGTTCGGCTTCCTCATCAACCGCTTTCTGGTGGGCAACCTCACCCGGTACGGCTTGCCGAAACCCGACCATGCGATCCTCCGTTCCCATCCCATCCTCAACACCCAGATCCTGCACCACCTGGGCCATGGTGATATCTCGGTGCGGAAGGACGTGGCATCGCTCGATGGAAAGACGGTCTGTTTTGTCGACGGCACGTCCGAGGAGATCGACCTGATTGTCTGGGCCACGGGCTACGACAAACCGTTTCCGTTCCTAAGCGACCAGGATCTCGATCGCGTCGGCGACGCGGTGGATCTCTACCTCAATGTGTTCCACAGGCGGCACGCTGATCTGTTCTTCATCGGCGTGTTTGAAACCGATGGCGCCGCGTACTCCCTGGACGGCGCCCAGGCCGGCCTGGTCGCAGCCTATCTGGACCCGCGCACACCCGCGAGTATGCGGGACGCATTCGATGGCTTGCGACGGACGGGCCGACCGGATCTGCGCGGCGGCGTCAAGTACGTCGCCAGCGCGCGCCATGACTACTACGTGAAGAGCGACGTGTATGAAAAGGCACTTCGGAAGGCGGCCCGTGTGCTCGAGCATGCCCCGCGCTGAAGCCCGTGCCCTCCGGACAGTTCACCACGCCCGCAACGCGGCCATCGCCGATCAGATTGGCGTTGCGCTGCTCCATCGCGGCCGGCCCGGCTGAGTGACGCGTGGAAATGCAGTCGCGAAATCCGGCGGCGTATCGCTCAATCTGATCCTCAATCGCCTGCATCATGTCGACGGCAGCCCCATGCGGCACGTGACAATACGCCCAGAGCGTGTGGCGGCCAGCGGGCGCCCGGCTGCGGTCGAACATCGACGGTTGCACAGCCGGCACGTACGGCCGTTCGGGGACCGTGCCGTTCCAGGACGACCGCTCGCCCGATGCAATTTTCTCAAGGGTCCCGCCAAGGTGAAGGGTGCCTGCGCGTGCGCATTCGGTCGCGCGCCAGGGCACTGGCGCGCGGAGCGCCCAGTCCATCTTGAACACGCCGGGTCCGTGGCGGTACCGCTCAAGCCTCCGACGATAGCCGGCGGGCGGCATTCTGCGATCCGCCCTTCACCACGGGCCACCCCACCGAGTGCGCCGCCATGAGCAACGGGTGCTTGAGATTGATCGGCGCGAGCAACGCCTCCATCAGGGGCTCGACGTGGGCCACGATCGGTGTCATCAAATCGCCGTGCGGGCGATCGACCGTTCCACCAGCACCGCAGTCCCATCGTCCAGGGGGTGCGCGAACGGCGCCTCTGGGTGCGCAAACTCCAGACCGTGGTCGGCCAACGGCAATGTCTTGAAGAACGGCGACACCAGCGTCATGGCGAAGACGGTGGCGCACACGTCATGTGTGAACCCTGGTTCGGTCAACGTCTCCGAGCGCATGCCTCCGCCCAAGGTGGAGGACGCTTCGTACACTCGCACCGAGCGCCCGGCACGGGCCAGAGTGATGGCGGCCGCCAGGCCGTTAGGACCCGACCCGATCACCACCGCATTCCGTTGAGTTCGCCGTCGAGGACCAGCCGATCGGGTGCGGGTTGTTCAAAGGCGAAGGCGCCAAGCGTCTTGCGATCGGTGCCCGCGCCCTGCGTCAGTGTGATCGTGTTGACCGGCACGCCATAGGTCATGTTGAGGACGAAGATCTGCGTCGAGTCAAGGAGCGAGACAATGCCTCCCAGCACAACCGTCTGGGCGATAGACAGCAAGACGGCCGCCAGCAGTTCCGCGCATCCGACCACCCGTTCGTACGGAAACGACGCACCGATCGACGCCCACAACACGCCCATTGGCGAGAAATTGCCGTAGGGTTCGAGAAGGCGCGTGAGCGAGGGCGCCCCCACCTGGAGCGGCATGACCTTCACCATCCCATACCCCAGCATGGTCGTCGCAATGCCAAACCGGACGTAGACGCGGAACCACTTCTGAAGACGTGTGTAGTGCTGCCGGCGGCGATCGACGACCGACCAGAGGACGATGACCACAGAAAAAAACACCACAAGGGTCAAGGCAAACACCCAGTCGAACATCTTGTCGCCACTGCCGCCGGACGCCTGCAGCACGCGGTGATCGTGGAAGACGTTCGCCCCTCCAACTCGAGGACCCCAGGACTCCTGAACTCCTGGACCCCGCTGTATTTCAGAACCCGAATCGCATGCCGACCTGGAGCTTGCGTGGGTTCATGACGTTTGTGGGCTGGCCAAAAAACGGCGACCCGATGACTCCGCTGTAACCGACGTAGTTGGCGCGATTCAGCAGATTCTGGGCCGAGAGGTAGAGCTCGATCCGGAATCGCTTGTCGGCCGCGCCGCCCCCGAAGCCGGCCGCCATGCCTCCGCCAGCTGCGCCACCCATCACGACCGTGGTGCCGCCGCCCCCGCCCCCGC
>CAZAZR010000128.1:0-11768 GCA_964489685.1 uncultured Solibacteraceae bacterium | reverse complement strand
GGTGGCGGCACGGGCATGGTCGGCATGTGGAAGGCCTTTGCCGAGATGTCGGCACTCGGCTGGATCGATCCGGTGAAGCGACCGAAGATGGTGACCGTGCAGGCCACCGGGTGCGCTCCCATCATCCGCGCGTTCGACGCCGGCACCGAGAAGGCCGCGCCATGGGAAAACGCGCACACGGTGGCCGACGGCCTGCGGGTGCCCCGCGCCATCGGTGATTTCCTCGTGCTGCGGGCGGTGCGCGAAAGTGGCGGCGCCGCCGTCGCGGTCTCCGACGCGGACATGGTCACCGGCATGCGCGACATTGGGCGGCTTGAGGGCGTGAGCGCGGCACCCGAAGGCGGCGCGGCGCTGCACGCGCTCCGCACGCTGATTGCATCGGGACGCGTGCAGCCTGACGACCGCGTGGTGGTGTTTAATACCGGCGGCGCCCTCAAATACCTCGACGTGCTCGAGAACCACTGATGATCGGCGTGCTGTTCACGGGCGGCACGATTTCGATGCGGATCGACCCGGCCACCGGCGCCGCGGTGCCCGCCCTGGGCGCAACGGAGATTCTGGCGCAGGTCCCACAACTGGCCGGCGTCGCCGACCTGGTCACCGAAGACTTTTCGCGCCTGCCCGGCCCCCACGTCACGCCTGAACAGATGTGGCGCCTGGCGCGCCGCGCCGCCGCCTGGCTGGAACGGCCTGACATCGACGGCCTGGTCATCACACACGGCACCGACACCATCGAAGAAACCGCGTACCTGCTCGACCTGGTGCTGACCTCTGACAAACCCGTGGTGCTTGTGGGCGCCATGCGCACCGTCTCGGACCCGAGTTGGGACGGGCCAGCCAATCTCCTCGCGGCCACGCGCGTCGCGGCGTCACCGGGGGCGCGGCACCAGGGCGTCCTCGTGGTGATGGACGATCAGATCATCACGGCCCGCGATGTGCGGAAGATCCACACAGAGGCGTCCAGTGCATTTGCCGCGCCGGAATTTGGCCCGCTCGGGGTGGTCGATGGCCGTTCGGTCATCTTCCGTCGTCAGCTCTGCCGGCGGCCCGACTGGCGCGACGACCGCGCGGATGCCGGGCTGCGCGTCGGCCGTCTTGAGACGCGTGTCGGCCTGCTGCAGGCCTACACCGGTATTCCCGCGTCGGTCCTCGATGCGCACGCCGCTGGCGAGACGCAGGGATTGGCCGTGATCGCGTTCGGGCGCGGCAACGTGCCACCGGCGCTGGTGCCCGCCATCGCCGCGGCCGTGGACCGCGGCGTTCTGGTCACAGTCTCGTCACGATGCCTGTCTGGACGGGTGTCTGCGCGATACGGGTATGACGGCGGCGGGCTGCAACTCGCCAACGCCGGCGCATTGCTCGTGGGCGAACTGTCGGGCGCCAAGGCCCGGCTGCTTCAGATGGTGGCGCTGGGCGGTACGCGAAATCGCCCCGAGGCCGTCACGATCGTTCAGACGACGACGGCGTGAGTGCGGATGCGAGGGCCGCGCGCTTGATCCGCACGCGACGCTTGTTCCACAACGGGTAGATCCACATCCACATCCCGCTGCCCCACAGAAACAACAGCACCAGCGCCGACGGCAGCACGATCCCCAGTTTCACCCAGTCACCAAAAATCGAGCCGTCGTGGATGGTCTCGATCCAGTCGCTGCGACGATACGCCACCTGCATGACACGACCGGTGCCCAGGTCCACCTGCACCTCGTAGTCGTTGTGGAGGGTCGCCTTGGCCACACCACGGTCGGGCCGCACGTCGAGGCGCTTGATGTCGTCCCAGCCGTGCACGGCCACGTGAGGATGGGCGTGGTCGCTGATCGCCTTCAGAATGCCGCTGAACTCGATGACCGGCGCCTTCGTGGACCCGCGCTGCTCCACCGGCTGCACCCAGGCCCAGTGCTTCTTCATCTGCAGCAACAGGCCAGACGCGATCACAAACAGAAGGGGGATCGCGATGGCGGCGGCTCCCCAGTAGTGCAGTCTTCGGTTCAGAACGTTGCCGTGCATGCGTGTGGAGTGATCCTAGGCAGCGGGCCCGACCTACTACCAGCGGCCGTAGAAGCCCTGAACGCGGAACATCGCTCAGTCGCCGAAGCAGATTCCGACGTGTTTGGCGGTGCGCACAATGTCTGAATCCGACGGCACATTGCGCGTCCGGCCTACGACATGTTCGATCGGGATCGCCACGACATTGGGCGGGTGCAACGCCGTCATCACGCCAAACCGGCCCTGTTGGAGCAACTCCACGGCGTAGCTGCCGAAGCGCGTGGCCAGGACCCGATCGTAACTGGTCGGCGACCCTCCGCGCTGCAGGTGCCCGAGTACCACATGGCGGCACTCTTTGTCGGTCAACGGCTCGAGCGCGCGCGCGATTTGCTCGCCCACTCCACCAAGGCGCTCCATCCGATCTTCGGTCGCGGCCGCCTTGATGGTCACCGCGCCTCCAGACGGAAACGCCCCTTCGGCGGCGACCACAATGCTGAACCTCGCGCCCCACCGCTCACGCGCGCGGATGTGTTCGGCCACGCGCTCGAGGCTGTAGGGCAACTCGGGAATCAGCACCACGTCGGCCCCACCGGCGATGCCCGAGTGCAGCGCAATCCATCCGGCGTAACGCCCCATGACTTCGACGACCATCACGCGGTGGTGGGCTTCGGCCGTCGAGTGCAGGCGGTCGATCGCATCCGTGGCAAACGCGACGGCCGTATCAAACCCGAAGGTCATTGTCGTTTCGACGATGTCGTTGTCGATGGTTTTCGGGACGCCGACCATCGGCACGCCGCGTTTCTGCAGTTCGTAGGCAATGGCGAGGGTGCCGTCACCCCCGATGACCACGAGCGCATCGAGACCGAGTTTGTGAAAGTTTTCCACACAGCGGGCGGAATAGTCGGCCGACCCGGCGCCGGTCGTCACCGGGTAGACAAACGGATTGCCACGGTTGGTGGTGCCGAGAATGGTGCCGCCGAGACGAAGAATCCCCGTGACATCGCGCGGGGTCAGGGGGCGAGACCGTTCAGGAAAGATCAGACCGTCAAAGCTGTCCTCGAGCCCGATGCACTCGATGTCGGCGTTGGTCGCAGATTTGACGACCGCCCGAATCACGGCGTTGAGTCCGGGCGCGTCGCCGCCGCCCGTGAGAATCCCAATACGGCGTACTGCTGAAATCATGGGGATGCGGTGCGGAATCAGTCGAGGTCGAAATCGCGGGTGGGTTTGGTGATGGGTTCGTCGCGCGCCTGCTTGAGGGCGTCTTCGAATCGTTTGGCGAGGGCATCGCCGCGCGTCCGTTCGGCCACCACGGACTTCTGGAACAGGGTCTCCCGGCGCGCATGCTCCTGCGCCAGAATATCGTGCGCGTCGTCAAGTTTCGGCTTGTCGGCGCGCTCCGACTCCACGTGTCGCACCACACGCGTGAGCCCCTGGTCGACGACGAGCGTGCTGTGGCAGCAGGGACAGGTCACCTCGAATTCAGTGGGCAGGAGGCTCATCGGACTATCATACGGCCGTGGACCTCCGAGTCGTCACGTACAACATCCATCGGTCGCGCGGCATGGACCGCCGGACGCGGCCCGAGCGGATTGCCGACGTGCTGGCCTCGCTCGAGGCCGACGTCATCGCGCTGCAGGAAGTGATCGGCCCCAGCGGCACCGGCGCGGGCCATGCCGAAATCATCGGCGCCGCCCTGGGCATGGGATGGATCATGGCCCCCGTGCGCGAGTTGAGGCACCACCAGTTCGGCAATGTGATCCTCAGCCGGTTTCCGATGTGGGATCACTCCCAGTACGATCTGTCGTGGAAGACGTGTGAGCCGCGCGGCGCCCAGCGCGTGGCCGTGGACGTCGGCCAGGGAACGCTGCAGGTCTACAACACCCACCTGGGCACCGCGTTGCTGGAGCGGCGCTACCAGGCGACACGGCTGGCCTCGTGGGTGGATGACCGGAAGGTGCAGGGGCCCAAGCTGCTGTTTGGCGACTTTAATGAGTGGTCGCGCGCCCTGGCCACCGACATCCTGGCCAAGCGGCTCCAGAGCATCGACCTGTTTCCGTACCTCAAGCGCCGACGTACCTACCCCGGGTTTTTCCCGCTGCTCCACCTGGACCACATCTACTACCAGGGCGAAATCGAGGTCAGGGCGATCTCGCTGCCGCGCACGCGCCTCGCCAAGATGGCATCTGACCACCTGCCGCTTGTGGCCGACCTCCGCGTCAGACTGTAAAGCGTCAGACGGTAAACTTGACGATGTGGTATCTATATGATATCACTTCGCAATCGGAGGCGATATGATTCGTGAGAAGTTGCGGTCGACGTTGTCTGGCTGGTTGATGGTTCCGGTGATTGTGGTGGGGTCAGGGGTGTCCCTGTGGGGCCTGATCACCTCGATCGACACAGGCGGCGGCACCCCGGAGATTGTGGGGTGGGCTGCTGCGCTCGTGGTGGTCTCGGTGGCCTGGGGCGGCTTCTTCGTGGTGAACCCGAACGAGGCGAAGGTGCTGACGCTGTTCGGCCGGTACTGGGGCAGCATCAAGCGCGACGGGTTTCACTGGGCGAATCCCCTGCTGACCAAGCGGCACATTTCCCTGCGCGTGCGGAACTTCGAGAGTTCGCAGCTCAAGGTCAATGACCTGGAGGGCAATCCCGTGGAAATTGCTGCCGTGGTCGTGTGGCGGGTGACCGAGACGGCCGAGGCGTGTTTCGAGGTGGACAACTACGAGCACTACGTGAAAGTGCAGACCGAGGCGGCCGTGCGTAACCTCGCGACGCAATATCCGTATGACGCGTATGAGGACCATCACAAGTCACTGCGCGGCAACACGCTCGAGATTGCCGAACAACTGAAGACTGAGGTGCAGGAACGGTTGTCGAAGGCCGGCGTGGAGGCGATGGAAGCGCGGATCAATCATCTGGCCTACGCGCCGGAAATTGCGTCGGCCATGCTCCAGCGCCAGCAGGCGGGAGCGATCATCGCGGCCCGTCAGCGCATTGTGGAAGGCGCCGTGGGAATGGTCGAAATGGCGCTGGACCTGTTGTCCAAACGCGACGTGGTCGAACTCGACAACGACCGCAAGGCCGCCATGGTGAGCAATCTGCTGGTGGTGCTCTGCGGAGACCGCAACACGCAGCCCGTCATCAACGCGGGCACGATTTATCAGTGACGGCTGGAGACCCATGGCCGACCGCAAGCCGTTCCTGCTGCGCATCGATCGCCAGGTGCTGGACGCACTTCAGCGCTGGGCGAACGACGACCTGCGCAGCCTGAACGGACAGATAGAGTTTGTCCTCCGGAAGGCGCTGGCCGAGGCCAAGCGTCTCCCGGAATCGAATCGCCCCTAGCCTTCTTCTTCGAAGTCCGGCTGTGCGATCGGGGCGTGGCGCGTCGAGGGGCGCAGGGCTTCGCGGTGATCGAACACCGGCAGGCCGGCGACGTGGATCGGCACCTGGCAGGCTTCGGCCTTGTGGGTGATGACGACCGTGATCGGGCTGCCCTCCACGCCATGTCGAAACCCTGCGACACAGCCACAGGCCATGCGCGCGGCAGCCAGGGGAACGGACTCGGGAACCACGGCCACTTACTGCCCTTCCGCCGTTCGGGGCACAAACAGTCGCTTGATGCGTCCTTCGAACCAGTCGAGCGACTGGGTCCCGGTCAACTTGTAGTCGACCGAGCCGTCGGCACGGATGAACCAGGAGATCGGCAACGGGTTGGCGCCGTAGTGCTCCTGCAACTCATCGTGCCCCAGGCCCACGAGCACCGGGTAGTTCATCTTGAACTCGGCGGCAAAGGGGCGCAGGTCCTCAGGCTTGTCATCCACGGAAATCCCCAGCACGATGAAGTGCTGCGCCTTGTACTTCTCGACCAGCTGAATAAACGCGGGGATCTCGTGTTTGCAGGGGCCACACCAGGTGGCCCAGAAATTGATGATCATCGGGCGGCCCTTGAAGTCGGCCAGACGCACGTCGAGGCCGTTCATGTCCTTCAGGGTGTAGTCGAGTTTGGCCATCTCCACGCCTTCGGGCGGGGTGGCGGCGTCGTCGTGGTCATCCATGGTGCAGCCCAAGGGCCACACGGCCAGGGTGGCGGCCAGGCCCAGCGCGACGGTCCAGCGGGCGACCCAGAGCGTACTGCGTTTCATTCCCTCCACCTTATCGCGACCAGCGCGGTGGCCACAAGTCACCGTCGGGTCACATGGGGGCTGTCCACGAAAGACGACGAGGAGCCATCACCACGCAGGGTTTTGCAGGGGTCTCTCAAGGCATGACCTTTGCTGTCGCATGGCACCAGCCACGAATGGCGGCCGATTCTTGAGACAGCCAGTCGTCCGCATCCGGTCGGGGACCGGGGCCGTAAGCTGAAGAGAGAGTGTGTAAGAATCGAACGTGTTCGCCGACTTGATTCCCGAGGTACCCCTATGTTGATGCGCCGTTCGCGCATGACGACTGTCCTGTTTCTGTCCTTGGCGGTCCTGACGATCGGACTGGCGCCCGCTGTTGCGGCGGCGCAAACCCCGTACGTGCCTTACTTCGGCAAAAACCGCGTCAAATACGACAAGTTCGACTGGCACATCTACGAGACTGAACACTTCGAGATTTATTTCTACCCGGAGATCGAGCCGCACCTTGAGCGGATCACTGGGTATCTCGAAAGCGCGTATGTGCGCATCAGCTCGGAGCTCAAACACGACCTCGCGTCGCGGGCCAAAGTGGTCCTGTTCAAGACGCAGAGCGAATTCCAGCAACAGGACATTTCGGGCGGCGAACTGCCCGAAGGCGTCCTGGCGTTTGCCGAGCCGTACCGCGATCGGCTGGTGCTGCCGATCGACGAACCGCCCGACCAGCTGTACCGGCTCATCACGCATGAGCTGACCCACATTTTCGAGTTCGACGTCATTCCGCGGGGGCTGTTGGGGTCGGGCATCCCGCTCTGGGTGGATGAAGGCCTGGCCAACTACATGGCTGGGTACTGGAACGTGCTGGACCTGATGCAGGTGCGCGACGCCGCGCTGTCGGACAACGTGCCGCGCATGAGCGAGTTCGAGAGCCAGCCGCTCTCGGGCCGTTTGCCGTATTCGATGGGTCACGCGGCATTTGAGTTCATCTCGAGCCGGTGGGGTCAGGACGGGCTTCGTGCGTATCTGTTCTCGCTGCGCAAGAACGTGATTGGTGGCGGCGAAAGTGCATTTGAAGAAGCCCTGCGCCTGAAGCCCGAGGAATTTGACGAGCAGTTCGATCGCTACATCAAGGAGCGCTTCAAGCCGTTCCGCGACAAGGAGCGCCCGGCCGACTACGGCCGCGACATCGCTCCGCGCCGCGATCGGACGGAGTACGTGTCGGTGCTGTCGATTGAGCCCTCCCCCATCGGCGACGTCATCGCTGCGGTGGTGGGCAACACGCGCGATCAGGAACTCGACATCATCCTGCTCTCCGCGAAGGACGGCCAGTTCGTCCGCAACCTGACGAAAGGCTTCGACAAGGATCGTGGCTTTGAGTACATCGCGACGGCCGGGGGACTGCGTGGCAATCTGGTGCCGTGGATCGCGTGGTCGCCCAAGGCCGATCGTCTCGCGTATTTTGCCCGCACCGAGAAGTCCAAGACGCTGGTGATCCAGGACGTGGTCAGCGGCCGCACGGTGCAGAAACTGGCCCTCAATTCCGTCGATGGGCCTGAATCACCTGCGTTCAGCCCCGATGGCGCGCGCGTGGCGTTTTCGGGTCTTCAGGGCGCGACCGGCGACATTTTCGTCGTGGATCTGGCGACCGGCCAGATCACCAATGCCACCAAGGATGCGTTTGCTGACTACGCGCCGACCTTCGCGCCCGACGGGCGTTCGCTGGTGTATACGGCCCGCATCAGCGGTAACGACAAACTGTTCCGCGTCAGCCTTGATGGGGGCGAGAAGACCCAGCTCACGTTCGGCACCCACGACGACACGGGCGCGAAGTTTCTGGATGCCAAGACTGTGGTGTTCACGTCCACGGCCACCGACCCGGCGGTCATGCTCACGCCAGAGGTCGCCAAGAACGGCAATATCCCGAACGTGTGGTCGCTTGACGTGACCAGCGGCGAACTGAAGCAGTGGACCGACGCCGCCACCGGCAACGTCTCGCCGGTGCCGCTGCCTGAAGGCAGCGCAATGCGAGTGGCCTTCGTATCGTACAACAAGGGCGTGAACGGCATCCACATCATCACTCGCGAGAAGCCGCTCCTCACCGTGCCGTCGTCGGACTTCGGTGCACCGGCGCCGATCGTGGACTTTCAACCGCCGATGAGCCACACGCTCCTCAAGCAGAACATGCACCGTAAGGGCACATTCGAGAAGATGACGCTCGACGGACGTCCCCCGGTGAACCTCGGCGTGACGAGCGGCGGCGACCTGTTCGGCGGCACGCAAATCAGCTTCAGCGACGTGCTGGGCGGCAAGCAGGTCAACTTCTTCGCCGCGTCCGTCTCGCAGTACCGCACCCTGTCGTTGTCCTACATCAACATCGAGAGCCGGCTGCAGTACGCGCTGCAGGCGTTTTCGCAGGATACGTTTTTCTACGGTCAGCTCGACGGGTACCTCTACCAGCAGGGGCTCACGCCGTTCATCGACCGCGACCTGGCCCAGGCCGTGCGCACGCAACGCGGCATGACGGCGTTCGGCATCTATCCGTTCAACCGGTACTCGCGCGTGGAGTTGTCGGGTGGATACGTGTATCTCCGCGAGCGTTATGAGGACCCGGCCCTGCAGCAGATCTCGGAAGACTTCCAGGAGCAGAACTTCGGGACGCAGTTGTTCCAGTCGGGCCACATGGTGCCGCTGGGCCTGACCTATGTGCACGAGACCACGGTGTTCCGCGAGTACGGTCCCGTGGCGGGCAAGACCGCCAGCATTGGTGTGTCGTGGTCACCCAAGTTCAGCAAATCGCTTTCGCGACGCACGGTGGACGTGGATGCGCGCTACTACAAACGGCTGGGCGTCAACGGCGTCCTGGCGTTTCGCGCACGCGGCCTGCAGAGCTGGGGCGACAACCCCGAGTTCCTGCCGTTTGGCGGCAACTCCGAGATGCGTGGCTACGAGTACCTGGAGTTCCTGGGACACAAGGCGTTCTTCGGCAACGTGGAACTCCGCATTCCGCTGATCGAGGCGATGCTCACCCCCCTTGGCGTACTCGGCGGCGTCCGCGGCACGTTGTTCTTCAATGTGGGCGGCGCCGGCATCAACGGGCAGTCGTTTAGTCCCTGGACCAGCGACCAGGAACTGGTGACACCCCTGCTGGGCTATGAATTCGACCCGGTTGCGGGCATCTACAACCCGGTGTTCGACACCAATACTTATGTGGTCTCGGGCTTCCGGTTGAAAGACGCACGCGCGTCCTACGGCATCGGCCTGCAGAGCTTCCTGCTCGGCTTCCCGATGCACTTTGACTGGTCGTGGAAGACGATGTTCAACAAGGACTACGAGAACCTGATCTTTGCGGCCGACGGCGGCAGTTCGGTGTTCCGCAAGAGAAAGTTCTCGTTCTGGATCGGCTACGATTTTTAGAATGACCAGTCCCGCCGCGTCCTACACCGAGATGGTGCAGGTCGTGTTGCCCAATGATGCGAACCCGCTGGGGTTCATTCTGGGCGGCACGGTCATGCACCTGATCGACATCGCCGGCGCCATTGCCTGCCATCGCCACACGCGCAGCCTGCTGGTGACGGCGGCCGTTGACGGGTTGCAGTTCCTGCATCCCATCAAGGTGGGCGACCTGATCATTCTGCAGGCGCGGGTCACGGCGGCCTGGAAGACCTCACTTGAAGTGGAGGTCGAGGTGTTTTCTGAAGAAACCCTCACCGGTACCCGTCGCATGACCAGCCGCGCGTATCTCACGTTTGTCGCCATCAATCGTGACGGTGGTCGTGTGCCCATTCCGGCCCTGACACTCTCGACCGACGCCGAACGCCAGAAAGCGGTTGAAGCCGAAGAACGGCGCCAGGCCAGGCTCAAGGCCAAGCAACGGCTGGCGCACTGATGGGGCGCCGATCTGGGTTTTTGCGTTACACGTTGCGGAGGCGAATGCGTGTGACCGCGTGCGCGGGGCCCTTTTCGAAGACCAGGCGGGCGCGGTCGCGCGTGGGCCGGATGTTCTCGCGCAGGTTCACGCCGTTGATGGTGCGCCAGATGTCCTGCGCGGTGTCAATGGCCTGCGCGTCTGTGAGGCTGGCATAACGATGAAAGTACGAACGCGGATCCCGGAAGACCGTCTCGCGCAGGGCCTGGAACCGCGCCACATACCATGCCTCGATATCCGCTTCGGCGGCGTCGATGTAAATCGAAAAATCAAAGAAGTCCGACACGAACACCCGCGCCGGTTTGCCGGGCTGTCCATCCCCCGTCTGCAACACGTTCAACCCTTCGACGATCACGATGTCCGGCCGATCCACGACCTGGAATTCGCCGGGGACGATGTCGTAGGCCTGATGCGAGTAGACGGGCGCGTGCACGGCGCCTGCGGCCGCCTTGACGTCGGCCATGAACTGCACCAGTTTCCTGACGTCGTAGCTGTCGGGGAATCCCTTGCGATGCAGGAGCCCTCGCGCCTCAAGGTCGCGGTTGGACCGCAGAAATCCGTCGGTCGTGACCAAGTCAACGCGGGGGTGATTGGTCCAGCGCGCGAGCAAGGCGCGGAGGATGCGGGCAAACGTACTCTTGCCCACCGCCACGCTGCCGGCCACACCAATCACGTACGGCGGCGGCGCGTGGTCGGTGCCAAGAAACGTGTCGGTGGCCGTATGCAGCATCTGCGTGGCGCTGACGTGGAGATTCAGCAGCCGCGACAGTGGCAGGTAGATGGTCTCGACTTCGTCGAGCGAGATGCGCTCGTTGAGCCCCTGCAGTTCGGCGAGGTCAGCCTCGCTCAATGTCAGCGGCGTGGAAACCCGGAGGGCCGCCCACGATCCGCGGTCAAAGTCGAGGTACGGCGACGCCACCTATTTGCGGTAGTACGCCGCGTTCTCTTCGATGAAGCTCTTCCACTTGTCCGGGGTTTCGTCGAGCGCGAAGATCGCCTCCACCGGGCACGCCGGCACACACGCGCCGCAATCGATACACTCGTCGGGATGGATATACAGAATCTTGGTGGTCTCGTAGTCCGGTTCGTCCTTGCGCGGGTGAATGCAATCGACCGGGCACACGTCGACACAGGCCGTGTCCTTGGTGCCGATGCAGGGCTCGGTAATGATGTACGCCATATGCGGGCTATTTTACATGTACCGGCGGGCGCGCTGGCAGCCATCGTGACCCTCTTGGCCGTGGCCGTGACGTCCTGTGGCGGGGGCTCGTCGGTTCCCTCCGAGCCCACGCCACCCACGGGCCCACCGTCGGTGACCAATACGATCACGATCCTGGCGTCGGGCGCCACGCCCCAGAACATCCAGATTGCGGCGGGCACCCGGGTGCTATTCGTCAACAACGACTCGCGGGCACACAACATGTCGAGCGACCCCCACCCGGAACACACCGACTGCCCCGAACTCAATTTGATTGGCCTGCTGGCGCCAGGCCAGAGCCGCGAAACGGGCAATCTCAACAGCGCCCGCACGTGCCGGTTTCACGACCATGACCTGCCGTCCGACACCAGGCTCCAAGGCCGAATCATTATCCAGTAGCGGTGACTTCAACGGCCCCGGGCCCGGGGATGGCCGAAAACCAATCGGCGCCATCCCGGTGGCGGTACTCGCGGTGGTACTTCGCGAGCCACGTCGCGCCAAAGCGTTCCGCGTCTGCCGCGGCTACCAAGGCCCAGACGCT
>CAZAZR010000127.1:0-11907 GCA_964489685.1 uncultured Solibacteraceae bacterium | reverse complement strand
CGAGGTGTTATTCGCCGGCGTCGGATCCACGAAGCCGCTGGGCACCGCCACCGTCACTGTATTGACGAGGTCACCCGTTGGGCTCGCAATGATGTTCGACGTCACCGTATAGACGATGCTGCCGCCCACCGGCAGGTCCACCGTATCCGTGAAATTGTTCGTCGAGCTCGCGGCCGCCGTGCAGCCGCTGGCGCCGCCGAGCTGGCTGGTGCACACCCACGCCCAATTCAGAATGTTGGCCGGTTTCGGATCCGACACCGTTGCGCCGGTCACCGCCACGCCGCTGACGTTCGTCACCGTCACGGTGTAGGTCACGCTGCCCCCTGCGGGGTAGGTGGTCACACCGTCAGTCTTGGTGACGCTCAAGTCCGCGGGCCGCCAGAAGCCGGCATCGACGGTGGTCTTGACCTCGCCGCCCACGAACGTGAACGTGGCCGTCTGACCTGTGCTGGTGCTGGCATCGCTGTCCACCGCATCGTCGGCGAGCTGGTCCTGCAGCGTGAACGCGTAGCCGGATGGGGCGACGAACTCGATCTTGTAGCTGCCGGCCGGAACGGCTGCAAAGCCATAAATCCCGCCGACTCCGGTGGTGGTGGTGTTGATGACGGTGCCGGAGGCGTTCAGCAGCCTGACGGTGGCCCCGACGATCCCGGGTTCGCCGCCGTCCTGAATGCCGTCATGGTCGAGGTCGTGCCACACGAAGTCGCTGATGCGGCCATGCAGGGGCGCGTTGTGCAGGAACTCGCGGGTGACGCCAATCGCCGTCACCGTGCCCGTGTTCACAATCTCGGAGATACCGGGCGTCAGGTTGGCAAAGGTGTCGATGACCACCTTGAACGTCACCGTGAACGTGCCGGTCACGCCTGGGAGGTTCGGCACAAGCAGGGTGCCGAGGTTCTTGCCTGCCACATCAAGCGGAAATGCCGTTCCCGATCCGTCATCGGCAATAGGTGTTGTCACACCGGTCGCGTTCGTGAACGACGTGCTGTTGGCGACGTATGTCGTGTCGGGCGACAGCATGTCTTTCAACAGAATGTCAGGCACCGGTACGCGGGAAATGTTGCTGATCGTAATCGTGTAGAGCAACGTATCGCCGGGGCTGACCACCCCGTCGCCGTTGCTGTCCACGCTCAGCGCGCCGGCCTTGCCGGCCACGAACAAGCCCGTCGGCGCCAACGTGGTGCCCACGTCAAGGCCGGGCGCAGATTCACTGGCCGCCAGTGGGTCCTGTCCCCACGCGGCCGCCAGGCGGACTCCGGCACTGAGCACGTAGACCGCCATGCCCGTCTGATTGCCGTCACTTGTATCAAAGACCTTCTGCTGGTCCAGTTCCCTCAAGCTGTATGAAATGTTGTATTTGTTGCCGTTCGGATCGGTCAGCGTCCCGGTGGCCGGGTCGCCGTCGTAGTCCACGTACACCGTGACGGCGGTGTTGCCGTTGCCGACGGGCGTGAACCAAATCGGGTTGCCGTTCTCGCCGGGGCTCGAACCCGACGTGGGGTCTCGGCCAATTCCCAACCCGGCGGTCACCTGAGGAGTGAGCGCGGTGCCGGGCACCAACGTGTAGCCCCAATCCCATGCCTGATTGCCCGATGTACCGTCGTTCGAGTCGGTCGTCGAAAATGCGTAGAAGGCTGATGACGCAGTAAAGGCCGCAGCCGTCCCGACCGGCAGCACCTGCCTCAGATATCCACCCTGTGGTCCACCAGGCACCGTCAACGTGATGCTGGTCAATGTGCCAGACACTCGCCGCTGGTACGTTACCGACAGGTTGCTCGCTCCCGGGTTGTACAGCCACACCGTGGTATCGGCACCTGTCGAACCACTGACGCCGGTGCTCGCGGTGGACACCGGGGCGTAGTAGGAGGTGCCCCACAGCGTCGTGGGCAACAGTGCAGAGTCGCGGCTCTCGTAGCTGGACCCGCGGTCGCCGGTGAGCATGTGCACCTGGACGGGAAAATTCGAGCTGACACGGCCGCCCACATTGACGCCGCCGTTGACGAGATAACTCTGGCCCTCAGTCAGCGTCTGGGTCGTTTCAAAGGCCCCGTTGGCATCGGCGTCCACCTGGATGGTCGCGCCCTGTCGGCCGGCCATGATCGCCATGCCGGTGTACTGGAACATGTTGCCGCCGTTGCTGACGTTTTCACCAACCGGCACGCGATAGTTCGTGCCCCAGTACGCGATGTCATACACCTCGACCGCGCCAGCCAACAGCGTGCCCGACCCGCTGGCCCAGCCCACCTTGGTCACTGACACGGCCTTGGTGTTGACGAATTTGTCGCGGCCGTCGAAGTCGATGACCGTGCCCAGCGTCCCGGTGTTGACGCTGTTGAACAGCAGCACGACGGTGCCCGCATTGATCAGGTCGGTCGCAATGCCCGGGGGGGCGCCGTTGGCCGGATTGCCGTCGCCCCAGATCTGCGTGCCGCCCAGGTTCCCGGCGCTGTACACATTCCCGGAGTTCGCCGGGTCATTGTCGTACCCGTTTTCCCACTGGTCGTAGTAGATCAGCGTACCGTTGGCCACCGCGGTGATCGAGGTGTAGCTGGACATCGGACTTGCGGGTTCGGTTCCGCTGCCACCCGACTCGATCGTCTGCAAGCCGAGCAGCAACTGGTCTTCGGGAAACGGCAGGTAGAACGTCTGGGCGATCGTCAAGTCGCCGGTCGGATCGAAGAGTGAGGCACCCTCGGTCACGGCGTCGGCCGACCGGGCGGCAAGCGCTCCAGCCGTCACAGTCGTGACCGCCGGAAGGCTCGTGACCGCGGCGGCACTTGCGCTGCGGATCGACGCGCGATTGGCGATGCTGGTGGTGCCGTCGGGGAACGACGGGCTGAGCGCCACCACGAGCGACGCCGTGTACACGGTCGTGCCGCGCGTCAGGTCGCCAACGTTCCACGTGACCGTCCGCGACGCCGCGTCGTAGGTGCCTCCGTCTGTCGCACTGACAAACGTGCTCGTCAGCGGGAGGACATCGGTGATGACGACGCCGGTTTCGTCCTGATTGCCGGTATTGCTGTGGCTGATCGAATACAGGAGTTGTGCGCCTGGCGACGCGGAACCCTGGTCCACCGCGACGGTAATCCCCAGCCCATGCTTCACTGCCTCGACCGGCGGAGAGTTCAGCGCGTTCGAGGTGCTCTTGAGCGCAAAGTCCGTCGTGGCGCTTGTGGCCGTGGCGTCTGCCGCCCGTGTCAGAGGGATCCCGGTCCCAATCTGGTCCGCTGTAGCGGTCACGCCGATCTGGAACTGCAGCGACGCCGTACCGCCCTCGCCAGGTCCGCTGTCAGGATCCGCAGACAGGTCTCCCACCGTCCAGGTAATGGCCCGCGAAACGGCGTCGTAGGTGACGGCGCCTTGTGAGGCGGCACCCAGTCCTTCAAAGCTCACGCCGGCCGGAATCACGTTCGTCACGACCGTCGACGTCACATCGTCGTATCCTGTGTTCACAGCAGAGAGGCTGACGTTGTAGACCGAGAGTTCGCCAACGACCGGCGGGTCCGAGCCACTCACCACCTTCGGCGCACCAAAGTCGGTGACCAGGTCAACCTGGCCGGCGTTAATCAGTCCCGGAACTTCAGATCGGAAGCCCAGATAGCCGGAGTCAATCCTCCAGGGTGCGCCCGCAGT
This sequence comes from uncultured Solibacteraceae bacterium, assembly GCA_964489685.1. GTDB lineage: Bacteria > Acidobacteriota > Vicinamibacteria > Vicinamibacterales > SCN-69-37 > SYFT01. The sequence goes on along the minus strand of CAZAZR010000127.1, from coordinate 8,274 downwards.
GGACTGCGACTGGACATAAGGCACAAACCGGCTGCTGCCCGACCCAACGACCGTGAACGTGTACTCGGCCACCCACTGGTCGCCGGCGCTGAGGCTCAACGGAATTTCGCCGCTGCCGAGGTCCACGCCGTTCACGTACGCGTGGGTCCAACCGGTCGGCACACTCGTCGCCACCGAACCGGCGTCTGCGCCATCGGTGTCGTAGTAGTAGAGCGCCACGCCATCGAGGCGCACGATGCCGCCCTGGAACATGCCCTGCGCGGCTACGTGCTCGAACGCGCTCCCGTTAATCTGTGCATACCGTGCACGAACCGTGAAGGTTTCTCCGGTCGCCACGTCGATTCGGGCGGGCGCGGTCTGCAGCCAGCCCAGATCGTTCTGCCCGACCGGTGCTGACGCTGCCATATCCACGCGATGCGCCGACGCGGCCACATCAGTGATGTTCGAGCCTCTCAGGGTGGCAAGGAATGTGTCGCTCCCACCATTCAGTGAGGTCACCGTTTTGTCGATACTGAGATAGACCGTGTAGGCGCCGGCTGCGAGTCGTCCGTCGATAACGCCGTCAAGCCCGTCGAGCCCGCGCGACACGGTGGCGCCGTCGCTGCCTGGTTCGTTGATGACAAGGTCCGCGTTGCCATCATCGTTGGCACGCGTCACCACGAGCAGGGGATTGGCGACCAGGGTGGCCACATTGAGGCGCACGGCCAACACAGCATCTTCTGGATCCGCCAGTCCCCCAGTCGGCGGAAGGCCGTCCTGATCGCCCGGCGCGCCGGCGCTTGGCTCAAGCACCGCCGTCGGCGACGAGATCGCGACGGTGGTCACGAAGGGCTGTGCCCGGCTCCCGCTCTGAAGGGCGATCAGGGCGAATGCGACGAGGAACAGGCTCCACGCCGCGCGAAACGTTTCACGACCGCGGACAAACTCGGGAGTAAAACTACGACGGGGGTGCGGTAGTTGGGGCATTTTCGGGGTTCGCATGTTCAACCGGGGACGAAATACAACCGTGGCGCCATAGTCGGGAAACTCAGCACCCGAGGCTCAGGCAAGGTATTAGAAGCCCGGTGTGAATGTCAATGTCGTAAATGTATTACGTTTCTGTCGCGTTACATTGACGTATAAATGACATAATCGTAAGTACAATTACAACTATTTTCGGCCCAAATTCAGGAATACCGCCATCGCTGGCCAAGTCTCTAGTGACAGAAGGGGATCAAAAATATTTTTGCGATCCCGAAAGGAGCAGGTATGAAACGCACATTGGCGATGGTGGGAGTGGCTGTGTTGGCGGTCGTTGGTGGGGTCGTGTCAGCACAAGGGCCGAGCCCGGAGGCACAGCGCGGCGTGGGGCCTGGAGCGCAGATGTCTGAGCGCGGCCCCGGGCGAGGCCAGGGCATCCAGGGGCCGGGCTTGCGGCAGGGCCCGGGATTCCGGCGCGGGCCGCAGGGCGCCATGCGCGGCCGTGGTCCGGGTGGGCCCGGTGGCCTCGCTCGCCGTGGTGGGCCGGGCGCTGGGTTGCGAGGACTGGACTTGAGTGAGGACCAGAAGGCGCAGATCAAGGGCATCCACGAGAAGGCGCGGCAGGATGTGGAGGCGATTCTGACGCCTGAGCAGAAAGCGAAGCGGCGCGGCGGTCGTTGATCGACCGGGGGCGTGTGGAACGGCCGCAGACGAAAGCGTCTGCGGCCGTTCCCAATCGAATGCGCGTCAGCGTATCTGGCGAATCGTGATGTTGCCGGACACGGCGCACTTGTCTCGGCCGCTCGAGACGCTGACGAGGGGATCACTTGTCGCGACCCTCAGCGTGCCTGGGGCGGTCTCGGTCACGTCCGCGTCGGCCGGGAACTCCAACTCGGCATCGTCCTTGCCCGACGCCCCGGTGCGGTTCGGGCCGAGCCTGATCGCTTTCGTCCCATACGTCACGACAATGTTCCTGCCCTCAACGCGGCACGACCCCGTTGTCGCCATGAACAGCCTGACGCTTCGCCGCCTGGCATCGCGCTGCTTGAAGCGTTTGCCGCCCTCGCTGGTCCAGGCGCCGGTCGACTGAATGATGACCGAACCGCTGCTGACAATGATGGGAGGACGATCCTCGTCCAGATCCTGTGCCGCAGACCCGCTGGTGGCCTGGATCACACCGAGCACGATCAGCAGCAACAACACGGAAACAATACGAGCGGAAGAAGCTCTCATGAAATACCTTTCGTCTCTTTCATCAATGGCGCGAGATCGGGCCGGGTGCCGTATCGGGTGCCCTGTGCCGCCCACTGCCCCAGCAGCGCGGCCAGATCGTCGCGAGCGGACGTGCGCATCGTAGCACCGGTTCCGCTGGAGGTGTCGGTCGAAGTCTGGGCGGCCACGGCCGCCAGCCGCCAGCGCAGTTCGAGGTTGTTGCGGACCGGCGCGGCGCCCCACGCGTCTTCGACGAGCGTCCGGGCCAGTCCAGGCTCACGACGCAGCAGCAGGATTCGAGCGGCCCAATACGCGCACTCCCGGACGAATGCCGGCCGCGACGCCTGGACAGGCCACGACGCGATCGTCGTCACCGCGACGCGGCTGGTGCCCGCGTGCGCCCGCGCGTACTCGGCCAACACGAGAGCAAACAGCGCGGTATCATCTTTCGCGGGCGTTGTGTCCGAACCGATGGCCAGTCGTGACAGCGCCTCGACCTGGCTTAAGTGGCCGTCGATCGACGCGCGGAGTGCGCGCATCAGCGACACTCTGCGGGCGCGCCCCTTGTAGGCTTCGCTGCCTGACGCGATGGCGCGTTCAACCTCGGCCAGCGCCGTTTCGCCTTCATCGCCGCGACCCAGCCGAATCAGCAGTTCCGCGCGATTGACAAGGTCATAACCCAGCGACACGTGGTCTGCCCGGTCGCGATGGAGGGTCTCAAGACGTTCGCGAAGCGCCAGCGCCTCCGGTAGCTGACCGAGTCGCTCGGCCTGCCCCGCCAGATTCTCCAGCGACACGCCGATCAGCACCTGATCATCAATGGAGGTGGCGAGGGCGAGGACCTCACTGGCCAGCTGCCGCGCCTGGTCATATTGCTCCAGGCCTTCATGCGCTCGCGCCAGGATGCTCTTGGCCTCGGCCTCATTGCGGACGTAGCGGCCTGCGGCAAAGAACTGCAGCGGGGCATCGGCCATGGCGATGACGTCCGCGTACCGATCGTCCTGCAACCTGAGCGCCGCTTGCTGCAGGCGCGCCTGCATCTCGGCGCGATCAGCCCGCTGCTCGATCGCAAGATCAATCGCGCGCGTGAACTGCACATCCGCGGCGGCCCGGCGCCCGGCCACCAGCAACGCCGTGCCCAGATCGCGCAGTCCATCCGAGGCGATGGTCAGCAGGCGCGCCCGAATGGCCTCGTCCGACGCTACACGCGACAGGGTTTCCGCTTCCTGGAACTGGCCGTCGGCCAGCGCAAGGCGCGCCCGCGCAAACGCGGCGCGAAGCCGCAGCGACACGTACCTCGGGTCTGCCGATATTTCCGCGACTCTGGCCAAGGCACGCCTGGCATCATCAAGCTCGCGCCGGGCGCTGTGCACGGCGGCCTTCCGCAAGGTGGCCTCGGCCTCGCCCTCCACGTTTGCGCCAGCCTGATAGAGCCGAATCGCCTCATCGAGCGAAGCGATCGCCGCGGCGCTCTGCCCACCTTGCGATTGCACCACGCCGAGGCGCTGGTGCGCGGCGGCGTATTGCCCGTCAAGCGTCACCGCTCGCGCGAAGTTTTCGAGGGCGGCGGCCCGACGGCCGGCCGCCTCTTCGGCCCGTCCCACATCCAGCCAGACACTGGCCGTGTTGGGCGACAACTCCGCCAACTGCCGGTACGCCGCAATCGCGCGGTCGTGATCGCGCAGCACTGACGAGCGAACCGCATCCAGCCGCAACTGATCCTCGTGAGGCAGCCTGGCCGCCGAGGGCAACAGCGCGTTAACCTGCAACAGCGCTTCCTGAGCGCCGCCGTTGTCATCCAACTCAGCCTTGGCTTCCGCCAGGCGCAGATGGGCCTGGATGAACTCCGGACTCAGCCTGACGGCCTCGATCAGAGCCGATCGCGCGCCGGCATAGCTGCCTTCACGAAGTTTCTCAACGCCGCGATCGAACCACTGGATCGCCTCAGGCGACGCGACAGGCAGCGCAGGGCCCCGCCAGACCCACCCCATACCCGCGAGAACCACAACGCCTGCAGCGGCTCCAAGCGCGACCCACTGGCGGCGCGTCACCCGGGACGGGCCGCGCGTTTCAGCCGTCGTGGCCTGAGTCACCTCCGTGGATCGATAGCCCGGTGACAAGCTGCGGATGGCGCCCAGCACTTCATCGGCGGATTGAAAACGCTCGCTCGGGACCTTCCGGAGCAAGTCCGCGCACAGGGTGTCGTACGTGGGCGCGAGACCCGGAACCACGGTTGACGGTACGGCGGGCTCGACGTGCAGCAACCGGCCGATGATCTCGGCGCGCGACGCGCCCGCAAACGGCCGCACCCCCACCAGGCACTCGTACAACACGCAGCCCAGCGAGAAGAGGTCGCTCCTCGCGTCCACGGGGCGTCCCTGAATCTGTTCGGGCGACATGTACGCGAGCGTACCGACCACATTGCCATCACCCGTCACTTGCGATTCGGTAGTCGCCTCCGCCGGCCGGTCCTCCGAAATCATCCGCTTGGCGATGCCGAAGTCGAGCAACTTCGGCTGGCCCGATGACGTGATCACGATGTTCTGCGGTTTGATGTCGCGATGCACGACCCCCGCGCGGTGTGCTGACGCCAGCGCCTGAAACAAGGGCGTCATGACGGCGAGCATCTCGGTGGGCTGCATCCGGCCTCGTCCCAGCCGCGTCGAGAGCGTCTCGCCCTCCACATAGGCCATGACGATGAAGTCGCCCGACACCTCGTCGGTCACAACTTCATGAACGGTACAGATCGACGGGTGATCCAACGCGGCCACCGACCGCGCTTCCGCCAGCAACCGCCGCCGCCCCTGCTCATCGTCGGGCTCGATCAGGAACTTGATGGCTACCGGACGGTCGAGCGTGAGATCGCGGGCGAGAAACACTTCGCCCATGCCGCCTGCGCCGAGCACGCGTTCCAGGCGGTAGTGGGAGACCTGCGATCCAACAGCGGGACGAGCCATGTCCCTCCAAACTGAGACCGCCAAGTATAGCGCGGTGCGGAAGATTCCCCAGTTGAGGCGATTCACCGGCGCGCCACCGGCCGAATCAACGCTTTTGCCAAGGGATCCGGCTCGGTGCCGAGATGGCCCGGCGTTTGCAATAAGGTGGTGACGATGGTCCGCAAGACTCTGACCCTGACGGGCGCACTGCTTGTCGCGTTTCACATCTGGCTCTTCGGCAGCCAGCTGTGGGAGGGCCAGCTCCTCGACCTCACCCTGGCGACCCGATGGGTGATCGCCCTGGGCCTGGCGGCGTCGCTGCTCCATCTGCACCGGCGCGGCATCTCAGTGTTTCGCAGCCGTCAGGCGATTGCGGTCTGGCTCCTCACGGCAACTCTGCACGGGCCCGCACTCGCGCGCGACCTCAATCTCACAGCGCCGGCGATACCCGAAGTGGTGGCCATCCTCGCGCAGACCACAGCGAGTCTGACGGGATTGGCGGCAATGGTGCTCTTCGGCCTCGCCTCCCTGCGGCGTGGGCATCGTCCGTCACTGGTCTGGACCCCGCGCCTTGACACGCCAGCCGTCGTCGGCGCCCTTCCTCCTGGTTCGTTCCTCCGCTTCGCACCCCGCCCCCCGCCAAACAGAATTGGGCAATTAGGCAATTAGGCAATTGGGCAATTGATTCCCGATTCCAGATTTTCAGATTCTCGATTCTTCCTGGGGGTTGTGTATGCGTACGCGTGTCTTCGGAATAGTGGTGTGTCTTGCGTTGTTGTGTTCGGCGAGTGCGGCCTGGGCCGCAACGGTCAGTGGCGTGGTGTCGGATGCCACCGGCGCCGTTGTCCCGGGCGCGAAAGTGGTCCTGCGTGAACTGGCGACCGGCCGTGAACGAACGATCACGACTGACGCGGATGGGACCTACACGTTTGATACGCCTGTCACGGGCACGTTTCTGGTGCTCGTCATGCGCACGGGCTTCTCTGAAGCCGCGCGCACCGTCGTGATCGCGCACGCTGATGAGCGGATCTCGCTGAGAGTGCAGCTGGAAGTTGGCGTGATCAACACGGAAGTGAGTGTCACGGCGGCCAGGGCCGAGCGCGAAATCCGGACGATCCCGCTGCACGTCGAGACGCTGTCTGGCGCGGCGATCGCGCAGACCAATCCGCTCTCAACGGGTGACGCGCTCGCGTCGGTGGCCAACATCACGCAGGTCGGCAACGGTCCGTTCGGCGTGCGGCCACGGCTGCGCGGCCTGGATTCCACGCGCATGCTCGTACTGGTGGATGGTGAGCGCCTGAATACGGCGCGCCAGGCCACGGACCGGACGGGTGCAGAGGTGGGCCTCATTGCCCCCGACACCATCACCCGGATGGAGATCGTCAACGGCGCCGGCACCCTGCTCTACGGATCCGACGCGCTGGCAGGCACGATCAACATCATCACCAATGAGCTGTCGCTCACTGATACGCGACAGTTCGTGTACGGCGCCAACAGTTTCTACAGCTCCAACGAGCAGGGCCGCCGGGGCACGCTCACGTTCGGCGTCACGGCGCCGCGGTATGCGCTGCGTGTGCAGGGCGGTGCCGAATCGTACGGCAACTACAGCGCGGGCGCACTGACGTCGGAAGACACCTCGCGCTTCTTCACCGACGGCACGCTGCGCCGGACAGACACCATTGACGACGCCTTCCAGTTTGCGTTCAAGGCGTTCCCGGACCCGTTCAACGCCCCGTATGTGCGCACCGACAACGAAATCCTCAACTCCCAGGCGAAGGGGTATTTCGTGAATGCATCGGCGCTCGTAAAGATCGCGGACAAGCGGACCCTGAAACTTCGGTATCAGCAGCGGCGCATGGAGGATGTCGGGTTCCCCGACTTCGCGCAACCGTATTTCTTCAATGCGACGTCGCTGCCGCACAGCCGGCTCGATCGCGTGTCGGCCCGGTATGAGGCTCAGGCCGTGACGCCTTGGCTCGCCAACCTCTCGCTGACCACCTACTATCAGCGCACGCAGCGCCTGCTTGAAAACCAGTTGCCCGTACAGTTCCCGGTACCCACAGCCGGCCGTTTCTTCCCCATCAGTGTCATGCGCCTGGATGTGCTCTCGCAGACCGAGCAGCGCGTGTGGACGCCTGGAGTGGATCTGCTGGCCGTCTGGGTGCCGGCGTCACATCACATGCTGACGACCGGGATCACGTTCTATCGGGACCGCAGCAGCGACGCGCGCACCACGACCACCACCATGTCGATGGTTGGGCAAGTGGTGCTGGGCCCGCGGGGTCCGGCCGCCACGGTCTTCGCCTCGCCCACACCGCTGGGCCCGGCGACTGTGGCGCATCCGGTGCGCGTACCAGACGCAAGCCTGCGCAACATCGCGGTGTTCGCGCAGGACGAATGGCGGCTGCGCGCGAACGTCTCGCTCGTGGCCGGCCTGCGCGGCGACTTCTACAACGTGACGACCGACGCGACACCCGGATACGGCGTCGATCCGCTGGTCGCGGGCGCCACTCCCGCGATTGACCCCGCCACGTTGCCTGACGTCAACGGCGCCACGTACAGCCGGAAGGCGCTCACGGGCGACATCGGCCTGGTGGCCAACACCGGCGGACGGATCAACCCGTTTATCCGTTTCGGCCGCACATACCGTCACCCGAACCTGGAAGAGATGCTGTTTGCCGGACCCGCCACGGTTGGCAACATCGCGCCGAATGTGACCGTGAAACCCGAGGTTGGTAACAATTTCGACGTGGGCGCGAAGTTCCGCATGGGTCGCGTGTCGGGCGGCGCGTATGCGTTCCTGAATCAGTACCAGGACTTCATCGCGCAGGACCTGGTGGTGGCCACCACTCCTGGCGGCCCGCTGGCGCAGGCGACCAACTACGCCGACGTGCGCATCAGCGGCGTGGAACTCTCGGCTGACGCGCCGCTGGTATTTGATCGCGGCATCGTGACGCTGTCAGGCGCCGCCGCGTTCACGCGCGGCACCATCACCTCCGGCACGGACCCGCGGACGCAGGCGTCGCTCCGCAACACGCCGGCCGACAACATCACGCCGTCAAAACTTGTCGCCAACGCGCGCTTCACCGACGCGCGCGGCCGGTGGTGGGCCGAGTACGGCGTGCGCGCTCAGGGAGAGGTCGCCCGCGTGGCCCAGGCACTTCTG
>CAZAZR010000126.1:0-11916 GCA_964489685.1 uncultured Solibacteraceae bacterium | reverse complement strand
GATTAAGGCCGCCATGCCTCCTCGTAGGGCGGCCTTAATCCTCCTCGTAGGGCGGCCTTGCGGCCCAGGCCGAGCTACGGTCGGAAGGCCGAGCTACGGACGTCGCGCGGCGATAGCCGTACGTAGCGCGGGCTGGGTCTCAAGCCCGCGAGCCTACGCGATGATGTCGTGAATGACGCGGCCGGCGACGTCGGTCAACCGGAAGTCGCGTCCACTGTAGCGATAGGTGAGCTTCGTGTGGTCGATGCCCATCAGGTGCAGAATGGTCGCGTGCAGGTCGTGCACGTGCACGGGATTCTCGACGGCCTTGAAGCCGAAGTCGTCGGTGGCGCCGTACGTCATGCCGCCCTTGATCCCGCCGCCCGCCAGCCACATCGTGAAGCCGAACGGATTGTGATCGCGGCCATTCTGGGTGGTGCCGGCGCCGCCGCCCACTTCCACAACCGGCGTCCGGCCGAACTCGGAGCCGCACACGACCAGCGTGTCCTCAAACAAGCCGCGCGCCTTGAGGTCCTTGATGACGGCCGCATACGGCTGGTCCGAGTCCTTCGCGTTCTTGCGATGCAACTGAATGTCTCCGTGGTGATCCCACGGGTCGCCGGCCGCGTAATACACCTGCACCATCCGCACGCCGCGCTCCACGAGGCGCACGGCCATCAGGCAGCCGCGCGCGGTGCTGCCCATGCCGTAGAGCTTCAGCGTGGCTTCGGATTCCTTGCGGATGTCAAACACGTCCGGCGCCTCGGTCTGCATCCGGTACGCCACTTCCATTGAGCTGATGGCCGCTTCAAGTTGCGGGTCCCTCGCCTCGCCGGTCTGCCGCAGCTTGTCGAGTTTCTCGAGCAGGTCCAGTTCGCGCCGTTGTTCTGGCAGCGTGAAGTCCTTGTTGTGAATGAACGACACCAGCTTCTTCGGATCAAAGTCTTTTCCGATGATCTGGTCGGGGCGTTCCACCTTGTCCGAGATGAACGTGCCCTGGTGCACCGCCGGCAGGAACGCGTTGTTCCACATGGGCGGCCCCACGGTGGTCGGCACTTGCGGGCACAGGACCACAAAGCCGGGCAGGTTCTTGTTATCCGAGCCCAGGCCGTACGTGAGCCAGGCGCCCATCGACGGCCGGCCCGCCTGCGTGTGGCCGGTATTCATCATGAGCATCGACGGCTCGTGATTCGGGATGTCGGTGTGGACCGATCGCACGAAGCAGATGTCGTCGGCGCATGCGCCCACATGCGGAAACAACTCGCTCACTTCCATGCCGCTCTGGCCGTATCGCTTGAACTCGAATGGCGACTTCAACAACATCCCGGTCTTGCGTTCGGTCGCCACCTCGCCACCCGGCAACGGCTGGCCATGGAACTTGTCGAGCATCGGCTTCCGGTCGAAGCTGTCCACCTGCGACAGTCCGCCGTTCATGAACAGGAAGATGACCCGTTTGGCGCGCGCCGGATGGTCGAGCGCTCGCGGTGCCTGGCCGGGGCTCTCACTGAACGCGCCGACGGTAGCCAGCGACTCGCCGACCAGGCTCGCAAACGCCAGCATGCCGAAGCCGTTGCCCATCTTGCACAGGGCGTCGCGGCGGGTGACGGGACGGGTCAATCTATGAGACATCAGGCCTCGTCAATTCAGGAACAGGAACTCATTCGAGCTGAGCAGGATCTTCACATAACGTCCGAAGGCGGTGACCGGCTTCTTCTTTTCGTCCTTCGGTCCGGCCGCTCCAGGCACCACACCGGCCATCATGCCGTCAGGCACCGGGGCTGCGGGCGGCGCCGCCACCGGTGATGCCGGGAGCACCGGTGCCGCTGCGGCGGCCACCTGAGGCGTCACGCCTGCGCCGGTTCCCATCGCCTCGGCCACTTTCTTCGCTGCGGCTGCCGCGTCCTCGGCGTCCTTCGCGTCTTTCACTTCCTTCGCCTTGCGTTCTTCGTACTGGCGCATCGGCTCGGCGTCCAGGAACTCCAGGCCGGCCTGCAACTCCGCCGCTGTGGGTGTCCTGCCGAAGACCAGCCGGTAGGCCTTCCGGATTCGCGCCGCATCGGTGACCTCGGCGTTGACCCTGTCGGCGATGCGCTCGGCCTGCTGCTGCATGAAGTCACTGTTCATCAGGAACAGCCGCTGCAGCGGCACGTTTGTGTTGAACCGCTTTTCGGCAGACTGCATGGGACTGGGGAAGTCGAACAACTGCAGGAAGTCGTCCAGCCGGTAGCGGCTGATCTTGCCGTAGATCGTTCGCCGGCCCGACAGAGGCGTCAACGTCGTGGAGGGGCCGCCCATGGTGTTCTCGAGCGAGCCGGCCACGAACAGCACAGAGTCGCGCAACTGTTCGGCGCTCAGCCGCGCGCGATTGCTGCGCCAGTAGAGACGATTGCCGGCGTCCTTGTCGAAGCTCGCCGCATCGTGTGCCGTGCTGAGCTGGTACACGGCGCTCCGGAGGATCTCGCGATGCAGTGCCTTGATCGACATACCGTGATCGATAAAATACTGCGCCAGGTAGTCGAGTAACTCAGGATGGCTCGGGCGCTCGCCGTTCCAGCCAAAGTTGCTGGGGGTATCGACCAGGCCTGTGCCGAAGTGGCCTTTCCAGATGCGGTTCACAATGACACGCGCCGTGATGGGTTGGCGGACAATCGCCTCGGCCAGCTCCAGCCGGCCGCTGCCCTTTGAGAACGTCTGACGTTCGGGCGTGCCCAGCACCGAGAGGAAGCCGCGCGGTACCTCCGGCCCCGACCGGTAAGCACTGCCACGAATGGCCACCTTCAGGTTGGCGGGCGTCGGCATGTCGTGTACGCCATGCACATAGGGGTACGGTTCCGGCAGCGCTTTCTCCATCGCCGCGATGTCATCGCGCAGCCCCTGAATGAGCGCTCGGCGGTCTGGCCCGAGTTGCCGTTCCAGGCCCCATCCACGAAACGCGAGCAACCCCGGTTTGGAGGCGACGCCCGGCATCGAATTGTCGGTGGCCTCGAGGTCGCGCGAGAACACATCGGTCCACAGGCTCATTCGATCGATGGGCATCGTCTTGAGTTCGAGGCCGCAGCCGGGGCAGAAGTCGTCGTTGGTGACGAACGCGTTGGGCTTGTTCAGGCGTTCTTTGGGCTTGGTGCCCGGCAAGGCCTTGGCGACAATGATGTCGTTCTCGATCTTCACCTCGCGCCTGGCGAGGAGCACGTCGATCACCAGGTCCTGGAACTCGCCCGCCAGGCGCTTTGCGTCGCCCTCTGTGCCGCCGCTCTTGAGCATCTCCTGCCACGGCTTGAGAAACGGATAAAACGTGGGTGGCTTCTCAAGGAATCTCAGCCAGCGGTCAAACAGCTCATGGTCGAGCTTCTGGGCCTCCACCACCTTGGCTTTTTCGTCCTTCGGTTCGCCGGTGACCCGCCAGGCGGCAGTCATGTATTTCGACGCCTGGAAGGCGAGCGTTTCGGCCAGTTGCTGCGATTCGTTCTGCAGGTACTGACCGAGCAGCTCCTGCTTCTTTTCGATCTTCTTTTCCTGCGCCTTGAAGTCGTCCACCACCGCCTTGGGCGCCTGCGGGTACTCGTGGTACTCGGTGTTCAGAAAGACTCCGGCCATGGCGTAGTAATCGGTGGTCGGAATCGGATCGTACTTGTGGTCGTGGCAGCGTGCGCAGCCCACCGTGAGTCCCAGAAAGCCGCGGCTCACGGCGTCCACGCGATCGTGCCGTTCGTCGGCGCGTGTGATCTCCACGGCGCCGTTGTCGTAGTACCACGGCCCCAGGCCAAGGAAGCCCAGCGCGGGCACGTGGCGGACGCGCTGCGCCTCACCCATGAGGTCAGCGGCCAGTTGCGCTTTCACGAACTGGTCGTACGGCAGGTCGCTGTTAAACGCTTTGATGACCCAGTCGCGATAGAGGTAGGCGTGCGGATACGGGTTGTAGCCGCGCCCTTCGGGATCCAGACTGCGGTAGTCGTCCTCGCCGTAACGGGCGACGTCGAGCCACATCCGTCCCCAGGTCTCGCCATAACGCGGCGACGCCAGCAGCCGGTCCACCACCCGCGAGAAGGCGGCGGGTGAGTGGTCCTTCAGGAACGCCTCCACCTCTTCAGGGGTGGGGGGAACGCCGGTCAGGTCCAACGTAGTGCGTCGAATCAGCGCCAGCTTGTCGGCTGGGGCCACCGGTTTCAGCCCGTCTTTCTCGAGGCGCGCGAGCACAAAGCGATCGATGTCGGTCTTGGGCCAGCCTGTGGACTTGACCACGGGCACCGCCCGACGTGCCAGAGGCTGGATGGACCAGAACGTTCGATGCGCGGGCGTGATTTCCATCACGCGTGGCGAGGCGGCCGGGGCGGCAGGCGCTGCCGCACTCGCCGGCCATTGCGCGCCTGCGCGGACCCACTCGACCAGAACCTCGATGTCTTCGGGCTTGAGCTTCGATTTGCCTTTCGGCATCCGCGGCGCCGCCGGGTCGGCCTGCCGCACGGCCTGCACCAGCAGGCTCTGGTCTGGATTGCCTGGCACGATGGCCGGGCCCGACTCGCCGCCGCGAAGAAGTGCGTCCCGCGAATCCACACGCAGGTCGCCCTTGGCGTCCTCGGCGTGACATTCGTAACAGGCCGCCGCCAGAATCGGCCGGACGCGTGCTTCGAAGAACTCTGGCGTTTGCGCCGCCGCAGCCAGTTGCTGGTCGTCTGCACGCACGGTGACGACGGTCACGAGCAGGGCAGCCGTCAAGACACAGCTCGCAGTGAACCTGGAGGACCAAGATATTTGCCACATTCAACTGCACCCCATTCGTACGTGGCCTATTATGGACGCCGATGCGTACAACGGGCAAACGGGTTGCGGCGGGTCTCGTCCTTGGATTATCTGCCAGTGTCATTGGCCAGGTGGGAGCACAATCCGTGACGCCGCCCACGCCGCCCCCATTGAAGATCGCTCTTACGAGCCTGAAGCCGGATGCCGTCATCGACGTGGGAGGCGACCGCCAGATCGCGGTGTCGCCCGAGGCCGTATGGGTGTCGAGCCGGACGGCTGGCACCCTGACGCGGATTGATCCAAAGACCAACGCGGTCGGGACTCGAGTCGTCACTGGCCAGGGCCCCTGCCGATCGGTGCTGGTGGCGTTCAAGAGCGTGTGGACCCCGCTCTGTGACGGGCCGGGACTCGCGCGCGTCGACGCGTCGGGCGACAAGCCGCCGGTGGTGCTCAACGTTGGCGTCTACGCCGCGGGACCGATCGTCACGGGCACTGGCAGCGTGTGGATGATTACCGACCCTGCCGGCACGCTGTCGCGCCTCGATCCCGACACGAATGCGGTGGTGGCCGAGGTCACGGTGCCGGCTGGTGCCACCGCCCTGGCGGTTGGCCACGACGCGGTATGGGTGACGTCGCTTGCCACGCACGTAGTCACCCGAATCAACGGCCATACCAACGTGCTGATCGAGGCGATCAAGGTTGGTCGCGGACCGCTGGCCATCGCGGCCGGTGAAGGCAGCATCTGGACCTTCAATGGCGGCGACGGCACCGTGTCGCGTATTGATCCGGCGACGAACAAGGTTGTCGAAACCATCAAGACCGGCGTGACAGGGACGACCGGCTCCATGGTGGTGGGGGAGGGCTCGGTGTGGCTGAGCGCACCTGGGGCCCCCTTGACCCGGATCGATCCCGTCACCAACAGCGTGCGGCAGCAGTTTTCCGGTTCTGGCGGCGGCGTGCTTGCCCTCGGCCTGAAGTCGCTGTGGCTCACCGTCACGCCCACCTCGATCTGGCGCATTGATCCAAAGCGCGTCGAAGCCACAAGGAAATAGGACGCACGTGACTGACTACGGCACGCTCCGGGTGGTCGGGGTCATCCTGGCGCGCAATGAGGCTCACACCATCGGCGCCGTGGTGGCCCAGACGCTGCCGTTTGTTCATCAGGTCTGTGTGATGGACGGGCACTCCACCGATGGCACGGCGGCCGAGGCTGTTCGCGCAGGGGCGGTCGTGCATCAGGATCCGGGAAAAGGGAAAGGCTCGGCCATCCGCCTGAGCCTCGACCTGGTGGAGGCTGACGTTGTGGTCTTCCTCGATGCCGACGGTTCTCATGATCCCGCCGACATACCCAAGCTCGTGGAACCGCTCATGCGTGACCAGGCCGATTTGTGCATTGGCAGCCGCTTTTCTGGTGGCAGCGAAGAGCTGTCGGTCAGCGTCGGGCAACTCATCCGGACCATCGGCAATATCTTGATGAATATTGCGATCAACACACGCTGGCGGGTGGAGCTGACGGACACGTTGAATGGCTTTCGCGCGATTCGCCGTCACGAGGCCCGGCTCGTGCAGATGACCGAAGACACACACACCATCGAGCAGGAAATGGCGATGAAGATGCTGCGGCACGGCTACCGCGTGATGAACGTGCCCACGCACGAGTACGCGCGCACACACGGCACCAGCCACATCAAGATCTGGCGTGAGTGGCCCACGTTCGTCTGGTGCGTCATCGTCAACTTGTGGCCATCGGACGTGCGCCGGTGAGTCTGTCGCGCGTCGCGCTTGTGGCCGGTGGCGCCCTGCTGGTGTTGGCCAGTCTGTTCATTCCGCCAGGCTGGTTCATTCCCCTCCCGCGGAACACCGCCCCGTTGCCGCCTCCCATTTCGGGTTTCACGCTGGTCCAGATCACGCTGTTCATCGAAGGCCTGGTGCTCATGTGGCTGGGACTGCGGCGATGGCCCCAGAGAGAGAGCAGCGCGGCGGCCGGCTACCTGTTGCCGGACGTTGAGCCCCAACCGAAGTCGGAGCCCCACCTGGAGCCGGGGCCGGAGCCCGACCTCGACCCGCGCCTCAGCCTGTGGCTGCTGGCCGCGATTAGTCTGCTTGGACTGGTGCTCAGGATCGTGTCGCTGGGCAATGACCTCTGGATCGATGAACTGACACCGGTCACGGCCTACCGCAATGCCTCATGGATGCAGGTGGCGGTCACGTACACCAGTTCCAACAATCACCTGCTCAATACGCTCCTCGTGAACACGAGTATCCGCCTCTTCGGTCAGTCCGAGTGGGCGATCCGGCTGCCCGCCATGCTGTGGGGGACGGCCACCATTCCCGCTCTGTATTGGGTGGCGCGTCAGGCCTTGTCACGCTACGCCAGCCTCAGTGCGGCCCTGCTTCTCGCGGTGTCCTATCACCACATCTTCTTCTCCCAGAATGCGCGAGGGTATTCCGCCTACCTGTTTCTGTCATTGGTGTCGTCGGTGTTGCTGGTCAAGGCCCTGAGCACTGATCGACGTCGCACCTGGGTCGCCTTCGTCGCGACGACACTGCTCAATTTCGCGGCGTTGCTCATCAGTGGGTTTGTGTTTGCCGCCCATGTGATTGTCGGAGGTCTGGCCGTCCTCACGATCAAGGGTCGAGGCGGGCCGTGGAGGCCGCTGCTGCAGCGCCTCGTGTGGATATTTGGCCTCATCGCGTTTCTCGGTTTCCAGATGTACGCGGCGGTCGTGCCGCAGATGTACATGTTGATGCGTTCGGTGTATACCGAATCCACGAGCGGGTTTTCGCTCTTCTCGCTCGAGCTCGTCGCCGAGCTGACGCGCGGGCTCACCGCCGGGTTCGGTACGGGCTTGCTGCTGGGGGCCATCCCGTTTCTCGCCCTGGCCGTGGCCGGATACGTCATCCTCGTGAGGCGCCACTGGATTCTGGCGCTGGCGTTGACGTTGCCGTGTCTGCTCCAGGCGGTCCTCATCGTCGTTCAGGGGCTGACATTTTCTCCGCGGTTTTTCATCCTCGCGCTGCCACTGGCGATCATGGTGGTGGTGCAGGCCCTGACCAGTGCGACGTCGTTCGTGGCGCGCGGTCTCAGGCAGTCGGACCGCTTTGCGTGGTGGTGCCGAACGGCCGGCGTGGTGGTGTTGTGTGTGGCCTCGATCGCAGCGTTGCCTCGGTACTACACGGTGCCGAAACAGCCGTATCGTGCGGCACTGGCGTTTGTGGAAACGGCACGCCAGCCCGGCAGTCGGGTCATCGTGATCCACTACGCATCGGCGGGGATGCGCTATTACCTGGAACGCACCGGCACCTCCGACGCGGACTACGACGTTCGAGTACGGACGCTCGAGGCTCTGGATACGGTCATGGCCGAAGAGCCCGGTCGTCCGGTATGGCTCGTGACGACGTTCCCGAGGGCGCTCCGCCTGGGCGTGCCGGACCTCGATGCCCGCATCAAGCGCGACTGGGAGATCGTGCGGACGTTTCCGGCGACCATTGGTGACGGTCAGATTCTTGTCTGGCGGCAGAAGCCCTGAAGTGGTTTCGATCTGCGTGTCGCCGAAACCTGGCGCGGCCGTCACGGGCGCGGCGTCGGGGACCGAATCAGGCCACGCGCGACGATGAGCTCTGCGAGGCGCGCGCCGAACAGCGCGGCACCCTTCACGTTGAAGTGCACATCGTCGTAGAAGAACTCGAGTGATTTCGGAACCGTTCGCGCGAGGTCGAAAACCGGGACGTCCGTCTCGGTTGCGACCGTTCGCATCACGCCGTTGTACGACTCGAGCGCCCGGTCGAGGAGGTCTTCGCGATAGAGAACGCCACCGACATAGGTGAACCAGTGCCAGTCGACGACCCTGGGATCGACGGCGCTGTTCCACGTGCTGGCTTGTGTCACGAGCACCAGCTGAATGCCGTGCACCCGGGCGATGCCGGCCAGCGTCAACAAATTGTCGCGATAGGGCGACAGGTCCGTTCGCGGCATCGCGTCGGATACCGGACGACCGTTCTTGAGCGCCGCCTTCTCCCGGTAGTCCGTGACCACCTGGATTTGTTCGAGCCGCTCGCGTTCGGTCTTGCCATCGATGCGGTGCATGGCCGCGTACATCCGTCGCGGAATCTGAAACTCGGTCGCGGCGAACTTCAGCAGCGTGTTCAGGGCGTATTTGGTCGCCGTTCCTTCCTGCATGAACAGGTAGTCGGCGCCTTGCATGGCGGCGCGCAGATCGTTCACGCCGGCGAAGACCGTGATCATGTCGGGCTGCAGGTGGACGATACGGTGTGCCAGGAGGGCGATGTGGTCGTAGCTCTTGTCGCCCGCCTTCCCCGCGTTGTAGACGCGGACGGTGCGTCCCGGCAGCGTCGCGGTCAGGGTGTCTTGAAGGATCCTGTCCGGCGCGACGCCATCGCCGATCATCATGCACTCGGTGGTGCTGCCTCCCACCATCACGATCCGGTATTCGCCGGGCGGTTTCGGCTGCGTCAGATCCGGGCCGCGGAACCCCAGGTTGTTCGTCGAGAAGAGGCTCGAGCCTTCGACGCCGGGGAGCCCCTCTTCCGCGACAATCCGGAGCGAAGAGTTCGGTTGATGGGCTGAGGGGACGTACGCCGATCCGCGATCCTCCACCTTGAACCGTGCGAAGGGGTCGCTGAAGGGAAGAACGCGCGCGAGCGTCCATTCGGTGACGACCAGCATCACGACAATGGTGGCGAGCGTGATGACAGGTCCGCTGAGGCGCTTCATGGGATGCTGCGTGGAATTGTAGCGCAGGCTCTCATGATCGGGCGGAGCCGGAGCCGGGGCGTAGGCGGTCAGGTGGGCTGATCCCGGGACCTCGGTGGCGCCTCGCTCTCGTGAACACCGACGCGTGCGTGCTGTTTCGCGAAACGTTATGGGACGGCCGTCACCCGTGTCCACTTCAGCACAGAGGAATACGTCCACAACACGTAGCATCGTGTGCATGCGAACATTATGGGCGACAGTAATCGGCGCGGCACTGCTGGTCAGCGTCACCGGCGCGCAAGCGCTTGATCCCAAGAAGGTCGAGGCCGGTCAGAAGGTCTACGTGAGCGCGAAGTGCGCCACCTGCCATGCGATCAAGGCGTCAGGCGGAAAGACGGCGAGCGCGCTTGGCGGCGTCGGGGCGAAGTTGACCGAGGCAGACATCAGGAAATGGCTGACGGTTCCTGCTGAGATGGAAGCGAAGCTTGCCACCAAGCCCAGGATGTCCATGGCTCCGTACATGAAGACGCGCAAGCTCACAGCCGGCGACGTTGATGTGTTGACCGCGTTCCTGATGAGCCAGAAGTAGCGGCGCTCATCATCCCGTTCCCGAGTGAGTGGTTGGCCCTCAGGCCACCAGGGCGGGATCATCGGTGTAGCCCTTCGCGCCGGACACATAAAACGTCGCCATGTCTGGCGTATTAAACGGCGCGTCCTGTCGCATCCGCGCCACGAGATCCGGGTTGGCCAGGAACGGACAATTGGGACTGGGCGAGGTGCCTTCGGTGATGATGAGCCCCGCTGTTGCTCGTTGGCCATAGTAGGTCGCCATCAGGGCGTCCGGCGTGTGCTCGGGGGGTCGCCCGGCTACGTGTCATCGGCGCCATCACCATGCGATTGGCGAGGTGGAGCGAGCGGGCGGAGAACGCATCGAACAGCATGGAGGCAGTGTGGACGACAGTCCGCTCTGTCGTCTGTGCCATCGCGCACAGCACCACGCGGGACACGCCGAAATCAGGAATCGCAGACTGACACTGTGCTACTTCAGGACTTCGTACGGATCGATCGGCGTGCCCTGCCACCACTTCCGCTCTGCTGTGAGCCTGAAGATGGCGAAGTGAAGGTGTGGCGTATCTTTCGGCGCGTTGCCGGTCACACCGACATAGCCAATCACTTCCCCACGGGCCACGCGCTTCCCCTCCGTGAGGCCCGTCGCGTAGTGGTCGAGATGCGCGTAGTAATAGACGTACGTGCTGGTGGGATCGAACTGATACACCGTGATGCCGCCCGCGTCGCTTCGAAACAGCTTGGCGACGATGCCGCTTTCAACGGCCACGACAGGGGTGTTCATTGGGGCGAGCATATCCATGGCCTCGTGCCTGCGCGTGCCGCCTCGCGTTTCATCGAAGGAGTCGCGCAGTGCCTCGCGCCCCGCACCCAGCACCGGTAAATCCAGGCGGCGATGGCGCAGATCGGCGACGGGGTCGCCCCCGAGAGTCGGTGCGGCTTCAGGACTCGGTACTGGAGGCGGTACAAGTGGAGGAGGCTCTCCCGGTTTTGACGGCTCAATCGAGACGGTGGGCTGAGCGCTCGCCCCAGGCTGGCTCGCAGGTGTCGACTCAATCACGCCACCAATTGGAGACATGTCCCCGCGCTCCCCCCGGCGCTGCCCAATGACCATGAGCGTCGCCATCGCAGCGACGCCCAGCACGAAACCGAGCGCTGCGCTGATCGCCGCGAGTCTGACGCCGCCGCCTCGTGTCGACGTCATTCGACGAAGTGGACCGGCGTGCCCTTCTTCACCAGATCAGCCAGGCGCGCGGCGTCCCAGTTTGTCAGCCGCACGCAGCCGTGCGACTGCGAGTGGCCGATACGGTTGGGTTCGGGACTGCCGTGAAGGCCGTAGTGCTCCTTGGAGATGTCGATCCAGACAGTGCCAACAGGGCCATTCGGCCCTGCGGGGATTGTGGCCTTCGAGTGCGCGGGGTCCGCGTCCAAGAACAGATCGCGGTTGTACTGGAACACCGGATTCCGGAGCACCGCCGTGACGGCCCACTCGCCAATCGGCAGCGGGTCGTGCTCGCCATGGGACTCGAACGCCGTGCCGGGCACTGGCGCCGCTGTGTGCATTTCGAGGTACGCGTCCAGCGCCTTCTCGGTGTTCCCTCCACGCTTCCCATCGATCTCTCCTGGCGAAAAGCCGACGAGAATCCATGGCGAGAGCTTTAGCATGACCGCACAGTACGGCTCGAGGCGGCATGTGTGCTGTTCCCAAGCGCACACCACCATCTACGGACGATCCCGCCGCTCCAGAGACACATCGTGCTCCGCGGCACCACCCTCGCCTGAATTGAGCGGGGACGTTCGTCCCGCCGCCTTGTTTCACCGGTGTTGTAGCGCAGGAGAAATGTCCCCTACGCTGGCGATCTCTGAGGAGGTCGCAGATTGGGACGGACAGCGATGAGTGCGCGAGAATTGACGCGGGT
>CAZAZR010000125.1:0-11934 GCA_964489685.1 uncultured Solibacteraceae bacterium | reverse complement strand
GTTCCGGATGGTCGAGTAGCCACAGTGTCATGGCCACGGCGTCCTTCACGTACAGGAAGTCGCGCCGCTGCCCGCCATCCGGGAACTCGGGCCTGTTGCTCTTGAAGAGCTTCACGCGGCCCGTGTCACGAATCTGCTCGTAGCCTTTGCACACCATCGAGCGCATGTCGCCCTTGTGCCACTCGTTGGGGCCGTACACGTTGAAGTACTTCAGCGACGCGATCGTTTCGAGCGCGCCGCTGTCACGAGCCCATAAGTCGAACTCATGTTTGGAGCGGGCGTAGAGGTTGAGTGGCTTCAGCGCATCGAGCCTGGCGTGATCGTCAGAATAGCCCTCGGTCCCGTCTCCGTATGTTGCCGCGCTGCTGGCCTGGATGAACCGGGCGCCGCCGTCGATCGCAGCCTGACAAAGCGTCTTCGAATATTCGAGGTTGTTCTCGCGCAGGTAGTCCCAGTTGGCTTCGGTCGTGCTGCTGCAGGCGCCCAGATGAATAACGGCGGAGAGCCGGCCCTTGTAGGCCCCGCGAGCCATGGCAGCCAGGAACTCGTCGTGGCATAGATAGGCGCCGTATCGCAGGGGCTTCAGGTTCGCATACCGGTGGGCCGAGAGGTCGGTGTCCACACAGAGGATGCCGCGCTCCCCGCGCTGGTTGAGGCCCCAGACCGTGGCGCTACCAAGGAAACCCGCCGCGCCGGTGACCGCAATCATGGGGTTGATTATAGGGGCGCGTGGCCGAACTCCGGGCCGTGCCGGGAAAGTGAACCGCCGTGCGGTCGCCCGCAATGGGGGATGATGTCCGTCATGTCGATGGAGTTGAGGTCCGCTGTGGCTCTCGCCCTGTTTCTGGTGCCCGCGGCTACGGCGGTGCAGTCCACAGGTGGACGGATCGTTGGCAGGACGGTTGATGAGGCCGGTGCGCCCCTCCGCGGCGCGTTTGTGACGGTTCGTCCGTCCAGGCCAGTCGAAGGGCTCGTGGAACTCGAGGTGTTGTCTGATGAGTCCGGCCGCTATTGGTTCGAGGACCTTGCACCCGGAACCTATCGGGTCGCCGCGCACATGGTCGGTTTCCACCTGATCATCGCGAACGTCGAGGTTCCGGTCGCCCGCGCCTCAGATGTTTCGCTCGTCATGGGGGTGGCTCCCGTGGTCGAGTGTGTATCGGTCCTCCGACCAACGATCGAGTTCAGGGCCCGGAGCGGCGATCGGCTGCCGACGGGGTACCTGACCGTGTCACATGAGGGACGCCGCCCGCGGAGCTACGAGGTGCTCCCGACGGGACAGCCTGATCCCTGTTTCTCAGCAGGAGCCGCGGACCGTGTGAGCCTCGATGTGCTCGGATACGGTGAACATGTGCTCAAGCGGGCCGACGTGGATCCGGCAATGCTGACTGGGCAGTTCGCGATCGATCCCACGGTGGCCGCGCTGGCCGGCAGAACGAAGCCGGGGCCGGCCCAGGGACAGGTGCGTGGGCGTGTGTTTGACGTGTACGGCGCGTCCATTCCAGACGCCTCTGTCGTGTTTCAGCCGCTGGACCGGCGATCCGGCCTGACGGAGTTTCGCGCCGTGGCGGATGGACGTGGCCGATTCGATTTCGACGGCGTGCGTACCGGAACCTATCGCGTCACGTGCCGGGCCCTTGGATATGAGGCCAGTGTTGCAGTCGAGGAGGTGCGGCCCGGCGTTCAGAACGAAGTGACGCTGATTATGCG
Source organism: uncultured Solibacteraceae bacterium (assembly GCA_964489685.1). Lineage (GTDB taxonomy): Bacteria > Acidobacteriota > Vicinamibacteria > Vicinamibacterales > SCN-69-37 > SYFT01. The sequence goes on along the minus strand of CAZAZR010000125.1, from coordinate 10,224 downwards.
CGCGGCGAAGTATATGGTCCTGGCGCTGCACGCGCATCTAGCCCGGCACCGTTGAAGTTCATAGATCCTCCGCGTCTCGGCGCCTCCTGTGATCTTTCGCGCCACGTGCGATACATTCTCGGACACCATGAGAATGTTGCGGCGCGGCGGGATGTGCGTGGTGATAGTGGCCGGGGCAGTCGCGGGGGCGGGCGCCCCCCAGGCCGCGGCACCCCAGACGCCAACCCAGGTCCAGGAGTACTTGCTGAAGCCCGCGCGCGTCTTCGACGGCAGCCGCGTCCGGGAAGGCGACGTCGTCCACATTCGCGGCGAACGAATCGTGGCGGTGGGCCCGGTGGCCGAGGTGAACGCTCCCACCGCGGAAGTGATGGACCTGCCAGGCATGACGCTGCTGCCGGGATTGATCGATGCGCATTCGCACGTGCTGCTGCACCCCTACAACGAGGCGCCCTGGAACACACAGGTGCTCAACGAGCCGCAATCGCTGCGCGTCGCACGCGCGGTCAATCACCTGAAGGCCACGCTTGACGCCGGGTTCACGACACTCCGGGATCTTGGTACCGAAGGCGCCGACTACGCCGACGTCGGGCTGAAACAAGCCGTCGCGCAGGGCATCATTCCCGGCCCACGCCTCGTCATCGCCACACGCGCGCTCATCGCCACGGGCAGCTACGCGCCCAAGGGTTTCGCCCCTGAGTGGTCCATTCCCCAGGGCGCGCAGGAAGCCGACGGGGTGGACGCGCTCGTGCGGGCGGTGCGCGAACAAATCGGCAAGGGCGCAGACTGGATCAAGGTCTATGGCGACTATCGCTGGGGCCCGCGTGGTGACGCGCAGCCCACGTACTCCCTTGACGAAATGCGCCTCATCGTTGAAACGGCCCGAAGCAGCGGCCGAGCGGTGGTGGTGCATGCCACCACGCCGGAGGGCATGCGCCGGGCCGTGCTGGCCGGCGCCGAGACGATTGAGCACGGCGATGGCGGCACGCCCGACATTTTTCGCCTGATGGCCGAGCGTGGCGTGGCGCTGTGCCCAACCCTGGCAGCGGGTGACGCCACGTCGCAGTACGCGGGCTGGAAAAAAGGCGCCGGTCCCGAGCCAGCGAACATCACGCGCAAGCGCGAGAGCTTCAAGGCCGCCCTGGCGGCAGGAGTGAAGATCGCCAGTGGCTCCGACGTCGGCGTGTTCGCACACGGCGACAATGTGCGTGAGCTGGAACTGATGGTCGCCTACGGCATGCCTGCGCTGGATGCGCTGCGATCAGCCACATCGGTGAATGGCGAGGTGCTGCACATGGAGACCCAGATTGGGCGTATCGCGCCGACGCTTCTGGCAGATCTCATTGCGGTCACAGGCGATCCGACCGTGGACATCACGGTTCTGCGCAAGCTGACGCTTGTGATGAAAGGCGGGCGCATCGTGCGCCGATAGGATGACCGCCCCCTTCCTGCTCGTCGCCGTGTTGTCGACCGTCGCCTCGACTCCCACTGCCGCGCTCGCCCAGGTCCCCGTCGTCTGGGCGATAGAGCGCGCCGACACCGCGCCCCTCAAGCCAGGGGCCACGTTCACCGTCCTGGTCAAAGCCGAGATCGAGTTTGGCTGGCACCTCTACGGCACGACGCAGCCTTCGGGCGGCCCCATTGCGACGCAGGTGTGGGTGGTTGATGGTGCGCCGTTTTCCCAGGCAGGAACGCTCGGCGCCGAGACCACCATCGAAGGGTTCGACCCGAACTTCAACATCGTCACCCAGTACTACGACGACCACACCGTCTTCCGTGTGCCGGTCCGAATTGCCGCGACTGCGAAAGACGGCCGGTACACGCTGACCGTCAACGCGCGATACCAGAGCTGCAACGAGACCTTGTGCATTCCGCCGCGCACGCAGGCGCTGCGATTGGCTGTCGTCGTCGGGAACCCCGCGGTCGTGCCTGTGCCGACGGCCGTCGCACCTGCCGCTGCTGTGGCTGGCGTCACGCCAGCAGCACCCCCGGCGGGACCACCAACGTCGACCCCCGACGGGGGGGAGGCAGTAGCCCTACGTCGGAAGGTGCCGGACCTTGCCGCTGCGGACGCGGCCACAACACTGAGCGCATACGTGGGGCTGGCGGCCCTTATGGGTGCGCTGTCATTGCTGACGCCGTGCGTGTTTCCCATGGTCCCGATCACCGTGTCGTACTTCACGAATCGTGCGGGTCGCAGCCGGCGGGATTCGATCGTCCATGCACTCGTCTACGGACTTGGCATCGTTCTCACGTTTACCGCTCTGGGTTTCGTATTGGCCATCGTTTTTGGCGCGTCGGGATTGAACCGGTTCGCGTCGAATCCGTGGCTCAATATCGGCATTGCGGTGCTGTTTGTCACGTTTGCGTTCAGCCTGTTTGGTGTCTACGAAGTCGCGCTGCCGTCGCGATTCGTCACTGCGGCGTCGAACGCGTCCAGCGGCGGAGGCTACGGCGGTACGCTGCTGATGGGATTGGCGTTTACGCTCACGTCGTTCACGTGCACGGCGCCGTTCCTGGGAACGCTCCTGGTCGTGGCGGCGCAGGGGGATTGGCAGTGGCCGATGGCCGGCATGCTCGCATTCTCGGCGGTGTTTGCGCTTCCGTTTGTGGCGCTGGCTCTCGCACCGCGCCTGCTCGCGTCACTGCCGCGCTCGGGCTCGTGGCTCGTCGGCGTGAAAGCCACGATGGGGTTGCTTGAACTTGCGGCGGCGATGAAGTTCATTTCGAACGTGGACCTGGTGTGGGGATGGGGCGTCTTCACGCGCGACGTCGTGCTGGTCACTTGGATGGTTATTGCCGCGGTGCTGGCCGTGTACCTGGCGGGGTTGGTGCGTCTGGGCCACGCCCCGCGCATGAGTCGGCCGGGCTTTGGCCGGCTGGCCGCCACGGCTGCGGCGGTCACGCTCGGCGTGTGGCTCGCGCTCGGTGTGGCAGGCCGCAGGCTCGGCGAACTCGAAGCGTTCCTGCCGCCGGCTGACGCCGCGCATCTGGCCGAAGGCGGCGAGTTGCCCTGGATCGTGAACGACTACACCGCGGCGCTGGCCCAGGCCGCAGCCACACATCAGCGCATCCTCGTGGACTTCACCGGCTACACCTGCACGAACTGCCGCTGGATGGAAGCCAACATGTTCCCGCGGCCCGAGGTCGCACTCGAGATGTCGCGCTTCGTCCGAGTGCGCCTCTATACGGACGGGCAGGGCGCCCTTTACGAAGGTTTCCAGAAAATGGAGGAAGACATGCTGGGCACGGTGGCGCTGCCGTACTACGCCGTGCTCGAGCCCGACGGCCAACCGATCGTGGCGTTTGGGGGACTCACCCGGGATGCCGATCAGTTCATCCGGTTTCTTCGCCGCGGTCTGACGGACGCGCGCTAACGAACATCCGCGCGAGCGGCTTGCAGAATCTTGCGATTGGGCGCCTGCACGAACGCGACCGCGACGAGTTCCGCCTGGTCGATCTGCGTCATCGCACGGTCTTCGGCCGCAAATGTCTGGGGCGCGCCTGCAGCGGCGCCTCGTCGGCGTGCGATGTCTGTCGCCAGGCTTCGCGTGATTGACGGCCCGATCGCTGCCAGATCAAACGTGTGCTGCACCGAACCGGTGGCGGTGATGGGCAGGCCCTCGGCCTTGTCGCCTGCCACGCCGCGCACCACCATGTGGTGACTCCGGATACCGTTTTCCCCGCCGAACATCAGCTGCTTCTCCGCGAGCACCACCACCAGTCGGAGGTCCGTGGTGGTGGCGGGCAACTTCGAGACGTCGGTCGTAACCACCACCTTGGTGCCCTGGATCGTGGCCCGCACGGAGAGGGCTGCGTCGGAAGATACTTCGAGCGCTCTGTCGATCAGGCCGATGTACTTTTCGTAGACCTCTGGCGCGCGGTTTCTGCCGCCTCCGCCCAGATTCTCTCCCGCCGGATTGGCCGCCATCGCCCCGCTAATCTGCATCGTCGGCACGCCGTTCACCGCGTAGAACAACCGGCGCGCGTTGCTCTCGGGTGTGGTCATCGGATCCGGACCCGGGATGTGCACGTGATAAGCAAGGTGAATCACGGCGTCGTCGGGATAGCGGTCGAGGGTGGTGTCGAACGCGAGGTCCGCGGCCACGCAGGGCGGACAGGCCGAGCCCGTGAACATCTCAAGCACCACGACGCGGTCGGTGCGACGCGCGGTTGGCACGTACACTTCCGCCTTCATCATCTTCGGCAGCGCGCGATAGCGGGCATTGATGTCGGCGTCGAGCCTGGCCTCAAGGGCCGGCGTCATCGCGTCTGAGTTGCCGTGCTGCTTCGCGTACAGCGTGCGCAGGGCCTCGCCATCGGCGCCGCGCAGGAATGACAGGGCGGCGGCCTTCATGTAGTGGTCCAGTGCCTCGGTCGTTGCGCCTCGGTCGTGTTCGAGCTTCGCCAGTGAGATCAGCGCACCTGGCAGGAGCGGATCCCGGCCGACGGCGTCGCGCAGAATGGCTTCGGCTCTGGCCGGTTCTGCTTTGTAGAGGTTGGTGAGTGAACTGAGGGCGGCCATGTTCACCGGGGCCGTCTTGATCACGTCGAGCAGGAAACTTTCGGCCCGCGCGCGTTCATTCCGTTCGATATACAAGCTCACGAGCGCCGCGACGGCGGCGGGGGATTCCGACGCCGCGGCGCGGTACTCCACCTCGGCGCGCGCCGTGTCGCCTTTGGCCGCGTAGAGCCGGCCCAGCTGATAACGGCCGGTCGCACGGTTCTGGCTGGTGAGCGTGGGCGGTGCCATCGCGTCCACGAGCACGGCTTCAGCGCGGTCGAGCAGGACCTTGCGCGTCACCAGGCGCGCGGCGGCACCGATCGTCTCAGTGAAACGCGCATCGGCGGTCGCACTGGCCGGAATTCTGGCGAGCATGCGATTGAGGACTTCGGCGGCCGAGTCTTCCGCATCGGGCATCTGGAGAACAGCCGACAGAACCTGTGAGTCCACGGCGTTCAGCAACGACGACCCCGGGTACCCCAGGCGAATCTTTTCGAGTGCGGTGAGCCGGTCGGCGAGTGTGGTGATGCGAAGAGCGGCGTCCAACGCCTTTTGCTCCGGCAGCACCACGGCCGGCGCGGAGTCGTCGGACATTTCGCGCAGGGAAGGGTCCTGCGCAGGCGCTTGCTGTGCCCGCCCACTGGTCGTCACCAGGCCGCTGCCGAAGACGCCGGCGGCGACGACCCACGGCGCGACGAATCGCATGACAGACATACCGGCCCCCTTCAGGTTCACGTGACGGGCCTCATTGTAGATCACTCAGTGGGACTGGCCGGGGGATGTCAGGTGCCACCCTGCCCAGGCTGGCTCGTGTAAGATTGCGCTGACTTTCCACCATGGCTGTGCACTCCCGCGTTCGAATCAGGCACTCGCTTCTCCTGGCTGCGCTCGTGTGTGGCGCGGCCGATGGCGCGCGCGGCCGGCTCGACGCGCAGGCGCAGCCGCAATTCACCGACACCGGCACCATTCCCATTCGCGTCGTCAATGGCCACCTGATCGTCCTGACAGACCTGGTGGGATTGCGGTACACCAACGAAGCGAGCTTTGAGATCTCGTTCGAGTATCCGAACGCGCTGACGCTGCATCCGGATCAGTACGGGTGGCTGGGACTCGATCCCAACGATCTCGGACTAGGCGAATCGCCCCTCATTCACATCCTGATCTCGCCGGGCATCAGGCTGTCGATCCCGGCGAAGGAGGTCGCGGCGGAAACGTCCGAGGAGCGTGTGGCGTTCCAGAACTCGATGACCAAGCTGCACTCTGCCGAAATGGGCGAGCGCAAGCTGAAGGGCACGATTGGCATTGGCCTGCTGAAGAAATACTTCGTCACGCTGGACATCTCCGAGAAGCAACTCATCCTCGCGCCCCCCAAAGACACCGGTGAGGCGTCGGCCTCTGCCGACCTCGCCGACGTCGTCATCACCCCCTTCGAGTACGCGAACAACCGGATTCAGGTGGGTCTCAGCTACGGTGACGACCGCCGTGGGACCCTCGCCATTGGCGGCGCCAACTACGACACCGTCATCGACTCGCGCGTCACGAAACCGTTGGGCAAACCTGCCGGCGACGTGAGCCCGCTGTTCGTTGCCGACTCGGGCGCCGCAGGCAAGCGCCTGGACTTGTCGCAGTCACTGGCCTTCAGACCGAGGGCGTTTGGCCTGGCGGCGACGCCTGGGGCCGACAGTCCGCTCGTCATCACCGGTGTCAACTTCCTCGAGCAGTTCCGAATCGAACTTGATTGGAACAACCAGCGCCTGGCCCTCACGCAGAAGGGCATCCCCAAGTACCCGCAGCAGGATTTTGCGTTCTTCGAGGCCGAGAGCAGAGGCACGCCGGAAGCGCTCGAGGCCTATCTTGCGCAGTACCCGAAAGAACGGCTCAGTGGCGATGCGGCTGCGCTCCTGGTGAAGTCGCGCCTTGATGCTGCGGGTTCGGCTGACGCAGATGTCCTGAAGGCCTTGCAATGGGCTGTCAACACCGCCGGCGTGGGCCGTCGCACTGAGACGTGCCTGGAGTACGCGGTCACCTTTGGTGACAGGCCCGGCCGCACCGATCTGGCCATCGCCACCGGCAAGGAAGGTCTGAAGTATTCTCGCGACGCCTTTGACGCTCGCGTCGTGTACGACTTGCACCACCTGCTGGGACAACTGCACATGAAGCAGGCGAAGTGGACCGAGGCGTGGAAGCACCTGCTCTCTGCGGCCTTCATGGCGCCTGACGACATGGCAATCGCGCTCGATTTGGCGCGCGTGTACGACAAGCAGGGACAGACCCGCCGCGCATACGCCCGCTACAAGCGCGTTGCCGCCGCAGGCGGATTGCCCCCCGAGATCGGCGTCGAAGTGAAGGGCGCGATGGACCGCCTGCGCGTCCTGCTCCCGAAAGACGACCCTCTGCTGCGCGACGAAAAGCCGGCTGCAGGCAAAGGGGGAGGCGGACGCTGATGGCGCAGGAACCGCTTCTTCAGCAGCAACTCAACCACCTGGCCGTGCGCGCCCAGCGAAGCCTCGGACGCTGGGCCTTCGCCCGCGACTTCCGGCTGACCGTGCGCGACTCACTCGTGTGGCTGCTCGTTGCGCCTGTCCTCCTCTCTGGCGTGCAGGTGGCGTTGCTCCTCGCGGGCCGCGGGCCTTTGACCTGGCCGACCCTGGCGTGGGTGCTGCTCTCGCTCGCTGGGCCGGTCGGGTTCGTGGTCGCTCGCATGGCCTCCCTGGCGAAACACCGCCAGCTCGGTCGCCGTACCTGCCTCGGCGCGTTTGACCTGCAGCTCAACAGTCATGACCGGCTCGTGACGGCTGACGAGTTCCTCGCCGGTGGCGCGTCGGATCACTTCAGGCAGGCGGCGATAGACGACGCGGCGGACCACATCGCGCGCGCGAGCGAGACGACGCTCGATGAAAAGGCTCTGCCGGCCTGGGCGATTTCGCAACGCAGTTGGGCGGCCGCAGTCGTCGCCCTGGCCCTCATCGTCGGAGCACAGTGGATCGGTCACGTGGCCTTGGGCATCCGGAATGCGCCGGATGCCGCAACCGTCTTGACCACCGCCAACCTGCAGACGTTGCCCGCGCGCGTGGCGGCGTCGTTGCTCGATTTGCGTCCCAATCCGCCACGGCCCGATCGCCCTGCGCCCGACGAAGCCGCGCAGGCCAACGCCGCGCAGCCGTCACCTGACGCGTCCCCCAGGACCCCGAGAACCGATCAGGAGGCCGACGGTCAGTCGCATGCTGGTGGTCAGGCGAGCAGCCGATCGGCGAGTCAGGCGATGGCCAGCAGCGGGACTCCGTCGAATCAGCAGACGCCGTCGCAGCCGCTCGAAGAAGATCCGCCACAGCCGCAGGACGCGGCCGCCGCAGCGCAGGCAAAAAAGGCCGAGGGCAAGAAGGGGCAGCAGCAGGCCTCGTCCGCCACGTCGGGTCAGGGTCAGTCCAAGTCATCCAGCAGCGATTCGAATTCCATCCCCGCCACCGACCAGCCCGACCGCGCCGGCGCGAACAAAGACGACGGGAAGGATGAAGAGGGGATTCAGGACGAGCAGGAGGAAGAGAAGACGAGCGGCGTCGAGCGGCCGTCACTGCGCCGGAACAAGCCGCCGGTGGATCGGAACCTCTCGAATCGTCCGGCCACCGACCAGGCGGGTCCCAATGCCAACGGTCGCAGTGGACCTGGTGGTCGCAAGAAGACGCGCGGTGTGCCAGCGATGATTCTTGGCGTGCCGACGCCCGATCGGATCCAGGGCATGACCAACCCCGGCCGTTCGAAGGTCACGCAGGAGAATTCAACACCGAAGGAAGAGCCGCAGTCGGCGCTGACGGCTGAGGAACGCGCCGCACGCGAGAATCCCTTCGGCTACATCGAGCACCCGCTGTTGCGTCCCTGGATGCAGAACCTGGTCGAGAAGTACTTCTTGCAACTCCGCGAGAAGGGCGGCACTCCCCCCCTCAGGAAAGAGACACGTCAATGACAAGTACGACAGGCGCGGCCGAAGCGCGCGAAGCCGCCGCGCGGTTTCGCACGGTGTATGCCGATATCAAGCGGCGCGTGAACCAGATGATGGTTGGCCAGGACGAGATCGTGGACGGCGTGATGACGGCGCTGCTCGCCGGCGGCCACGTGTTGCTCGAAGGCGTTCCAGGGTTGGGCAAGACCATGCTGGTGCGGTGCCTGAGTTCGGCGATTGAGACCAAGTTCTCGCGCATCCAGTTCACGCCCGACATGATGCCCGCCGACATCCAGGGCACCTGGGTGTTGATGGAGAACGACCAGGGCCGCCATGATCTGCGCTTTCAGGAGGGGCCGCTCATCGCCAACCTGGTGCTGGCCGACGAAATCAACCGTGCCACACCGAAGACGCAGTCGGCGCTGCTTGAAGCGATGCAGGAGCGGCAGGTCACCGTGGGCAAGCGCACGATCAAACTCAGTGAACCCTTTTGTGTGCTGGCCACCCAGAATCCTGTGGAACAGGAAGGCACGTATCCGTTGCCCGAAGCGCAACTGGACCGCTTTCTGCTGAAACTGGTGGTGGGGTACCCGAAGGAAGAGGACTACGGTCCCATTCTCGACCGCACGATCGGTGACAGTGAAGTGACGATTGAGCCCGTGACCAATGCCGCTGAGATTGTGCGCCTGCGGCACATCGTCCGTGCGGTGCCCGTGCCGGCGCATGCGCAGCAGTACGCCATTCAGGTGGTGATGGGCACGCAGCCGGGAAGCCCGTACGCGCCCAAGAAGGTGAATGAGTATGTGGCGCTCGGGTCCAGCCCGCGCGGTGCGCAGTCACTGTTGCTGGCCGCCAAGGTGCGCGCGCTTGTCAATGGCCGGTTTGCCGTCAGCATTGATGACATCAAAACTCTGGCGCTGCCGGTGCTGCGCCATCGGTTGCTGATCAACTTCCACGGGCAGTCCGATCGGGTGACCGATGCGGATATTGTTGCGGCGGTGCTGGCTGCTGTCAGAGAGCCGCTTGAAGTGGCTTCATGAGCCCAGGCCCGATCCCGTTCGACACGCTCTTTGATCCCGGCTTTCTTGCCTCGCTCTCGCACTTGAGCATTACGGTGCAGCGCGTGGCGGCGGGCGGCCGTTTCGGGGATCGTCTGTCGAAGGATCTGGGCGCGGGCATCGAGTTCCGCGACTATCGCGGCTATTCGCCTGGCGACGACCCGCGGGCAATCGACTGGAACATCTATCGGCGGTTGGGCAAGGTGTTTCTGCGGCTGTATGAGGAGCAGCAGGACCTGCCGCTCTATCTGATGCCCGACGTGTCCACGAGCATGTTTCACGAGCCTGAGCCTCGCGCGCTGACCGCGCTGCGAACCGCGCTCGCGCTGGCCACCATCAGCTTGTCGCATCACGACTCCACCGCGTTGTTTCCGTTCGCTGAAAAAATGGAAATGCGAGTGAAGTCCATGTCCGGCAAGGCCAGTACGATGGCGTTTGCCGAGCACCTGGCGAGGTTGTCGCCACCGGCCGACGCCGGCACCAATCTGTCAGCCGCGCTTCGCCGGCTGGCCGATATGAATCTGCGGCGGGGCCTGCTGGTGGTGATCAGTGACTTCTTCGACCCGGCCGGACTTGACGCCGTGCGCGATGCGCTCCGGAGCATCCGGCACCGGATGCTGTTCGTCCAACTCGTGCGCCCCTCTGACGCAGAGCCCGACCTCGACGGGGATCTCAGGCTCCTGGATTGTGAAACCGGTGAGGCGGCGCAGATCACCGTGACGCCTCAC
>CAZAZR010000124.1:0-11953 GCA_964489685.1 uncultured Solibacteraceae bacterium | reverse complement strand
GTGCGCGGTTTCGATAATCTGAGACAGATTCTCTCGCGTTTGTGTCGGAGACTGCCCACGCATCGCGTCGTTGGCTCCCAGAGCCACGACCAGAATTTTCACCGTCGGCTCAAGGACCCAATCGAGACGACGAAGACCGGCGGCCGTGGTATCGCCGCTGATCCCGGCGTTCACCACATCGATGCGCGCATACCCGTCGGCATTAAACTTCTCCTGCAACAGGGAAGGGAAGGCTTCCGCGTGGAGCAACCCGAAGCCGGCAGTCAGACTGTCGCCGAGCACCGCGATCTGCAATCGGGGCGGTTCAGCGCCGGTCACGGCCGCCTGTTCCGCTTCGGTCAGAACCGTTGGCTCCTTCAACTGCCGGCCGCAGGCGGCGTCGCGCACCGAGCATCCCACCGCCAACAGGAGCAGGACGCCGGAACCCAGGAAAGAAACGCGTGATCGTGTCATGGTGTTGCTCTTTCCAGTTATTGTATGCCGTGCATCCTTGGAACCCCTGATGGCGCGCGGCTGGGAGAGCAAGTCTGTTGAGTCACAACAGGACGACCGCGCTGCTGCCGCAGCCGCCGCTTCGCGCGGCCCTGTCTCGCCTGAAGACGCCGCCCGGCGCGCCCGGCGCCAGACCCTGGAGGCCGCGCTCGCACGCGCGCGCGCCGACCGCCAGGCCGCCGTGCATCCGTCACATCGTCAGATGCTCGACCACGCCATCGCCGCCCTGACCGACCAGCTCCAGCAGAATCGCCCATGAGCTTTAAACGCGCCCTCGGCCCCTTCGACGCGACGATGATTGTGATTGGCGGCATCATCGGGTCGGGCATTTTCATCAACCCGTATTTGGTGGCCCGAGCGCTCGACTCCACGAGCCTCGTCCTGCTGGCGTGGGCAGCCGGTGGCGCCATTGCCCTGGCCGGCGCATTTGCCTATGCCGAACTGGGACAACGCCTGCCGCGCGCGGGCGGCCAGTACGTCTACCTGAGCGAAGCGTGGCACCCGCTCGTGGGATTCCTCTATGGATGGGCGTTGCTTTTCATGATCGAAACCGGTGCGATGGCCGCTGTGGCCATCACGTTTGCCCAGTACGCGTCGCGCATGACGGGCGGCACCGGCGCGCATCCACAGCTCATCGCCGTTGCCGCGATCGTGGTGCTCTCAGCCATCAACTACATCGGCGTCAAACCTGGCAGCCAGGTGCTCAATGTGTTCGTGATACTCAAAGTGGCGGCCATCGGCGCGCTGATCGTCTTTGCCTGGAGCGGGCCGGCGGCGGCCGGGTGGTTCACGGCTGTGCGGGTGGATGACACGCCGTCCACGGCGCTGACGTTTGGCGTCGCCTTGATCCCGATCCTGTTCGCTTATGGCGGATGGCAGAACGCGAACTACGTGGCCGAAGAGATGCGCGACCCGCGGCGCCATCTGCCGAAGAGCCTCATCATCGGGACGCTCGTGGTGGTGGTCGTCTATCTGCTGGCAAATGTGGCGTACGTGCGCACGCTGGGGCTCGAAGGACTGGCGGCCACCGAGACGCCCGCCGCAGAAGCGGCCGGCCGATGGTTCGGCTCGGCGGGAGAACGCCTGATTGCCGGCGCCATTGCCATCTCCACTTTCGGTTTCCTCAACCTCGCGATCCTCGCGCCCACTCGGGTGTACTTCGCGATGGCGCGCGACGGAGCATTTGTTCCAGCGCTCGCCCGCCTGCATCCGCGCTTTCAGACGCCGGCGTCAGCCATCGTGCTGCAGTCGGCCTGGGCCATCGTGCTCACCCTGACCGGCACGTACGGCGACCTGCTCAACACCGTGGTGTTTGCCGACTGGATTTTCTTCGGCCTGACGGTCGCCGGGCTGTTGATTCTCCGCAGTCGTCAGCCGGACACCGATGGTTTCCGCACACCGTGGTACCCGTGGTTGCCCGGCGCGTTTGTGCTGGTCGCACTGGTGGTGGTCTACAGTGTCGTCTCCACCGATCCGTGGCGCTCAGCCGCCGGCGCGGCGCTCTTGTTGTTGGGTGTGCCGGTTTATTATCTATTCCGGCGGCAATCCCGACATGCTCACTGACCCTCTCGCGCCGTACATGCTCTGGGCGAAGACCCGTGAGCCGGCCGAGATCGATCTCGCCGGCAGCAACCTGCTGCCGTGCACTCTGGAAGACCTGCCTGGCGCCGCCGACGCCTTGCAGTTGACCGCCAGCAACGACAACGGCTTTGCCCCGCTCGTCGAAGCCATCGCGGCCCACAAGCAGGTGCCGGTTAATCGCATCATGACCGGCGGCGGGTGTTCGGGCGTCAACTTCCTGGCCATTGCCGCACTTGTCGGCGCTGGCGACGAGGTGCTCGTCGAGCAGCCCGGGTATGACCCGCTGGTTGGCGCATGCCAATTGATGGGTGCGACCGTCCGGCGGTTTGCCCGCCCGTTCAGTCGGGCGTTCCGAATCGACCTGGCCGCGCTTGAGGCCGCCGTCACCCCGTCGACCCGCCTGATCATTGTCAGCTCCCCGCACAACCCCTCGGGCATCTCGCTCGACGCCGCCATCCTCCGTGGGCTGGTGGACATCGCCGAACGCGCTCGCGCCCACGTCCTGGTCGATGAGGTCTATCTCGATGCGGTCAACCTCGCGGCGGGCGAAGGCGGGTTGAATCCTTCAGCGGCGGAGATTGAAGGGCCGGTGATTGTCACAGCCAGCCTCACGAAGTCCTTTGGCTTGGCAGGGCTCAGGTGCGGATGGGCGGTCGCCCCGCCCGCGCTCGTCACGCGCATGCATCGCGTGCGCGACCTGGTCGATGTGATCGGGAGTGTGCCGGCCGAGCGGCTTTCGGCGTTTGCCTTCAGCCAGCTCCAGGCGCTCAAGGCGCGGACACGACAATTGCTGAGCGCGAACCTGGCCCTGGCGCGCACATTCATCGCCACGCACCCGCAGCTCTCGGTCGCCGAACAGCCGCGCGCCACCGTGATGTTTCCCAGACTCGCGGGCGTGGCTGATGCGAGCGACTTCGTTGACAGCCTCGCGGCGACGCAGCGCGTCGCTGTGGCTGCGGGTCGCTACTTCGATGCTCCTGAGAACATCCGGATCAGTCTGGCCGGCCGGACCGATCGCCTGGCGGAAGGCCTCAATCGCCTCAGCCAGGCCCTGAATTCCTACTGAGGTCAATCACATGAACATGCGCGTCGTTACGACTCTCGCCACCGGCACACTCCTCGTGTGCGGCGTCCTCACGGGCACGACATCACTTGGGGCACAAACATCTTCAACAGTTCGTCGCGTTCAGCTGCTCGCCGACCTCAAGGCCCTGTCGGCCGATGACATGGAAGGCCGCCTCGTCGGCTCACCGGGCGGCGCCAAGGCGCGTGCCTTTGTGATCGACCGCTTCAAGGCCGCAGGCCTCAAGCCGTTTGGTGCCTCGTTCGAGTTCCCCTTCACGTTCACTGGCGGGCGAGGCGCCGCTGCCGCTGAGCGTCAGGGCATCAACGTCATCGGCCAGATCACCGGCACGCGCGAGCCCAACCGATACATCGTCATTTCCGCGCACTACGACCACATCGGGGTTCGCAACGGCGTCACCTTCAACGGCGCCGACGACAATGCCTCCGGCACGGCCGCCCTCTTTGCGCTCGCTGAGTACTTTGCGACGTACCCGCCCGCGCACTCGCTGATCTTCGCGGCGTTCGACGCGGAAGAAAGCGGCCTGCGCGGCGCCCGCGCGTTCGTCGCCACGCCACCCGTCAACGTATCTGCGCTCCTGATCAACCTGAACATGGACATGATCGGACGCGACGCCAACAACCTGCTGTACGTCGTCGGCACCACCTCGCAGCCGACGCTCAAACCCGTCATCGAACGCGTGGCCGCCTCGGCCACGGTGAAACTGACGATGGGCCATGACGACCCGACAAAGAAGGATGTCGAAGATTGGACGAGCTCGTCAGACCACGCGCCGTTCTGCCAGGCCAAGATTCCGTGCCTCTACTTCGGCGTCGAAGACTTCGAGAACCATCACAAGGCCACCGACAAATACGACACGATGACGCACGACTTCTACGTGCGCGTCGTGGAGACAATGATCGCGGTTGTCAGGGCGTTCGACGCCGCTCCGCCAGGACGCTGAATGTCGTTCGGCGCTGACGCGCTCTGGAACGTTCTGGTCGCCTTGCTTGGCGGGCTGGCCGTAGGATTGGAGCGGGAGTGGAGCGGCCATGCGAGCGGCCACAGCGCCCGGTTCGCTGGCCTTCGCACCTTTGCGATGATGGGACTCATCGCTGGGCTCAGCGGCTGGTGGTGGACGGTGGGTCTGCACGGCATCGCGGTCGTCATCCTGGCCGGCACCGTCGGCATCATCGTGATGGCGTACGTCGTCGGAAGTCGCCACGATGTGGAAGCGACGACCGAAATTGCGGCGATGGTGGTTCTGGCCGCCGGCGTGATGGCGGGCATTGGGCAGGTCGCGCTCGCCTCGGGCATTGTCGCGATCACCGTGCTGCTCCTCGCGGAAAAGTCGCGCCTCCATGGCATGGTCAGGCGACTCGGTGAAACCGAGATGTTGGCGGCCGCGCGTTTTGCCGTGATGGCGACGGTCGTGTTGCCGGTGTTGCCACGCGAGGCGGGGCCATTTGGACCGCTCGGCCTGGTATACCCGAGACAGCTCTGGATGCTGGTCCTGTTTTTCTCCGGGCTGAGTTTCGTCGGGTTCCTGGCGCGCCGCGCGTTCGGCGAGCATCGGGGCTACGCCATCGCGGGTGTGCTGGGAGGCCTGGTCTCGTCTACGTCGGTCACGCTCACCTTTTCACGCCTGAGCCGGCACCACCCTTCGGACGAACGTGCGCTGGCGTCGGGCGTGCTCGGCGCCAACGTGATGTTGTTCCCTCGCGTGTTGCTCGCGAGTTTTGTGATGGCCCCGGCCCTGACGGCGGCACTCTGGCCTGCATTCGTGGCCCCGGTGATCATCGGCCTGGTGCTGTTCTTCCTCGGCGTGCGGGATGCCGGCGCCGCGTCGCGCGCCACCGCCCCGAGAAACCCTCTGGAGATCATCTCCGCGCTCCAGATGGCGGCGATCTTCCAGGTGGTGCTCTTTGGCGTGGCGCTGGCCGAGGCGCGGTTTGGCGACGCCGGGCTGTATGCGTCCGCCGCAGTACTGGGCCTGTCAGACGTGGATGCGCTGACGGTGTCCATGGCCCAGCGCGCCGCAGCCAACACTCCAGCCGCCGTGGCGGCCGGTGCGCTCACCGTGGGTGTCCTCACGAATACGCTGGTGAAAATGACGATCGCTCTGGTGATTGGCCGGGGCCGGTACCGTGTGCGCACGTGCGCCGGCCTCGGACTGCTTGCGGCAGCACTGGCCGCCTGGTTGGCAGTCGGTACGTAGCTCAGCCTGGGCGTCAAGGCCGAGAGCTGCGCCTATTTCGAATCCGCGGTCTTGAACACCTTGGTCGCCATCGCCACCATCCCCGCCACGTCTGCCACGTTGGCGGGCAGAATCAGGGTGGTGCTCTTCTGCGCCAGGTGCCCGAACTGCTCCACGTACTGCTGAGCCACGCGCAACTGAGTGGCCTCGATGCCGCCGGGCTGGCGAATGGTCTCGGCCACCAGGCGAATCCCTTCGGCCGTTGCTGTGGCCACGGCCATGATGGCCGACGCCTGACCTTCGGCTTCGTTGATCTGCTGCTGGCGGCTGGCCTCCGAGGCCTTGATCACCTGCTGCTTTTCGCCTTCGGCGGTGTTGATCGCGGCGTCGCGCTGACCTTCCGAGGTCAGAATCACTGCGCGCTTTTCCCGCTCGGCACGCATCTGCTTTTCCATCGCAGCCAGCACATCGTGCGGAGGCGTGATGTTCTTGATCTCGTAGCGCAGGACCTTGACGCCCCAGGCTTCCGAGGCCTTATCGAGTTCCGTCACCAGCGCGGCATTGATGTTCATGCGTTCTTCGAACGAACGATCGAGATCGATCTTGCCGATCTCACTTCGGAGCATGGTCTGCGCGAGCTGCGTAATCGCGAAGCCGAAGTCCGAGATGCCGTACGACGCCCGCTCGGGATTGAGCACCTTCAGATACAGGATGCCGTCCACGCCGACCTGGACATTGTCGCGGGTGATGCACACCTGCGCGGGAATGTCGATCGCCACCTCCTTGAGCGAGTGGCGATACCTGATGACGTCCAGGAACGGAATCAAGATGTGGAATCCGGCCGACAAGATGCCGTGAAACCGACCGAGGCGCTCGACGACGAACACGCTTTGCTGCGGCACCACCACCGCCGTCTTGGCGATGACGATGATGACGAGCAGGGTCAGGACGACCAGGACGATAGTGCTCTCAGTCACGAATGGGCTCCTTCTGGTTCAATGTCGAGCGTCAGGCCATCGACGCGGAGTACGCGGCACCTCACGCCCCGTGCCAGCGTGGTCGACGAGATATTGCGGGCCGACCATGCGGCGCCACGCACCTCGATCTTCCCGATCCCACCCGGCGCGATCGCGCCATCCACGTGGCCGATTTCCCCCACGAGCGCGTCAACCTCAGGCCGCTGGGGATCGTCCTGAATCGCCTTGAGCAGCCTGGACCGGAACAAGACGAGCGAGAGGATCGACAGAATCGAGAACAGCAGCAACTGCATCCACACCGGGCCTGCCATGCCGAAGCTGGCCAAGGCGCCCACAATCAGCGCGCTGATGCCGAAGAAGATCACAAAGAACCCGCCGGGCGTGGCCAGTTCCACCAGGACCAGCAGGAGGCCAATCACCAGCCAATGCCACCATAGTAGTTCCATAGGAATACTCCGCTGGAATCATACTCGCGAAAGGCTGGCGCCCACGAGCGGGCCCATCACAAACGCGATCACGGTGGCAAAGGCGAACCAAAGCGGAACCGGAAACAACACCAGGCCGATCACGCCCAGAATCATCTGAAACGCACCGACGGCCGCGGCGTGAGCCAGGGGCTTTACCGGCGCCAGGCGTCCGGCCGCATACCCCCCGGCCAGTGGTCCCAGGAAACAGGCGGCCACAACCACCGCCAACGACTCGGTCGGCCGTTCGATACCAAGGGCCGCCGCGCCCTGGGCGGCTATGGGTTCGATGCCCATCAGCGCCAGCAGCAACGCCTGGCCGATCTGCTCCGTCAGCGACAGCACGACGACCCCGACGACAATCCCTGCGACGACCGCAATAAGCGACTTCATCCACCGGCTATTGTACGTCCCGCGATGCGTGTCATGATCGCGGCAGGCCGGGGTGGCGAAACTGGCAGACGCACAGGACTTAAAATCCTGAGTCGCGCAAGCGACGTGTGGGTTCGATTCCCACCCCCGGCACTTCATACCTTGGCTCGTCAATGGCGAAATGAAAAATGAAAGAAGTGTCAGAAATCGCGAAATGTCTGCATTGCGCCAATGACGACATCCTCTGATGCCCTCGGCCCCAAAAGCCACGAGGTTGTCCACGTCAGCGCTCGCGTGCTCTCAGGAACCGGTCATTGGCGACGGTACCGAACGGCACCAGCGACGCCACGAAGGTGCGCATCCATTCCGTCCAGGTCCAGCCACGGCCACGGAGCGCGACGATCATCATCACTACATACGCCAGGAACGCGATGCCATGAATCCAGCCGGTCACGCGCACGGGTTGCGGATTTCCCGCGAGATACTTGATAGGCATCGCCACAAGAAACAACACGACTGTGGTCACGCCCTCCACCAAGGCCACGTGACGAAAGACACGATATCGGGTTGAGGCGGTCACGCCACTGATCCTATCGCGAGCGCCACAGCACGATCGGGGGCTTGTGTCGTAAATGCTCCTTGGCTATATTTGCGGCATGTGCATTTAGCCTGAGGTGCGACGATGACCCTGCTCGCGTCCGGTGCGCAGCGCGACGACGCACTGCCACCGGCGGGGCGCACGCCCTCGCCGAGCAGGTGCGGCTCCTCAAAGGTGTTGCCGCGCAGGCCGAACGGCGCCTGGGCGCATCAGGACGTCCGTGAACACATTGCTCGCCTGCGTCCTCATTTCGGTCATTTCGGACATTCCGTCATTACGCATGACCGAATTCGTAAACATTCCACACCTTCCTCGCGTCTTCTGAACCAAATGTCTTCCTACGCGGAGACCAGGGCGGCTGCGCGCTCGTAGTGGCGAAATGACCGAAATGGCGAAAGGTGCGCAATCATGGCAGGGAAGAATGTTCAAATGTCTCTGTCCCCAATGGTTGAGTCTGCTGCTCCAAGGTCATTCGCCCATTGCGCGCCTTCTACATTCCCACATTCGCGAACTCCCGCACTGCAGACATTTCGCCATTTCGGTCATTTCGCACATTTCGCCGTGACGCTTACCGCATGAAGCCCTGGGCGCTCTTGGGCGAAAGTCAGACACCCGACGGCACGCGCCTGACGCTGATGAGGCACGACCGCGACCTGGTGATTCTGGCCAACGGCAAGATGTTGATGTCGAGTCGCGCGCATGGCTCGGAAGAAGAGTTGGCCGCGCTCGCCTGCAAGCACCTCGCGACTGCCGAGTCGCCACGCGTACTCGTCGGCGGGCTCGGACTTGGTTACACCTTGAGAGCCACGCTTGATCTGCTGCCGCCCACCGCGTCTGTCGTCGTCGCCGAACTGGTACCCGGTGTGGTGGAATGGAATCGGGGGCCCATCGGTCCACTCGCCAATCACCCACTCGATGACCCTCGAGTCTCAGTCGCCCTGGGTGACGTGGCAGTCACGATGCGCAATGCCCCGGCGAGTTTCGACGCCATTCTGCTGGATGTGGACAATGGACCTGATGCCTTCACGGCCACAGGCAACGCCGCGCTCTACGCGAATGAGGGCGTCGTGCTCGCACAAGGCGCGCTGCGGCCCGACGGCGTGCTGGCCGTGTGGTCAGCGTGGGAAGATCGAAAGTTCGAACAGCGGCTGCGGTGGGCGGGCTTTGCGGTCACGGTGCACAGGATGCGCGCGCGCCTGAAGCGTGGCGGGCCGAGGCATACGATCTTCGTGGGAAAGCGCTCCTCGGCGTAATGTCATTTCGCCATTACAGAATGACCCTGCGCACCGCGCCGATGTCGTCGATCAAGCGCGCCAACTCCACCGCCCTCGTGACAGGCGCCTGACAGGTAAAATCTGTGCACACGTACGCGGCGGCGAGGCCGCCCACCGGCGTCATCGCGACGAGCCACGGCAGACGTGCAGCCAGCGCACGTTGTCCCTCGCCCGGCGTGATCGTCAACACCACCGCGAACGGCAAGTAGCGCTGCGCCACAACGCGTTCGAGCGCCAGCCGTTCGTCTCCCGGCTCCCCCACAATCACGATCTGCGACGCCCGCGCGTGCCACGCTGCCAGGTTCGACACCATGTAGGGCATCACGCGTGCGACGCGGCCCAGTTCGGTTCCGTAGCGTTCAAGTGAGCGCTTTGCGCGATCGGCAAACGTGTGCTCGCCGGTCAGGTGCGCCAGCACCAGCAGATTGCGTACGGTCACCGATGCGGCGGCAGGCTCGGCGCCGTCGTAGTCTTCCTTGAGGCGCAGGAGCACCGACGGGTCTTCACCGGTCGTGCTGAACCAGCCGCCATCGGTCTCGTCCCAGAACTTGCTCGTCTGCACCTCGGTCAGCGTCAGCGCCCAGTCGAGCCACTCGGGGTCGGCAGTGGCCTGAAACAGCTCGATCACTCCATGCGCAAGACAGGCGTAGTCTTCACAAAACGCGTCAACCGCGGCCTCGCCATCGCGAAATCTGCGCAGCAACGTGCGGTCGGCGTCGCGCCACACGGTGCGCTTCAGGCTTCGGGCCGCGCGTACGGCAGACTCACGCCACTCCTCACGCCGTGGGCTGTCCACGAGCAACCGGGCGGTGCGAGCGAAGGCGCCGATCATCAATCCGTTCCACGCCGTGATGACCTTGTCGTCCAGATGCGGGCGTGGCCGCAAGGTGCGGGCTTCATACATCCGCGCGCGCATGTCGGCCAGGATGCGCAGTACGTCCTCCGAGGCACGCCCGGTGCGCGCAGCGATTTCGTCAACCGACTGCGCCACATAGGGAATGTTCAGGCCGCGGAACTCGCCGTGCGGGTCAGACGGTGCGTTGCCCGCGTCTTCCATCCCGAGCCGGCGGCGGACCACCGGCGCATCCTCCCCGAAGAGACGGTCGATCTCCGCCGTGCTGAACACATAGAACGCGCCCTCGCTCTTGGTCTCACCACCTGGGATCAGGGAGTCCGCGTCTTCGGCGGAATACAATGCGCCGTCAGACGCCGTGAGATCGTGACGCACATAATCGAGTGTGTCCTCGGCGACCGACGCGTAAAACGGGTCGCCACTTGCCTGCGAGGCGGCCAGATTCGCGAGCACCAGCTGCGACTGGTCGTAGAGCATCTTTTCGAAGTGCGGCACGCGCCACTCGGCATCAACCGAATAGCGATGGAACCCGCCGCCCAGATGATCGTGAATGCCGCCAAGCGCCATCGCACGCAACGTATCCACCGTCATCTGCCTCGCCTCGTGCACATGCGTCAGCGCCCAGGCGTCGAGCAGGAACAGGAGTTCGGATGGCCGCGGGAACTTCGGCGCGCCGCCAAAGCCGCCGTTTCGACGATCGTACGCCTTCGAGAAATGGGCGACGCCCTCGCTCACCGCGGTCACGGGAGCGACAGGCGCCACGGGAGGCAGCGCGGCCGACGCCACCGTCTCGCGCAACTGCGTCAGGAGCCCCTCGGCTGACACACGGACCTTGGCCGAGTCGTCCTGCCACGCCTTCGCCAGGTGGGCCAGCACCTCGGTGAAACCCGGTCGGCCCCACCGCGACAATGGCGGGAAGTACGTTCCGCCAAAAAACGGGTGCAACTCCGGTGTCAGGAACACGGTCATGGGCCACCCGCCGGCGCCTGTCGTGGCCTGCACAAACGTCATGTAGACCCGGTCGATATCAGGCCGCTCCTCACGGTCGACCTTGATCGAAATAAAGTCGCGATTGAGTTGCGCCGCGATCGATTCATCCTCGAACGATTCGTGCGCCATCACGTGACACCAGTGGCACGTGGAGTACCCAATCGACAGAAAGATGAGCTTGTTCTCGTCGCGGGCGCGGGCGAACGCCGCGTCACCCCACGGATACCAGTCCACCGGATTGTTCGCGTGTTGAAGCAGATAGGGACTGCGCTCGTGCTGAAGGCGGTTTGACATGTCTCTCTTCAGGAATCAGGCGGCCGGGGCGCGTTCCGGCGCGGCTGGTTCCGTTTGCGGAATCTGCTTTCGCAGGCGCGCGTACGCCGCAGACACTTCCGCGCCATACAGCAGGATCGCCGCCGAGAAATATACCCAGATTAGAAACGCGATCACCGTGGCCACCGACCCATCCACGTTGAACCTCGACAGGTCCCTCAAATACCAGGTAAACAGCGCAAATGCACCGCGCCACAGCAGCCCGGCCAGCAAGGCGCCGACCCAGACGTCTCTCAAGCGCACTTTGGCATTGGGCGCGTAGTAGTAGATCAACCCCACGACCATCATGAACAGGGGCGTCGGCGCGTTGCGCACCACCACGCCCTCCACCCAGCCCACCAGCGGCCACCTCGCCGCGAGCGTCGTGAACCATCCGGTCTGGCTCACTTGCGCGGCGCTCACGATGACGAGCGCGATGACCATTAACACGCCGGCCGTGAGCAGCATCAGCAGTGTAAACAGCTTGTGGTGCCAGAACCCGCGCGGCTTCTCCACGCCCCATGCGTGATTAACGGCAGACGTCACGGCGCCAAAGACGCCCATCGCCGCCCACAACATGACCAACGTGCCGGCCACTCCGAGTTGCAACGCGCGCGGCCCCAGAGCCTCGATCTGCGCAAGGAACTCCACCCTGGCAGGCATCGCCCGCGTCAACACCTGCAACAGCGTCGATCCCCCCTCGCTCATCGAGAGTTGACCCAGCACCGAGAGCACCAGAAGCGAAAAAGGAAAAATCGACAGAAGCGCGTAGTACGCAAT
>CAZAZR010000123.1:5909-12046 GCA_964489685.1 uncultured Solibacteraceae bacterium | reverse complement strand
CCGGACTGGAACAGGCGGCGGAGTTTGCCGGCGGCGAAGTCGTCTTCCACCCACTCGATGAGGCCGAGGAGCGCGCGGCCGGGGCGCGTGAGTGTGGCGGGCAGGCCCGTCGCCAGGGTCACGGGCCATTCGTAGCGGCAGGCTTTTTCCCAGAGGAGTGTTGCGTAGCCCTCGCTGGCGCAGGCGATCTCAACTTCGTCCAGCTTGTGGCCGGACTTCAGGATGCGGCGGAACACTTCTTCGACTTCGGATTCGGGGCCGCCGGCTGAAAAGAAGGACGCGGGCTGACCAGATCCGGCGCGGCTTACGCCACGCCCTGCATGCGGCGTGAGCCGCTCACCGGGCATCGATTTTTGTAGCGCGGCCTGGTTCTCAAGGCCGCGGATCTTGTCATTCACGCCCTCGCCGGGCATGGCCGCAAACAGCTGCTCCTGCAGCGGCGACCACGTGACGTCCGGTAGCGTCGTCCAGCAGTCGCTGGCTTTGATCGGGCACCACTCGGTGTGGGCCAGCGCTTCTTCGTAGACCATGGCCTGGTCGCCGAGTTTGTGTGCGGCCAAGTACTGCTCGTAGGCCTCAAGCAAGGCGCATAGTTCGGCGTGTTTTTGGGCGGACTCAAATCCGTCTGCCTTGAGGTCGGTCGCGCGGATGCCGGCCGCTCGCAACTCACGTAAGGTGGACCACAACGCCATCGCCATCCGCGGCTCATGCGCCAACGGGCGGAAATAGGTGTGCGCCTCGGGCAGTCCCAACAGAAGGCGCATGATGAGCGCCGGGCCAAGCTGCTCCTCGGACGGGTCAATCCCCCGCTCGATCAGATACGGTGCGCCCATCCGCAGCGCAATATCGAGCGGCGTGACGAATCGGAGGTTCGCCCAGTCGGTGCCTTCCAGCACCAGCCGGTCGCCAAGCGTGCGGCCGATCCCGTGCGTGGGCACAAAGACCCACTTCGCGCGCGTGGGATGCGCTTTGCACAGGGCAACGAGGTGATCGGCGAAGGACTCCATTGCGAAACTGCCGCAATCATACGCGTGGGGTCTGACAGGGTGGTTCCTTCGCGTCCTGATCGCCTCTGGAGGCACGGAGGCGCCAGCCGCGAGGATGTTCGGCCCGGCCGCGCTGAAGCGATCGTCGCCGTCGGTCAAACGTACTTCGTCATTCAGACGCGGCGACAGGAATTGAGCGACCAGGAGATCGAGGCACAATGTCGCCTGCAGCTTCGAGTCGAGATGAAGCAGCACAACACCCAACTTGCCGACGCAGCCAAAGATGCGGCCTCGGCGCTCAGGACATCCACACACGAAAGGGCCTCAGAAAAAGCCGGCAAATTCTTGACCACATGGGCAGCACCGAACTGGCCGCCAATCTGTTTCGCGCGACCCAGGCCGAGGACAAAATGCGCCGCGAGAGGATCGTGGGAAAGGCCAAGGCCAACACTGCGCACCGGGACGTTGGGGCCAAGGTCCGCCAGACGATCAAGGAACTTGGCGGCACGATGCCAGAGGAACTGCCAACCGCAGAAAGCATCAGACGGTTGGCACCACGGGTGCGCAAGGCCATTGCGACCGCGTCGCCGCGCGAATGCCGGCCGCGCCCAACTCGCGAATCGTGGTCCACAGAGGCTCGCCCAGTCAGTAACCTCGAGCACCAGCCGGTCACCGAGCGTGCGGCCGATCCCGTGGGATGCGCCTTCGCGTCCTGACGCCCCGCGAGCTGGCACGACCTTCTCGCGTGACGACCCCCACCGACGATGCTACCGTCGTCCGAGAGTAATCCCGTGGCTGCTAGAATTCAGCCATGGCTGCAAAGGAGCGCCCTCTGAATCCACGTGACCCCCGAGAGGAGCCGGCATATCCCCTGGCTGAGGCGGCGCGATACCTGCGCCTGCCCAGCGCGACGCTTCGTGCGTGGACACTCGGACGTGGCTATCCCACGGCTACAGGGGGGCGCCGGTTCCGTCCGTTGATTCGTCCTTCACGGGGGCAACCGCCAGCGCTGTCCTTTTGGAATCTCATCGAGGCACATGTGTTGCGCGCCCTTCGAACCGAGCACGGCGTTTCACTCAAGGAATTGCGACAGGCTCTGGAATACGCTGAGCGCGAACTGGGCATTGACCGCCTGCTGCTCCGCCAGGATCTTCGTTCAAAGGCGGGCCAGATTTTCCTGGAACGGTACGGCCAACTGATCAACCTTTCAGCCTCGGGACAGCTTGCGATGCGCCAGGTCCTCGATCAACACCTCAATCGCGTGACCTGGGATCGGGCGAAGTTCCCAATTCGACTTCACCCGTTCGTTTCGGGCGACTCGGTCACCGAATCTCGCGTCATCGCCATCGATCCGGGAATTGCTTTCGGGCGGCCGGTGCTGATCGACTCCGGTATCTCAACCGCAGCCATCGTGGCGCGCATTGACGCGGGCGAACATCCCACGGCCGTCGCGGCCGATTACGGAGTGACGGAAGCCGACATCACAAACGCGATCCTGTACGAGCGGGCGGCTTGAGTGTTGTCTTCTTCACGGACCGTGACCTCGGCCTCCAGTTTCCGCACGCCCTGCGCACCGCAGGGCTGACCGTCGAGCGCCACACCGACCACTTTCCGCCAGCGTGCCCGGATGATGTGTGGCTCCGCGAAGTGGCCAGACGAGGATGGATCGCCGTAACCCACGACAGCCGCATCCGATACAAACCGAACGAACTTGCAGCAGTCGTTCGTCATAAAGTGAAGCTGCGTGTGCTCGTCGGCAAGGCACCTTACCCAACCATCGCCGAGTCGTTCGTGGCGACCCTGCCTCAGGTGCATGAATTCCTTCGGGCACACACGCCGCCGTTCATTGGAAAGGTCTACCGAGCCACGCCTGCTGAGTTGGTTCGCGACCCAACCGCAGCCGGGCGTGTTGAGCTCTGCTATCCGAAGACGGTCGCGAATCCTTGAGCCCGGAAGCCCACTACGAACTGACCACAGTCGACCCGTTCCACACGCCCTCCCCCACAAGCTCGGCGGTCGCCGGGCGACAACACCGGCAGCGTAAACGTGATGGCAGACGGCTCCTTCGCCGTGGACTTCGGGTCGGGCAGCAGATGCCGGCGCAGCACTTCGTACGCCTGGCGCTGCCACTTCCACAGCTTCGTATCGACGCCCTGCACGTGTTCGCGATACGCCGTCGCGCCAAGCCCACGATCGCGAGGACTGCGGAAGATGCCGCTGCCATTCATGGCCTTCAGCGCATTCTCGAGCGCCTGGTTCAGCAGGCTGTCGGCTTCGGTCAGCGTGCTGCTCGTGCCCGGGGCGCCGGGTGCTTCCGCGTACCTGCCAATCAACTGCGGCCTGGGCTCCCCCTTGCGAAGCTTGACGCCGGTCGTCAGGTCGCGGATGTCGTCCACCACGAGAAGGCCGGCATAGAGGGCGTCCCACACGCGCAGCTATCGGAGCTCGGCGGCCGCAACCCGCCTGCCGGTCCCCCGGAGCACGGAAGTCATGTCTCCCCGCTCTTTTTCTGTGGGGCGCCGCAGCAGCCGATGCAGTCCCTGCTCGTTGGCGTAATAGCGGCTCATCATGGAACTGGCCTCTACGCCCAGCGTGCGATGGATGATGGCGTTGATCACAGCGTCGGCAGCCAGATGCTCGTCGGGCGAGACCGCGGTCACCCGGTCGGTGTGCCGCAACAACACGTGCAGGAATTCGTGGCAGATGACGGCCTTGACCTCGGCCTCGATCTGGCAATGCGCGCTGACGAACTTCAGGTTCACCAGCCGGCGCGGCGTGTCCTCGCAGGTGACCGCCAGCGTCGGCACCGATTCGGTGAACTCCACCGACAGAATCTTAAGCACGGCCCTGACGGCCAGCGGATTCTCGTCGATCAACTCCCGGAAGATGTTGTGAAACTCGCGAGGCTTCATGCGTAGAACCCTCCGGCCTCGAAGAGCGCCACACGCCGCGTGAGGCTGGGGCGCGTCCACAACACGGGGCGGGCCGGGTCGTACAGCCACGGCGTGCACAGGCCAAGAATCAGCACCAGGCGCAGGCCGTCGAGAGCCAGCAACTCGGACGCCTGTTCAACTGGCTGGTTCGGTTCGAGGTGACACAGCCGCGGGCCGACCGGCAGAACCATGGATGCCCGGGCATCTTCCTCGTCCTTGAATCCGCAGACCTTGAGCCACCCGTACGCCCACGTGAGCGGAGACTTGCGCCCGAAGTCGATGGCGACCCGCAGGACGCACGGGCAGCGCACGCCTTCCGAATCGTTGTCGAGCAAGGTCGCAAAGACCCGCTCCGTCCGCGTCCGGCTGTGCGGCCCGCCGCTGTTGCACCACAACTCGGGGGTCATGCCAGCCCCGCCTCGCGAAACACCGAGACCCACCGGTTGAATTCCTTCTCGAACTCGGCCGCATGCGTGACGACGATGCTGTTGAGCAGGCAGTAGTAGAAGAGCTGCCGCGCCCGGTCGCGACGAGCGGGGGGAAGCTGCGCCACCAGCGGACCGAGCACGGAGAGTTCAGGGTGCGTCGTGCCCTGATCCCTGAGCCGTTCCTGCCAAGAGACTTTCCCATCGACCGAAAGCAGCGGTCCTGCGAACCGGCCCAGATCGTTGACCCCGTCGGCGCCAATGGGCAGTCATCCCTCGACCGCCGCCGGATAGGCCGCCAGCGCAAATGCCGCAGCGCGTTCCTTCGACTCGTTCGCCAGCAACTGCTCCACGGCCAACGTGCCCGTGTCGTTGTCTGGGCAGTTGTCAAGCAGGAGCTTCGCCTTGCGATCGAGTGCGCGCTCCAGGTGGAAGAGATGGGTAGCGCAACTTCGTGAGTGGCAGGCCCTGGATGCGGCGTTCGTGCACCAGCGAGAACAGCCGATTCTGATGCTCGGGCTTGCAGCGGCTGATTTCGTCGATGAGCACCGACTCGGCGCCCCAGATCGTCGCCGGCGTTTCAAGAAACCGGATGGTGGTCTTCTCGGGGTCGGGATAGGGAAAGCCGACGAGGTCATCGAACGAGATCAGGCTGGCGTTGCAGTGCCGATGGTCCAGGCCCAGGGCTTCGCTGATCGAATTGAGCAGGAAGGTCTTGCCCGTGCCGCTGCGGCCGATGAGCAGCAGTGGGCCTCCGGTCACGAGGGCCGCAAGGATGACGAGTTCCTGCTCGTCGAATCCATAGGCGCCCAGCGCGGCCAGACGACTGGTGATCGCGGTGTCGGTCGTCATGCTCATCTCCCCCGGCCGTGCCGGGCAGGAATTAGCACCGTGGCGATTGCCGCTCGGTTGCTGTGACGTCGTCGGGCCTGTCCCCTCGGTCACTCTGGATAAGTCCCGCGTATCAGCGGGATGCGCGGATTCTATCTAATGTCATCTACATATGTCAATGCGTAGATTGTTGTCTGTCAGTCGACTGCTGCTCCCGGGCCTGATCCTTCATTCTCTCGGTGCCGGCGACGGAGGCGCTTGATGCCAACTCCCGAGCCATGGCCTCGTCGGATGCGCTTTGCGCAGCGAGGACAGTTGGTCGGCGAAGGACGAGCTGGCACGATCTTCTCGCGTGACGACGCGCGCCGACGATGGTAGCGTCGTCGTCAGAAACTGCCACGTCAAGAGGTGAAGACGTGGCGGATTTTGCAAAGCGGATTCAGACACGGCCTGAATTTCGGTGCGACCTTTGGGCATGACACATGCTGCTGTCCCTGATGATTCGGAGGGACAGATGGCAGAAGTGGCGGAGAGAGTGGCAAAACTCGAAGAACAGTTCGAGGTGGTGAATCAGAGCCTGATCGACGTCAAGGCGTCGCTCGTGCGCGTCGAAGGTCAGATCGACGTTGGACTGACCGAGATGCGAGGCGACATGTACGCCGGCCTAACCGACGTCCGACACGAGATGCGAACGGGCTTTGCTGACGTCAAGCAGTCCATTACGCGCATCGAAACCCGGCTCGATGTTGGACTCAGCGAGGGCCGAGGCGAGACACAGACCGGCCTGGCCGATGTCCGAAGCGAAATACAGACCGGCCTGGCCGATGTCCGAAGCGAAATACAGACCGGCCTGGCCGACGTCCGAAGCGAAATACAGACCGGCCTGGCCGACGTCCGAAGCGAAATGCAGACCGGCCTGGCCGACGTCCGAAGCGAAATACAGACCGGCCTGGCCGACGTCC
>CAZAZR010000123.1:0-5809 GCA_964489685.1 uncultured Solibacteraceae bacterium | reverse complement strand
CAGACCGGCCTGGCCGACGTCCGAAGCGAAATACAGACCGGCCTGGCCGACGTCCGAAGCGAAGTGCAGACCGGCCTGGCCGATGTCCGACATGAAATGCGAACGGGCTTTGCTGACGTCAAGCAGTCCATTACGCGTATCGAAACCCGGCTCGATGTTGGACTCAGCGAAGGCCGGAAGGAGACAAAGACGCAGTTCCGCTGGCTGATGGGCGGCATCGGCGCAGCATCCCTGACGATCCTCGCCGCCATTCTCTCGGCCGTCTTCACGCTGCGCGGGTAGCGCCGAGAATCAGAGAGAGCGGAGGAAGGCGAGCAGGGCCTGGAACTCGCGCGCGGACATCTGGTCGGCGCCCCGGCGCGCCAGGGAGGCTTCGGCACCGTGCCGCCGGATGGCCTCTTCGAGTGTCGCCGCCGATCCGTCGTGCAGCAGGGGACGCCGCAGCCTCAGGCCCCACAACGCCGGCGTCCGAATTTCGTCGGCTTGCCCGGCGCCCTGGACAATGCCGTCACCCGTGCCCACATCGTGCAGCAACAAGTCGGAAAACAGCGCCACGGGTTTGCGATCGAACAAGGGATTGATGCTGGGCCCGGTCATCAGCACGGGCACATGACACGTGGCACACCCGATTGACGTGAACAACGTCTCGCCCAGTGCGGCATCCGCAGAAGGGGCCCCGCGTTGAACAGGCGCCAGCAGCTTCATGAAACTTTCGAAGTTATCCACGCCGCGGCGACGAGTGCGCGGATCACGAACGTCTTCGGGATCCGGAATGGGATCACACAGCCGCATCTGCGCCGCACTCACACCCACAGCCAGTTCCTGGGGAAACAGGTCGTTGGTGATGCCCATTTCGTTGCGATAGGCATCGGCCCCGAACGTGAGCAACGTGGCGTGTTGCGCCTTCCAGCCGAATCGTCCCACCCGGTTCTGCCCTGTGCCGATGTCGCGCACAACCGCAGCGCGGCCACTCACGCCATCACGGTTGCGGTCAAACGGATCGGCGAGCGCGAGAATGGTGTCGTCTGGAATGGCCTCCACCAGCCCCGCGCCAAACAACGGGATGGGCACCCGCCTGGCCATCACCGTCGTCTCGGCGGGCAGCACAGACTGGCACTGGTGATTGGGAATCGAGAACAAATGAAACAGCGTCTCGCCGGAAGGGTCGAGGGGCACGAACTCACCCGCTCGTCCGGTGGTCGCCGCGCGAATTTCGGCGACCGGTGACACCCCACCAATGGCAGGCACGTTGTGACACGCCGCGCAGCTCGTGCCGTTGAACGCAGGCCCCAGCCCTTCCTCGGCCGTTTCCACTTCCAGGAAGTCGTCGAGGCCCATGCGAAAGAGCTCGAACTCCGCGGCGGTGATCCCTGGCAGTGGATCGCCGGGTTGGGTTGTGCGTTGCAGTGCCGCCACCCATGACGCACTGAACAAGACGGCACACAGGGCAACGAGGCTCGCGAACTTGGAACGACTCATTTGGTCACCACAATGACGCCACGCATGAACGCGTGCCCTGCGCCGCAGGTGTGGGAGCACTCGAACGTGTACTTGCCGGCGGCGGTGGGAGTGAAGACAACGGTGGCTTTGCCCTTGCCGCGCTTGGGCACCTCAATGTTGATGTCGGTGCCGACGATGCGGAAGCCGTGGGTGGTGTCGTCACTGGTCACGCGGAGCTCGAGCCGAGTGCCCACGGTGGTGCGAATCTCGGACGGGGTAAACGCAAACCGCTCGGCACTGATATCGATCACTTTCGCGGGCGACTGCGACCCGGCACACGCGAGGAGAAGAAACAAGGCGATACGCATCAGAACCACCATCCCAGGCCAACGGCGAATGTATTGGGTGCGGTGATCGAGACACTTCGATTGCGCAACACCGTGTAATCGAACTTGACGGCAATGTCGGCGTCGGGCCAGTACGTGACGCCCATCACCCACGCCGTGCGGTCGAACTCCTTGAGCGGCAGGTAGCCGGGCGCCATGCGGAACTGCGTATCGACGTCTTCGTACCGCACGAACGCGCCGATGTCTCCGAACCTGGCGCCCGACACCACGCGATATCCAGCTTCCACATAGGCGCCGCGCATCGTCTTGGCCACGTTCGGGTCGATGCCGATGGTGCGGCCCACCGCGTCGTTGAGGTCGGGCGTGTTGTCGATTGACACTTGCGCCGCCTGCGCGCGCAGGTCGAGACGGCCGCGCGAGTACCGGGCATCGGCCTCGACCAGGTGCACCGGCACGTCGAAGCGCGGGCGAAATTCGAATCCCGACTTGCCGGTCCAGAAACTGGTGCCCACCGTGAGGCCACGGGTGCCGACGTATTCCACACGGCCAGTCGCCGCCACTTTGCCGAGGTTGGCGCGGCTGCCCTTCTGCCGCCCATCACGCAGCCCTTCTTCGGCCGTGAACCGAGCGGCGTTGAGCGGCGCCATCAGGAACGCACGATACCGCCAGCCGCGGCCCAATTCGCCATGCGCCCCGACACCGACGTCGAACCACGTGGTGGGAATGATGGCGGTATCGAGGAGGGGACGTTCCACGCCGTAGAACACGGGCGGCTCATGCCGCTCGTTGATGATGCCCACCGGCACCAGCATCATGCCGGCGCGAATGTTGAACGAGCGCGACAGCAGGAAGTCGATGTAGGCCTGCTCAAGTTCGAGTTCCCCGGCGTCCTCGAACCCCTCGACAAACGCGTGTGCTACTTCAAGCTCGCCGACAAACCGGAGGCGATCACTGTACCGGTGCGTGACCAGCAGCACGAATCGATGAAAGTCCAGTTCCCCGTCGAGAAACTGGGGCTTGTTGTAGTGCACCTCCATGTAGCCCGACAGCAGCGTTTTCGGCTCTGGAGGCGCGGCCGCGGCTGCCGGCGCTTGGGTCTGGGCGCTGGCGACACTGGCGAAGAGGAGGCAAATTAGAGTGGCAATTCGTGTATTTTGAAGCATCAAAACGTCAATATTGATGACTCAAAACGTCGGCCCTGTCAAGTGCGGCCGGATTCGGTCTCTTGACGATCGGCGTCGTTCAGGCCTAGAGTGCCCATGAGCTGATGCGAGCCCGCCGCGTTATTGCCTTCGTGCTTCTGACCGCTTTCCTGAGCGGTTTTTCGTTGCCGTGGCTCGCCACCGACCACCGGTTCAACGACGACGTCGACGGCGAGTTCATCGCGATCGGGTCGTGGTCAGACGCCGCTTCGCTTGCCGACGCAGACCTCGGAACCGAGGACCACTGCCTGGCGTGTCACTGGCTCCGTTCGATTCGCACCGCGTCGCGGCCTGCTGCGGCGGCTCCCAACCAGCTCGTCCTGCTCCAGACCTCGCCAGCGGCGTTTGGTCCGAGTCCGCGCACGGTCGCGGTGCCGGTGGCCGGGGCCCGCGGTCCTCCAGCTGCGGCCTAGCCCCGCTTCTCCCCCTAATTTAATTTCGGTTTCATTCGGCACGTGTGTGCCGGTCAGGCAGGTATGTATGCGTGTAATTTTCGCTCGTCTGAGCGTTTCTGTCGCTGTGCTCGTGGCGCTGGCTCAGCCCTCGTTCGTGTTCGCCCAAGCCACCGGAGGCACGATTACCGGCACGGTCACTCTTGAACGTACCGGTGCGCCGTTGCACGGCGCGACGATTGTGGTGATCGGCGCGCGCCGGACGACGACCACGGGCGAGCTGGGTGTGTTCGAGATCACGAATGTGCCGCCGGGCACATACGAGGTACTGGCCCAGCGCGAGCACTTCTCTGCGGCGCGGCAATCTGTGACGGTGGTCCCCGGCCAGACCGCCACGCTGGCGTTCCAGTTGTCGATTGAAGCCGTGCACGAGGAGGTCACCGTCACGGCGAGCGCGTCGGGCTCAGCGACCACGTTTGAGGCGTTCAGCGCGATCACCAGCCTTGATGCCGTCGAACTCGCCAAGAACATGGGCGGCACTCTTGCGGACGCGCTGGCGGCCACTCCGGGTGTGGCGAAGCGATCCTTTGGTGCGGGCAATGCCAGGCCCGTGATTCGGGGCTTTGACGGCGACCGTGTCCTCATCATGCAGGACGGCGTCCGCACGGGAGATCTCTCAAGTCAGTCGGGCGACCACGGCGTCTCGATTGCCCCGGGCGGTCTCGAGCGACTGGAAGTGGTCAGGGGGCCGGCCACGCTGCTGTATGGCAGCAACGCGATCGGGGGCGTGGTGAATGCGATCACCCCACAGGATGCCTTCCGTGCAAGCCCGTTCACCGGACTGCTTGGAGGGGTGACCACTGAGGCAGGAAGTGCGGATGCATCACTGGGCGCCAATGGCAGTGTCCAGTACGGTCGGAACGGCTGGACAGTCTGGGCCGGCGGCGGCTCCAGGCGCAGCGGCGACTATGAGACGCCAACCACCTCCGTCTTCAACTCCGGCAGCCAGCTGCAGAGCGGCCGGTTTGGATTCGGGCACTCGGGCGCACGCCGGTTCTTCAGTGTCAGCGGGTCGGTTGAAGACAGCCGGTTTGGCATCCCATTCGCCGGATTGTTTGAAGGTGAACCCGACGCCGAAATTGATATCGATGCGTTGCGCCGCGACATTCGGGTGGACGTCGGCGCGCGCAACCTGGCAGGCAGCGTTCTGGATGCGGCGAAGGTGACCGTGGCCTACACCGACTATTCCCACAACGAACTCGAGGTGGAAGACGGCGTGGAAAGCATCGGCACGGCGTTTAGCAACAATACGTTGACGGCCCGCGCAGAACTCGAACAGAAGCGCCGTGGGCGCATCACGGGCCGCCTGGGGGCAGAGGTCGTTCATCGCGACTTTACCTCGGTGGGTGCAGAGGCCCTGGCGCCGGCCGTGCGGCAGTGGTCGCTGGCGGCATTTGTCTATGAGGAAGCGGTCTTTGACGGCTTCCGCCTGCAGTTCGGCGCCCGCGGCGAGCGCAACACCTACGCCGCCGATCCGCGGTCAGCAGAAGCGCCGGTGGAAGCGCCGGAGGTGCGTGACCGGTCGTTCAACGCGTTGTCAGGCTCGTTCGGCCTCCACGCGGACATTGGTGCAAAGAGCGCGTTCGTCGCGAACCTCAGCGCGGCATCGCGGACGCCGGCGCTGGAGGAGCTGTACAACTTCGGTCCCCACATCGGGAATCTCGCGTTCGAGGTGGGAAACCCCGATCTCGATGTGGAACGCACATTGGGGCTCGACCTCAGCCTCCGCACTCGCGGCTCGAAGGCGCAGGGCGAACTCAACGTCTTCGGGTACACCATCGGCAATTTCGTGTACCTGGACTTCACCGGCGCTGAGGAAGACGGCCTGCGCGTGGCCAACTACCAGCAGGCCGACAGCCGCTTCATCGGCATGGAGATCTCCGGCGAGTGGCAGGCACATCCGTTGCTGCACGTGCACGGAGGTGCCAGCTACGTGCGCGCCACGTTGACCAACACCGATGAGTTTCTTCCGAGGATTCCGCCATTCTCGGCGCGGGTGGAACTCGAGATTCCCTGGAACCGGTTCACCCTGAGCCCCGAGGTGGTCTTCACCGCCGGGCAGACGCGCGTGTTCCGTAACGAAACCACCACCGACGGCTCGACCATCGTCGGACTGGGCGCCACGTACTTGTTCGGTGCCAGCCACGCGACGCACGCGCTGGCGCTGAAGGCGTACAACCTGACAAACAAGGAGTACCGCCTCCACAATTCGCTGATCAAGGACTTTGCCGCGGAAATGGGGCGCGGGGTCAAGCTGACCTACTCGGTCAAGTTCTTCTGAGTGCGGCCGTCGGTCACCACGATGACACCGCGCAACATGTCCATGCCACAGCTGAACGCCAGTTCTCCCGGCGCGCGCGCCGGGAGA
>CAZAZR010000122.1:1929-12106 GCA_964489685.1 uncultured Solibacteraceae bacterium | reverse complement strand
CGGCGGCCGGCAGGAAGAAGATGTGCAGTACGTAGAAGCGGATGAGCGTGGCCTGTTCGATGGCCCGGCCGCCGATGAGCAATTCGCGTACGTCCGGTCCGATCCACGGAATCGCCGATGCAATATTGGTACCGACCGTCACAGCCCAGAACGCCAACTGGTCCCACGGCAGGAGGTACCCGGTGAACGACAGGAAGAGCGTCAGGAGCAGCATGGCGACGCCGATCACCCAGTTCCATTCGCGCTTCTGATTGCGCGCGATCCCGTTCTTGTAGGCGCCGGTGAAGAAGACGCGCGCCAGGTGCAGGACGACGGTAATGACCATGCCGTGCGCGGCCACGCGATGGACGGCACGAATCCAGCGCCCGAAGGTAATGGCGTACTCGATGTCTTTCACCGACTGGTACGCGCGCTCCACCGAAGGCACGTACAGGAACAAGAGCGGCAGGCCCGACAGCGTCAGAAGCAGGAACAACGCCGCCGTAATCGTGCCCAGCCAGAACGAGTACGTCCAGGACATCGACGCCTTCGACACCTTGGCGGGGAACCAGTGCAGCAGGAAGTTCGACGTGACGGCGTCGCCGGCGTCCCGGTCGGACTTCGGCCGCAGACTCCAGAACGGCCGCGGCCGTACGCCTGGTGCTTGTTCGGGCAATGACATGGGCTGCTTCCTCACACCGTCAGGCGAAAATCGCGTTCAACTTCGTCGGCCAGATCCACAACGAGTTGTCCGTCGTCATCAGCCACCATCAGGCGGTACCACGACAGGGGTTTGGGTGCGGGACCTGAGACGTTGGTGCCGTCGCCGGCATAGTGCGAGCCGTGGCACGGACAACTGAATTGGTGCGTGAGCCGGAGCGGCGCGCCCCCCACGGTGGCGGTTTCGGGCGACGGCAGCGCCTCGGCCCTGACCGTGCAGCCCAGATGCGTGCAGACGGCCGACACGGCATGGAACGTGTTGCCATCCCTGAAGATGAACAGGCGCTCGTCGGCCAGAAACTTCAGGCCATCGGGGAACTCCGCCGGGGCTCCCAGCTTCACGGTCGTCGGCGCGTCGTAGGACACATTCGGGACGAGCGACCGCAGCGACGCCACACCCTGCGCGCCGAGCGCGCAGGCTCCGGCGCCGGTGCCGAGCTTGATCAGGAATTCCCGTCGATCGTTTCCGGCCATCACTCCTCCACCCACGCTTCCGTGATTGAGAACCGCTCCATCGTCATGGCACCGGTCGGGCAGCGGATCGCGCACAGCCCACACCGGATGCACCGTTCGTCGTCTTTCACCAGCGCGGTGAGCGGCAGGGTGGTTTCTCCCGCGCGCGCCACGACGGCGTCGCGCTCGGCGTCGTGCATCGACAGCGCGTCGAGCGGCACGAAGGCGAGGCAGTACTCCGGGCAGATGTCCACGCAGCGATTGCAGAGAACACACAGTTCCGGGTCGTAGATCGTCTGGATGTGGCACACCAGACAGCGCGCGGCCTGCTCCACTGCAGACTCGCGGCCGTACCCCGTCTCCACTTCGGCGATGCCCGTGCGGCGTCCGATGTCGAGTGTCGGCGCTGCCACGCGATCGAAGGTCTCGAAGCCGCTCGCCATTTGGTAGGTGGCGGTCGGCATGACCTCGACCGCCAGATGGGTTGCTATCCGCGCGCGGTGATTGCTCAGGAACGCGTGAATCGAGCGAGCGGCGAGTTTGCCGTTCGCCACCGCCTGAATGAGATTTCGGGGACCAAACGCGACGTCTCCGCCCGAGAACAGGCCCGGCGCGCTGGTGGCCAGCGTCACCGGGTTGACGCGAATGGTCCCCGAAGGGTTGAGGTCAATGCCGTCGGCCGGCGTGAGGAAGCTCAGGTCCGGCTGCTGACCGATGGCGAGGATGCACGCATCGGTCTCGAGCGTGATGACATCGGTGTCGTCATAGACCGGGGCGAAGCGCCCGCCGGCATCAAACACCGACGAGACCGCCCGCAATTCGATGGCCGTCAGGTGGCCGCCCGCGCCGACGAGCGCGCGCGGGCCGCGGCGGGTGATGAACGCGACGCCTTCCTTCCGGGCCTCTTCGTATTCGTCGTGTCCCTGCATCGTCCGCAGGACGGGCATTTCGTCGAAGTGCTCAAGCGAGACCATGGTCACTTCGGCTGCACCTCCACGAAGGGCGGCGCGGGCCGAGTCAAACGCCTCTTTGGCTCTGGCGTCGGCGGCACCCTCCAGTGCGTCGAGCTCATCTTCAGCACTCACGCGCAGCGCTGTTCGGGCTGCGTCGAACGCGACAAAGCCGCCGCCAATCACCACCACGCGGCGCCCCAGATCCATGCGGAAGCCACGATTGACGTTCAGCAGGTAGTCAACGGCCTTGACCACGCCGTCCAGTTCCACACCGGGAATCTGCAGATCGCGGCCGCGCGAGACGCCCACCGAAAGGAACACGGACTCGAAGCCCGCGGTCCGCAGTTGTGCCAGGCCAAAGGTCGGCGTGAGGGGGGTGTCGAGTTTGAGCGTGACGCCCAGTGCCAGAATCTTGTCGATTTCGGCACGCAGGAGGCTGCGTGACAAGCGGTACTCCGGAATGCCGTACCGCATCATTCCGCCAGGATCGCTGCCGGCTTCAAACACCGTGGCGTCGTGTCCGAGGAGCGCCAGGTCGTGCGCCGCGGACAAGCCCGCGGGGCCGGCGCCAATCACGGCCACTCGGCGTTTCGGCGCCGGGCCGGCGTGGCGAATCTGTGAGCCGAGGGGAAGCTGGTCGATGTAGCGATTGCCCTCGTGAACTCCGTTGGGCCGCAGTTCGTCCTGGGTCGCGGGCTTGACCGACTCGACCCCGTATTGCTCGGTGACATAGCGCTTGAGGGCCCGGATGGAGACCGGCGCATCAATCGCGCCCCTTCGGCACGCGTCTTCGCACGGCGCGGCACAGACGCGGCCGCACACCGAGGCAAACGGGTTCGGAGCCCGTGCGACAAGGTACGCCTCCTTGTCGCGCCCGTCGGCGATGAGTTGCACATACCTTCCGGCATCCGTTTGCACAGGGCAGGCGGTCTGGCACTTGACCTGCGACTTCCAGTGCGCGAGATCCGGTAGCCGGACGTGAATACCCATAACGTGATGAACGGTATCCGTCAGCGGAAACAGGTGGGTATGACGAAGGTCATACTTGATGCACTCAAGTAATGGCGAAATGGCACCAATGACCGACGTGGCGAAATGCGACCCCCTCGCCGGCAGCCCGTGGAGTTCGCCGGCAACTGTCGCCGGCTTCTCGCAGTCGCCTCCCAACCAGGTGCTGATGCGGTTTGCCAGCCAGGAACTGGCTCAACTTGGCCGGGTCGGCTCGGCGGTTGACATCGGCTGCGGAGCAGCTCGCAACGCGATTCCGCTGGCCGCCATGGGCTGGGACGTGGTCGGCGTGGACCTGTCTCTGCCGATGCTTCAGGCCGCCGGTGCTCGCACGCTGCCTGACGGCTGCCCGGGCCGGCTCACCCTGTGCCTCGCGCCCATGGAGCAGCTTCCGGTGCCCGACCACAGCGCGGACCTGGTCATCGCCCACGGCATCTGGAACCTCGCGCGTTCCGCGAGCCAGTTTCGGACGGCGGTGCGCGAAGGGGCACGCGTGGCCAGACCCGGCGCGGCGTTGTTCGTCTTCACCTTCTCCCGGCACACGTTGCCCGACGATGCGCAACCGGTCCCGGGTGAACCATTTGTCTTCACACAGTTCTCGGGGCAGCCGCAATGCTTCCTGACCGAGGACCAGCTCGTTGATGAACTCGCCGCCGTGGGATTCACGCCCGACCCGGCCGTGCCGATCACCGAGTACAACCGCCCGACGCCGCTGACGGTGCCACGCGGCGGCCCCGTCATCTACGAAGCGGCATTCCGCTTACACAACGCTTACGCGCGGACCCGCTGAGCCGGGCCTACGATAGCGAAGAGGTACGGCCTGTCATGCGCGCATATCCGATGATCATTCAGGGCGGTATGGGTGTCGGGATCTCCGACTGGCGGCTGGCGCGCGCCGTCTCGTCGCATGGCCAGCTCGGGGTGGTCAGTGGGACCGCGCTTGATGAACTGCTGGCTCGACGACTGCAGATGGGCGACCCCGGCGGCCACATGCGGCGAGCCCTGGACCACTTCCCCGTCGCGCGTCTGGCCGAAGACGTGTGGCACTCCTTCTACATCGCCGGAGGCAAGGCGCCGACCGCCCCATTTGTCACACGGACGCAGCCCTCGTCTGCTCCGGCGGCTGACTGGCAGGCACTCACGGTCGTCGCGAACTTCGTCGAAGTCTTCCTGGCGCGCGAAGGCCACGACAATCCCGTGGGCATCAATTACCTGGAAAAAATTCAGACACCACATCTGCCGGCGATCTACGGGGCGATGCTCGCCGGCGTGCATTACGTCCTGATGGGCGCGGGAATCCCGCTCAGGATTCCCGGCGTGCTGGACCTCTTCGTGAATCACGAACCGGCCACGTACCCCCTCACCGTGACCGGCGCGGGCGCAGATGACGTCACGATGCTGTCGTTTGATCCGAAGGCGGTGGTTGGTCTGACGACGCCGCCGCTGGTGCGGCCACAGTTCCTGGCCATCATCGCCTCGGACGTGCTGGCGCTGACACTTCAACGGCGCGCCAACGGTCGCGTGGACGGATTTATCGTCGAGGGTCCCACGGCAGGAGGACACAACGCACCGCCCCGAGGGGCGCTGCAGTTGAGCGACCGGGGCGAGCCGGTGTACGGATCTCGCGATGTGGTCAATCTGGACAAACTGAAAGCCCTGGGCCTGCCGTTCTGGCTGGCTGGTGGATCGGGCGCGCCGGGACGCCTCAGGGAGGCGCTTGATCGAGGCGCCGAAGGCATCCAAGTGGGAACCGCCTTCGCCATGTGCGCCGAGTCGGGCCTGCGCGAAGACTTCAAGCGCACGCTGCTGCACCAGGTTCGCGACGGTGCGACCGACATATTCACCGACTCGAGGGCGTCACCAACGGGCTTTCCCTTCAAGGTGGCCCGCATCTCCGGCACCTTGTCGGACGCCAGCCTCCTGGAGGCGCGACCGCGCATCTGTGACCTCGGCTACCTCCGCGAGGCGTATCGAGGTGCGGACGGCGCTCCGGCATTCCGGTGCCCGGCCGAACCTGTCAACGTCTTTGTTTCCAAGGGTGGCACCCCAGACGCGGCCGTGGGGCGCGTGTGCATCTGCAATGCGCTCGTGGCCACGGCGGGCCTGGCCCAGGTGCGGGCGGGCAAATGGGTTGAACCCGGCATCGTCACGATGGGTGACGACCTGCCCGGCGTGGCGCGATTCCTGCCCCCGGGGGCGACCGGATACGGAGCGGCCGACGTCATCGCCACACTGGAACTGGAGTGCCGTTCGGCGGGCTGAAATTTTCGTATACGATCACCCGGTGACTGACCAAGCGTTTACGGCGCAAGAGCGGCGATGGCTCGCGGTGTGGGACGACAAACGGCAGCAGGTGTCCACTGGCGCCATGAGCGCGGACGATGTCCGCGAATGGGTGTGGCAGAACAAGGTGGTCAACGCCATCAGCGTCACCATTCAGCGCATCAAGCGATCCGACCGGCCCGGACGTGACTCCAGACGCACCGACAACACCTGGGTGACGGTGGCGGCCGAACGCGGCCACTCGAAAGACGACGCCAGCCCGCTCGCCATGCAGACCCTGTCGAATGTGGTGGAGCGGTTGACCGAGCGCGGCCACGACTTCGACGTCGATCTCATGGCCACATCGCGTGGCCTGATCGTGATCTCGATCAACGTCAAGGGGCTTCGCGCGTTTATGGGTCGCCGGGCCGCTGGGGACCTGGCGTAGAGACGGGTCTTTGCGCAGCGCTATTTCTCGTGTTATCGTATGTTTATGCCAAAAAGGGCCTTGTCTGTGACCCTGGAAGAGGACAACCTGTTGTGGTTGAAGGGTCGGGCGGCCGCCACCAAGCGCCGGAGCCTGAGTGAGGCGCTGGATGCACTCATCTCCACCGCGCGCGCAGGAGGCCACGGCGCCACGGCCACGCGGTCGGTGATCGGAACGATCGACATCGCGCCTGGTGACCCCATGCTCGACGACGCGGATTCGTACGTGGCGACGATGTTCGCTGCCTCGCTCTCCTCCGGCCCGGCCACGCGAAAGAAGCAGAAGGCGCGCCGTGACTGACACCGCGGCTGTCACTGACACCCATGCCTTGATCTTCCACGCGGCCGGAGGCGGCATCCTTGGGCCGAAGGCCAAGGCAGCCTTCGCCGCGGCCGAACGGCGCGAGTTGATCATCTACGTGCCTATGGCCGTCCTCTGGGAAGTGAGCCTGCTGGCTCGCGTCGTCCGCATCAACCTGCGCCGCCCGGTACGCGAGTTCTTCGCCGACCTGTTCAGCAACCCCGCGTATCAGCCACACACGCTCGAAGCCGATCAGGTCTTCGACGCTGACGACCTGCGGTTTACCCGCGATCCGTTCGACGCGCTCATCGTCGCGAGCGCCCGAGACCTGAGTCTGGCGCTGATCACCCGCGACAGTGCCATTCGCGAATCCGGGACGGTCAGGACGATCTGGTAGCGGTCTGGGACGCGGCTATCGAAACAGGAGGGCGACGAGATCCCGCAGGTTCCTGCGCCAGACATGCCAGGTGTGGCCGCCCGGCTCCACGACGTATGTGTGTGTGATTCGCCGCTCGTCCAGCAGGTTGGTGAACAACTTGTGCTGGCTGAGCAGACGTGTTTCCTCGGAGCCGACCCCGAGCCACAGAAGGCGCAGCGCGGCATTGGTCCCGTCAGGGTCCGCGAACACCGGCCCGTAGGCCTCCTCGATGGCCTCGGCGGTGACTTGCGGCCCGCGCACCCCGACCGTACCGCTGAACGTGGCGACCGAGTGAAACAGGTCCATCCGTTGGAGGCCGATGAGGCGCGCATGGTTGCCACCCATCGAGAAGCCTGCGATGCCCCGCGCATCGGCGCCCCGCCGGACGCGATACGTCCGCTCTACCGTGGGCATCACTTCCTTCAGCAGCTCTTCGGTGAACGCCGGCGTGTCACGGCCGGCATATGAGGGCACGACACCCGCCCGGGGGCTGGCATTCGTGTGGCCGAATGGCATGACGACGATCATGGGTTTGGCGCGGCCGTCGGCGATCTGGTTGTCGAGAATGATGTTCGCCAACCCATCGTTGACCCAGGATCCCTCGTCTCCCCCGCTGCCGTGCAGCAGATACAACACGGGGTACGACTCCTTGGCTTCCTCGTAGCCAGGCGGCGTATACACCACGACGCTGCGAAACATGCCGAGCGTCTTCGAGTTGTACCAATGCTGGTGGACGGTGCCGTGTGGGACCGGCCGCGGGTCCCACGCTTGCGGTGTCGAGCCGGTGATGTGCACGTAGCCGGCCGTGCGCCAGACGCCATCGGTGAGGAACGCCACCGCGTAGTAGTCGGGCTCGAAGGGGCCCAGCGACGCGGTCCACATCCCCTTGTCGTCTTTCACCATCGGCTTTGCGTCGGCGGCGTTCATGGGCTCCATCACCACGCGTACGTCGCGCGCCTGGGGTGCCTCTATCCGGAACGTGGCGGTGCCGTTGCGATAGTTGCCGTTGATCTCGACGATGCGGGCGCCGGTTTGGGTTTGGGCGGCCAGTGTGAATACGTTGGCTGTCAACACGGCAATCGCGGCGACAACCAGAACCGGGCGGGCCAACCTCACCATGTTTCGCATTATGCTACGTCCATCACTGATGCGGACGCCTTCGGCATCCCGATCGTGTCTTCCGAGAAGGTGGACGATGCGGCGCTGCTGCTGGCGCGCGACATCGTCAATGACATGCTGGTCACACGGCCGGATGTTCGAGCGGTGATGGTCGGCCGGACGTCGCGCATGCTGGTGATGGATCAGACGGAGGGCGAAACTGATCTGCCCGAGCGCCGCGAGTGGAAGAAGCCGGCGATCGACGACCGCAGACTGACTCCGGGCGAACGGGCGAACTACCACCGCCGAACTGCAGATTCGGGTGGCCGGCGACCACGCCTTGCGCGTGACCCTCAAGCCGCTCAGGTTCAACAGAGACTTTCCAGCCACACCCGCAGTGGTGGATCGCGCGTATCCAGCGCCTGTGATCCGATTGCGCACCCTGGCGAAGCCGATGCAGCAGCGCGTCGGCCGGCTGCAAGTGACGGTCCGTCCATCGCCGCTCACTGTCACCGTGACCACTGCCGCGGGACAGTTGGTGCAGGAGCTGGTGTTCGAGGCCGACGGGACGCTGGCGTTCACGGTTGATGAACATCCGGTGCTGGGGTTGGGCGAAGGCGGCCCCAGACCCGCGCAAGGATCGCCCTGGCGCGAGCAACCGGTGCAATGCGATCGCCGGGGCGCGCTCGACACGATGGAGCCCCGTTGGCAGAGCGACATGTGTGGGTCGCGCAACCCGGCCGCGGTGCTGATGGGCACGAGCGGGTGGGGCCTGTTCGTGGCCACGCCGTGGGTGCATGTGGACATGCGGGATGCCGCCCGTGGCGTGTTCACGCCGAGGCCGCCCACCGAAGCCGAACGTGCGCCGCAGACCGAGGGCAATCAGCAGAAGGCCCTTGGCAAGGGCCTTCCTCCGGCAGACGCCTGGGTGCCGGGACTTTACGACGTCTTCGTGTTCGATGCGCACGAGCCGGCGGCAGCGACGAAGGACTTTGCCACCATTAACGGTCCGGCCGTTGTGCCGCCGACCTGGGCGCTGGGCTACATGCAGTCGCACCGCACCCTGAAAGACGACGCGCAGATGCTTGGCGTATCGACACCTTCCGATCGAAACGCATTCCGCTTGACGCGGTGATCTACCTGGGCACCGGCTTCGCACCCGTGGGGTGGAACACGCGGTACCTCTGGGGCCACGACCTGCTCGTCGCACCAGTCTTCACGCCAGGCGCCGCCACGCGCGACGTCTACCTTCCGGCCGGCGACTGGTGTGACTGGTGGACCAACACCCGTGTCGTCGGAGGCAGAACGGTGTCACGTCCGATCAACCTCGAAACGATGCCCATCTACGTACGGGCCGGTACCATCGTGCCGTTCGATCCGGTGCGGCAGTACACGGGTGAGAAGGTGGCCGAACTCACCACACTGCATGTGTATCCAGGTGCCGACGGCCAATTCACGTTGTATGACGATGACGGAGTCAGCCAGGAGTATCTAGCTGG
Organism: uncultured Solibacteraceae bacterium; assembly: GCA_964489685.1. Classification (GTDB taxonomy): domain Bacteria; phylum Acidobacteriota; class Vicinamibacteria; order Vicinamibacterales; family SCN-69-37; genus SYFT01. The sequence goes on along the minus strand of CAZAZR010000122.1, from coordinate 2,929 downwards.
CCGGGGTCAGTGGATCCGGATGAAGTGGAGCGACCCCACGCGAGAGCTCACGCTCGTGCCAAGCACGCCAAGTGGCGCGCCTGGCGGGGCCGTGACCCGTGTTTTCACAGTGACGCTGCCTGACGGCACGTCCCGTGCGGTCACCTACCGAGGCGTGCGGACGACTCTCGCGTTCTGAGCTCGTTACCGTTCGACCCGTATCGTGACGGTCGCGACATTGCTCATCGCGGCTCCCGATAACGCCCGGTATGTGAACACGACTGATCCCGTCCAGTTCCGCTCGGGCGTGTAGGTGAAAGAACCATCGAGGTTCAACACAAGGTTGCCTCTGGACACCGTCGTCACGAGCCGGGCCGAAGCACTTTCACCACCCAGGTCGCGGTCGTTTGAGAGGACGCCGGGTCGGACCACCAATGCGGAGTTCTGCCTGGCCGCGTACACGTCGTTCACCGCCCGTGGTGGCCGGCTGGGCTGCGCCGCCGGTGCCTGCCGCGCCGAATCCCTCGGAGACTCGCCTCTTGAGGAACCGTCTCCGCTGACGTTCCCCAGAGGCGCAGGCGCTGCCTGCGTCACGGTTGAGGAAGCCGAGGCCTGAACCGCACCGGTCTGGTTTGTATCCACGGCGGCCGTGTTCACGATGGGCACACCGGCCGAGATTTCGCCCGCGGTCACATCGTGACTGGTGATCCAGCGCCAGGTTTCGGCGGGCTCCAGGATGCTGTTGCCATTCGTGTCGCCCGTGAAGCCTCTGAGATTCGGGGCAAACGGATCGGTCAGCACCACGCCGGTCAGTGGGACCAGGCCCGGGTTGGTCACTGTGATGAAGTAGTGAATTGCCTCATTCACGACGCTCACGTTCGCCTTGTCAGCCACTTTCGTGATGGCGACAATCGCGGGTGATGGCGGCGGAGGCGTCACCGTCGTCGTAGCGGTTGCCTGTGCCGGACCGGTCTGGTTTGTATCCACGGCGGCCGTGTTCACGATGGGCACACCGGCCGAG
>CAZAZR010000122.1:616-1829 GCA_964489685.1 uncultured Solibacteraceae bacterium | reverse complement strand
CAAACGGATCGGTCAGCACCACGCCGGTCAGTGGGACCAGGCCCGGGTTGGTCACCGTGATGAAGTAGTGAATTGCCTCATTCAGGACGCTCACGTTCGCCTTGTCAGCCACTTTCGTGATGGCGACAATCGCGGGCTGCGGCGTCACATCGGTCGTGGCTGTGGCCTGGGACAACGCCGTTTGATAGGTGTCCACAGTGGCAATGTTCACGAGAGGTCTGCCTGCGTTCAGGTCGGCCTGGGTCACCGTGTAGTCGGCGGTGTAGAACCAGGTCTCTGTGGTCTCCATGATGCTGTTCGAGTTGATGTCGCCACTGACATACGTGGCTCCACCCGCAAACACATCAGTCACCACGACCTGGGTCAAGTCAACGTTCCCGAGGTTGTCCAGGGTGATCGTGTAGTTGATCACCGTGCCGGCCGTCGAGACGAGCGCCTTGTCGGCCACTTTGGTGATGGTCACCACCGGATTGTGCTGCAGCGGCACCACGAAGGACGCCGTGACTGCCGGCGTCTGGTCGCTGTCTGCGGTCGCAATATTGGGCACGTTCCCGTTATTCATGTCGGTTTGCACCAGCGTGTAGGTGCCGGTGCAGGTCATGGAGGCTCCAGGCAGGAGGGACGCGGGCTGGGCCGGGTTGCACGTCAGAACCGGTAAACGCGGGTCTGCGATCGTGACGCCAGTGAGCGTCACGTTGCCACCGTTTGTCGCTTTGAGCGTGTAGGAGATCGTGTCACCGACGTCCGACTGATTGGGCGGACCGACGACCGACTTGTCGAGGATGCCGGTCTTGGTCAACGTCAGGAGCGGCGTCGGCGGCAGCGGCACGGTGTTCGGGGTGTCGACCGGCGGCGTCTGGTCACTGTCGGCCGTCGCGGTGTTCGCGCGGCTGCCGGCATTGATGTCCGCCTGCAGCAGCGTGTAGCTGCCCGTGCAGACCATCGAGGCGCCCGGCGCTAGGGTGCCTGGCTGGGTCGGCGCGCACACCAGGGTGCCAAGCAGGGGGTCGACCACGGCCACGTTGGTCAGCGTCACGTTGCCGCTGTTGGTCGCCGTGATGGTGTAGTTGATCTTGTCCCCAACGTCCGCGCGGTTGGTCGGCGCGATCACCGTCATGTCGAGCACGCCGACCTTCGTCTGCGTCAGGCCGGGGCCCTGCGGCAGCGGCACGGTGTTCGGGGTGTCGACCGGCGGCGTCTGGTCACTGTCGGC
>CAZAZR010000122.1:0-516 GCA_964489685.1 uncultured Solibacteraceae bacterium | reverse complement strand
GGTTGGTCGGCGCGATCACCGTCATGTCGAGCACGCCGACCTTCGTCTGCGTCAGCGACTGTTTCTGTGAAATCGGAATGTTCAGCGTGTCCGTATCCGGCGCCGATTCGATCGAATCCGCGGTCACCGTGTTCGACAGCGTCGGCCCAGCGTTCACGTCCGACTGGAGCACGGTGTAGCTGCACGTGTAGACCCAGGTTTCGGTCACCTGGAGCTGGTTGTCGGTGTTCGTGTCGCCGGACTGGCGGACGGGCGCGGCCGCGCACCGCGGGTCTGTCACCGTGATGCCCGTCAACGTCTGGTTGCCCACGTTCGTCACCGTGAAGGTGTAGGGCACAACCTGGCCCGCTGCGGTAATCGCGGCCGTCGTGGACGACTTGACGACATTGATCGCCGGAAGATTCAGGGTGTCCGTATCCGTCGCCGTGTTGTTCGCCGGCGTCGGATCCACGAAGCCGCTCGGCACCGCCACGGTCGCCGTGTTGACGAGGTCACCCGTGGGGCTCGCAATAATGT
>CAZAZR010000121.1:0-12176 GCA_964489685.1 uncultured Solibacteraceae bacterium | reverse complement strand
ACGTCATCCTGACCGATGCGCCCTCCCGGCCCCGTACCCGTGACCTGGGCGATCTCGACGCCGAGTTCGCGCGCAAAACGTCGCACAGACGGGGCCGCCGGAATGGACAGCGCCAGTTCGACGGGCCCCGCCGCCACCACCGGCGCGGCGGCCACAACCGCGGCCGCTACCGGCCTCGCCGTCGCAATGTTCACCACGGCCGCAGGCGCCTTCGACTCCGGGATCTCGTGGCTCCCGGACCCCTGGACCCCGACAGCCCCCTGGACCTCTGGACTCCGGGACTCCGACGATTGACCGGCCCCCGACGCAGCGGCAAACGTCAACACCACCTGCCCGGGTTTGACCTTGTCCCCCTGCTTGATTCGCACCTCACCGACCGTGCCTGCCACCGTCGATGGGACCTCGATGGTGGCCTTGTCGGTCTCAAGCTCGAAGACGGCCTGATCGACTGCGATCACGTCGCCGGCCTTCACCATGACGCGGACGACATCGCCCTTTTCCACGTTCTCCCCAAGTTCGGGGACTTTGAATTCCAGTGCCATGTGTGCTCGTGACCTCGTCTTCCTAGGAAATCGCGGGGTTCGGCTTCTCGGGATTCACGCCGAGATCCTTGATCGCCTTGGCGACCACCGAGGCGTCGACCTTGCCCTGCTGCTGCAGCGCCGACAAGGTGGCAATCACGATGTAGCGCGCGTCAACTTCGAAGAAGTCCCGCAGCGACGCGCGGTCTTCTGATCGGCCGAATCCGTCGGTGCCCAGCGTCACAAGCGGCCGGCCCGCCCACTGCGAGATCATGCCGGGCTGGCTCTTCAGGTAGTCGGAGGCCGCCACAATCACGCCTTCTGTGGCAGCCAGGCACTGGGTGACGTACGGCACCCTGGGCGCCTCTGTCGGATGCAGGCGGTTCCACCGGTCGGCCGCGTGGCCGTCACGATAGAGTTCGTTGTAGCTGGTGGCACTCCAGACATCGGCCGCCACCCCATACTTCTCGAGCATGCCCTGAGCCGTAATCACCTCGTTGAGAATGGTGCCGCTGCCAAGCAACTGCGCCTTGAGCTTGGCCTTGGCGTTCTTCGACGCGCTGAAGCGATAGAGCCCCTTGATAATGCCGGCCGCCACGTCGTCGCCGGGCGGTACCGGCGGCATCGCGTATTGCTCGTTCATCACGGTGATGTAGTAGAAGGTGTCTTCGCCATCCACGTACATCCGCTTGATGCCGTCCTTGATGATGACGGCCAGTTCGTAGGCGTATGCCGGGTCGTACGAACGGCAGGTCGGCACTGACAGCGCGAGCACGTGGCTCTGGCCGTCCTGGTGCTGAAGGCCCTCGCCGGCCAGCGTCGTGCGTCCGGCCGTGCCGCCCAGGATGAATCCCTTGCAGCGCGCATCGGCGGCAGCCCAGATGAAGTCGCCAATCCGCTGGAAGCCGAACATCGAATAGAAGATGAAAAACGGAATCGTGTTGACGCCATGCGCGGCGTAGGCCGTGCCCGCCGCGATCCACGAGGCAATCGAGCCGGCCTCAGTGATGCCCTCTTCGAGGATCTGCCCGTCTTTCGCTTCCTTGTAGTAGAGCAGCGTGTCCATGTCCACCGGCTCGTAGACCTGGCCCGTGCTTGAGTAGATGCCCACCGCGCGGAAGAGCGACTCCATGCCGAACGTGCGCGCTTCATCGGGCACGATGGGCACGATGAGTTTGCCGATGGTCGGGTCCTTGAGCAATTTGGTCAGCATCTTGACGAAGACCATCGTGGTCGAAGCCTTCCGATCCGACCCCTTGAAGAACTCCTCGAACTCCCCGTCGAGTTGCGTGGCCACCTTGGCATTCAGCAGCCCGGCCTTCACCACCCGGCGCGGCACCGCTCCGCCGAGCGACTTCCTGCGCTCGGCCATGTACTGGATCTCGGCGCTGGCGTCGTCGGGACGGTAGAACGGCGCGTCCGCGATTTTTTCATCCGAAATGGGAATGCCAAAGCGGCCGCGGAAGTGCTTCAGGTCGCCTTCGTTCATCTTCTTCTGCTGGTGCGTGATGTTCTTGCCCTCACCCGCTTCGCCCAGGCCATAACCCTTGATCGTACGGGCCAACACCACGGTGGGCACCCCCTGCGAATTCATCGCCGCGCGGTAGGCGTTATACACCTTCACCGGGTCGTGACCGCCCACGTGCAGCTTCTTGAGGTCGTCGTCTGACAGGTGACGCACCATGGCCTCAAGGCGCGGGTCGGCGCCCCAGAAGTGCTTGCGCAGATACGCGCCGTCTTCCACGACGTACCGCTGGTATTCCCCGTCCACGATCTCGCCCATGCGCCTGACGAGCAGCCCCTCTGTGTCGCGGGCGAGAAGCTCGTCCCACTCGGAGCCCCACAACACTTTGATGACGTTCCAGCCGGCGCCACGGAACACGGCCTCCAGTTCCTGAATGATCTGCCCGTTGCCGCGCACCGGACCGTCGAGGCGCTGGAGGTTGCAGTTGATGACGAAGATCAGATTGTCGAGCTTCTCGCGAGTCGCCAGTGTGATGGCGCCCAGCGCTTCCGGCTCGTCGGTCTCACCATCGCCCAGGAACGCCCAGACCTTCTGGTTCGAAACGGGTTTGTGCCCGCGGTTCTCGAGATACTTGTTGAACCGGGCCTGATAGATGGCCATGAGCGGGCCGAGGCCCATCGAGACCGTCGGATATTCCCAGAAGTCGGGCATCAGCCACGGGTGCGGGTACGACGACAACCCGCCGCCCTCGCGCATTTCATGCCGGAAGTTTCGCAGATGTTCTTCAGTCAGGCGGCCTTCGAGAAACGCCCGCGCGTAGATGCCGGGTGACGCATGGCCCTGGAAATAGATAATGTCGGCGTCGTCTCCGGCTTCCTTGCCACGGAAGAAGTGATTGAAGGCCACCTCATAGAGCGTGGCCGCCGACGCGTACGTGGAAATGTGGCCGCCGATGCCATCCGATTCGCGGTTGGCGCGCACGACCATGGCCAGGGCGTTCCACCGGATGACGCTCTTGATGCGCCGTTCGAGTTCGCGGTTGCCGGGGTACGGCACCTGCTCGGTGGGCGGGATGGTGTTGACGTACGGCGTATTGGACGAAAAGGGCTCGCGGAAGCCCGCCGCACGCGCACGCGTCCGAAGCGCGTCAAGCAGGCGGAAGATCCGGCTGCGATCCCCGGTGCGCAACACGTAATCGAGCGAGTCAATCCACTCGCGCGTTTCAATCGATTCCAAGGCAGACGCGTCTACAGGTGCCATGTTCTTCATATCTCGTTTGTCCTAAGCCCACTATTGTACTCTCCACGCCCACCGGGGCCAAAGACGCCGCCGGCCACACTTGGTCATGGCAGCGTCATGCAGATGTGTGCCAAATTAGGCAGATGACCCTGACGCAGAAGGCCGCAGCCCTGCTTGTTTTCATTCCCGTCACATTCACCATGGGTACGGCGTGCACCGCCGAAGCCCCGACTCCGACGGAGCCCCCCGTGACCACCTCGCCTCTTGACGGGCAGATCGCCCGCTTCACCCCCGTTGATATCGGCGTCGACCTGTCGCCACTGCCGCCCAACGAGCGCGAGGCGCTCACCGCCATGGTTGAAGCCGCCCGGCTGACCGATGGACTGTTCCTGGAGCAGGCATGGTCGGGCAACGCCAGCACGCTCGTCCGCCTTGCCGCAGACCGCTCGCCCGAGGGCCAGAAGCTGCTGCACTACTTCCTGATCAATAAGGGCCCCTGGTCACGGCTCGACGAAGATGCGCCCTTTGTGCCCGGCGTGGGGCCCAAACCCGATCAGGCCAACTTCTATCCCGCCGATGCGACGAAGGACGAGGTGGAACGCTGGATGAATACCCTGCGCGGCGCCGAACGTGACCTCGCGGTCGGGTTCTTCAGCACGATCCGCCGCAACGCGGCGGGGGCGCTCATGGCTGTGCCCTACAGCGTGGAATACCAGAACACGCTGACGGCGGCTGCGGCCCTGCTGCGTAAAGCGGCCTCGCTCACGACCCAGCCCACCCTCAAGCGCTTCCTTGAACTGCGAGCCGACGCGTTCAAGTCCAACGACTACTACGCGTCGGACGTGGCGTGGATGGAACTCGACGCATCCATCGAGCCCACCATCGGACCCTACGAAACCTACGAAGACGGCTGGTTTGGCTACAAAGCGGCCTTCGAGGCATTCATCACCGTGCGCGACGACGCGGAGACGAAGAAGCTGGACGTGTTTGGTGTCGAACTCCAGGGCCTGGAAGACGCGCTCCCCATCGACCCCAAATACCGCACCGCTACGATTGGCGCGATGGCGCCGATGCGCGTCGTGAATGTGGTGTTCAGCGGCGGTGACGGTAATCGCGGCGTGCAGACGGCCGCGTTCAACCTGCCCAATGACGACCGAGTCATCCGCGAAAAGGGCTCCAAACGCGTGATGCTCAAGAACACGCAGGAAGCGAAGTTCAAGTACGCGCTGACGCCCATCTCGCAGGTGGCCATGGCCGCCGCCGATCGGCCGAACGTCAGGTTCGACGCGTTCTTCACGCACATCCTGATGCACGAACTGATGCACGGCCTCGGGCCCCACGTGGTGCATGGCACCAGCACACCGGTGCGCGAAGCCCTCAAAGATACCTATTCGGCCCTGGAAGAAGCCAAGGCCGACATCTCCGGCCTGTGGGCGCTCGCGCAACTCGCGGAGAAAGGCACAATTTCGGCGGATATTGCCCGCGCGATGTACACGACGTTTGTCGCGTCATCATTCCGCTCGATTCGATTTGGTCTGACGTCAGCGCACGGCCGAGGCCAGATCCTGCAGTTGAACTACCTGCTCGACCATGGGGCGGTCGTCGTCAATGCGGACGGGACGTTCTCGGTGGTGGACTCGAAGATTCGGCAGGCGGTGGCGGATCTCACGCGCGACATCATGACACTGCAGGCGGTGGGCGACTATGCGGCCGCGCAGGAGATGCTGAAGACCATGGTGGTGGTGCGGCCGCAGGTGCAGGCGGTGCTCGACAAGCTCAAGGGCGTGCCGGTGGACATCGAGCCCAGGTTTACCGCTGTCAAGTAATGCGTCCACGACGGGTGTGGCGATTGTCGACAAGGGCCACGGCAGCCCGATTGTGCTCGTGCCGAGCCTGCAGGGGCGCTGGGAGTACCTGAGCCCGGCGGTGGACGCACTGGCACGTTCGCATCGTGTCATTACGTTTTCGTTGCGCGATGAACGGGACGGGCTGGACGGCCTGGTCGACCAGATTGGGGCGGCGCTTGACGATCGCGGTCTGGCGCGCGCCGCGATCTGCGGCGTGTCATTTGGCGGGCGTGTGGCCCTGCGCTTCGCCGCCCAGCGCCCGGAACGCACGAGCGCTCTCGTGCTGGTGTCCACACCCGGGCCAGGCTGGCACCTGAAGCCGTCGCACCAGTGGTGCGCGCGGCACCCACTGCTGGCCGCACCGGCGTGCTTCTCCGTGATGGCTGCGCGGATCCGGTCGGAGTTGGCGGTCGCCATTCCAGACCGACAACAACGGCGGGACTTTGTGATGCGGCAGTCGCGCCTGCTCGGGCGGGCGCCGCTGTCACCCGCCCGAATGGCAGCCCGCGCATTGCTGATCGATGGCGCGGACATCGCGGCGGAATGCGCTGCCGTGTCGGCTCCCACGCTCATCGTCGCTGGCGAGACAGCGATCGATCACGTCGTTCCGGCAGACGGCGCGTCCAACTTCGCGCGGCTCATCGCCGGGTCACACACCGTGACGCTGGAACACACCGGCCATCTGGGCTGCATCACGCGGCCAACCGAGTTCGCCGAGCTGGTGAGGTCGTTTCTGGAATGCTCGTTCAAGTAATCGTGACGCCTATCGCGGGGACCTCAAGTAGCGAAGCAGATCGCTGTCGGTGCCCAGCACGAAGTAGGTCTTGCCGTCGATCACGCGCTCGTAGGTCTCGAGCGACTTGAAGAACGCGTAGAACTCCGGGTCGCGACCGTAGGCTTCGGCGTAAATGGCGGTCGCTTCGGCGTCGGCCTTGCCGCGCAGTTCCTGGGCCAGGCGGTACGCCTCAGACTGGATCCGCTGCAAGTCGCGCTGGCGTTCGCCCTGGATGCGCGCGGCCTCGCCTTCGCCTTCGGACCGGAATCGCTCTGCGATGCGCCGCCGCTCAGCGATCATGCGCGCGTAGACGTCCTTGGCCACCTCGTCCACATAGTTGATGCGCTTCAGGCGGATGTCGAGCACCTCAATGCCCAGATCGAGCGTTCTGGCCCGCGCCGCCTCGAGGATGCTGGCAGCGATCGCGCGCCGCCCCTTCGAGATCTGCTCGAGGACAATCCGCTCCTCTTCGCTCTCGATCGGAATACTGTCGGCGGGCCGGTTGCTGCTGCGCACCAGCTCGATCAGGTCGTAGCTGGCCACGGCGTTGCGCGTCTCGCCGTCGAGAATGTCGTCAAGGCGCGACTGCGCCCCGCGCTCGTCACGGAGCCGCTGGAAGAACTTCAGAGGGTCCGTGATACGCCAGCGCGCGTACATGTCCACCCAGATAAACCGCTTGTCCTTGGTCGGCATCTGGTTCGGGCTGCCATCCCATTCGAGGAACCGCTTCTCGAACACGTTCGCCTTCTGCACAAACGGAATCTTGAAGTGCATGCCGGGCTGGCTGATCGGGTTGCCACGGGGCTCGCCGAACTGCGTGATGATGACCTGCTCGGTCTCGCTCACCTGGTAGGTGGATGACGAAAGCAGGATCAGAGCGAGCAACGCGACGGCCCCCTTGACCATGGTCATCGGCCACCTCCCGCCTTCGGATCGGGGACGCCCAACAGTCCCTTGATGCTGTCGATGGGCAACGGAATGACCGTGCCCGTGCCCTTGTCCATGAAGACCTTGGCACCCAGTTGCGGGAGCACTCGCTGCATGGTCTCGAGATACAGTCGCCGCCTGGTGACCTCTGGCGCCTTCCGGTATGCGTCGTAGACAGACTTGAACCGCGAGGCGTCGCCCCGGGCGCTATTCACGCGTTCGAGCGCGTACCCTTCGGCCTGCAGCACGGCCTGCTCGGCCTCACCCTTCGCCCTCGGCACCACCTTGTTGTATTCGGCACGCGCTTCGTTAATCAGCCGGTCGCGCTGCTGCTGCGCCTGGTTCACTTCATCCCACGACGGCTTGACGGGATCTGGAGGCGTGACATCCTGCAACACGATCTGCTCAATCACGATACCCATCTCGTATTGATTGACCATCTCCTGCAACAACCGCTCCGACGTCGTCGCAATTTCCTGGCGCCCGACGGTGAGAACTTCGGTGACCGTGCGATCGCCGACCACCTCGCGCATCACCGCCTGGCTCATGCTGCGAAACGTGTCGGTCAGGTTGCGCAGCTTGAAAAGATAGTTGTATGGATCGGTCACGCGATACTGCACCACCCACTCAACCACCGCAACGTTGAGGTCGCCGGTGAGCATGACCGACTCTCCCTTGAAGTCTGCAGTGGAATACCGCGTGGTCACGCCCGCCATCGCGGTGCGGAACCCGAACTCTTCCTTGAGCTGTCGCTGCACCGGCACCCGCAGGACCTGCTCGACGAACGGCAACTTGAAGTGCAGCCCCGGCTCTGTGGTGCGAACCTTCCGACCGAAACGCAGCACGAGCCCCACCTCTTCGGGTTTGATCTGAAATGCCGTGTTGACCAGGGCGATGACCGCCACGAGAGCGATGACTCCCAGCTTCAGGAATCGCGGCGTCGCCCACCCGGGCCGCTGGATGCGACCGGCTTCCCGCATGTCCGGTATCCAGTCGAGTGGTCCACGCGGCGGCAATTCGTCGTCGTTGTTCATCAATTCTCCTTGGAAGAAGGTCAGGTTATCAGAGTTTCCCGACGCGCGATGATCACGCGTGGCACAATTGATGTTCCGCCATGGCCCCGGATGCGCTTCCCGAAGAAATCGACGACTACCGCGACGTTCGGTGGCGACGCGAAGGCACGCGACAGGTTGAGACGGCGCTCGACGCAGAACGTTTTGTGGAGCAGGCCGGTTTCGCGGCGTGCCTTACTGACTCCCGTCGACCCGGACCGTCCTTGTACATCGCCGTCTGCGGCCGACGCGACGCCGTGATGCCTCGCCACGTACAGAAAGACCCCGAGGCATCGCTGACCTGGACCCTCAAGGACGAGGTGGTGCGGCGCGGTAAGGTCTACTACGGCAAGCTGGCGCGGGGGAAGGCGATGTTTATTGCGCCGCGCCTGATTCCCGCGTTCCACGCGTACTGGGGTGTGCGAGTCGCCGAGGAACGGCGCCGCCTGAGTCGCGATGCGCGGGCCATTCTCTCGGTGTTACGCAAAGAATGGGAGATGAGCTCCCTGGATCTGCGCGAGGAATCCGGCGTCAAGGATCGCAAGGCCTTCTGCAAAGGCCTGGATGAACTGCAGGCAGCCATGATTGTGGTGCCGAGCGACGTGGTCTACCGGCCGAAATTCACCTACATCTGGACGCTTGCTGTCGGACGGTTTCCTGACGAGTTGACCCGACGGGTCAAGCCAGACACTGCCCTACGCGACCTTGCCAAGGCGTTCCTCGATGGTGCCGGCATGACCACTCGCGGTGAACTGGCCCGTGTGACAGGTTTGTCGCGTTCAGACGCCGGGCTGGGCAATCGCGCCCTCGTGGCTGAAGGCCACGCCACGATGTTGGCCCCTGGGGTCTACCTGTCCACGGCAGATCACATCCCTACTTGATGATCTTCGCCCCGGCAAGCCGGGCAACGCCCGAGAGCGTGACTTGCGCGGCGTTGAGGCCGAGCAGGAAGTCTTTGTCAGAGAACGTCGAGAAGAGGTCGGTCGGCTGGTGCCAGTGGGGATTCCAGCCGGCGCCGGTCTGCATGCCGCGCTCGTTCTCGCGAAGGCTGATGGCCGCCACCAGATCCATGAACGGCCCCGAGTCGGTGTTGGTCATGTGCGGACCGACGGTCGCCGGATAGTGGGTGGTGTAGGCATCGGCGGCCGCCTTGAGCGCAAACGCCAGCTTCATCGACTGGTCGGCCATCCTGGAGTTGGACTGGAACTCGATGTTCACGTCGGCCTCTGGGCGCTGCTCGGGGCTGAGCGTCCCGTCGGCGCGTGGCATTCCGTGGTCCCACATCATCATGTCGTGCTGAATCATGCCGAGCCACGTCGGTTCGGGATACTTGCCTGAACCGGCCGGGCTTTCGAGGCCCTGCAGCTTCTCACGTTGCTCCACGTAGGCACGCGCACCATTGAGGCCGCTCTCTTCGTTGTTCCAGAGTGCGAAGCGAATCGACACGTCGGTGGTCACGCCGGGCATGTGGAGGATGCGCGCCAGTTCCATCACGAGTGCGGTTCCCGACCCATCGTCATTCACCGCTTCGCCCTTGCCGAGCCCGTCCATGTGGGCGCCGATGATGTACATCTCCTGGGGACGCGTGCTGCCGATCTTCGTGCAGAAGACCTCCTGGCGCTCGCCGGGCACGCTGGGTTCGGCGTTCAGCGCACGCAGCGCTTCATTGGGCTGCGACTCAAGATTGCTGTTCACACCTGTGCGACCTCGGAAACCGTACTGCGTGGATCCGCCCTCGCGACCGCGACGGACCCACTCCGCGGAACCCGGCACGGGCGGCGTCGCCGCGGCGCCTCGACCACGCCCGGCCTGCCCACCACCGCCGCCGCGTGCCGGCGCGGGCGCGTAGGTGTACGTGATGCGCTCGGTATTGAGGCAGCCATAGCTTTTGAGTTGCGCTTCGATCCAATCAATGGCGTCGCGATTGCGCCTGGTGCCCTGCTGCCGATCGCCAAACTGCGCCAGTCCCTTGAGCGTGGTCTTGTACCGCTCCAGTTCGAGGTGCCCGACAAGCTCGCGAATGGGATCGGGTGCCGCCGGGGTCTGGGCCGCACCGGCCACTGCAGCCTGCCCGGCGCCCTGCGGCTCAGAGGCGGAACTGGTGAACACGGACGCGCCGGTGGCCAGCACGCCGACGACAGCGAAGGTCAATAGGGTATGTTTCATGCGGGGCCAGTCTATCGCAGAGCCCGCTGCGAGTGCCGGCAGTCGAACCGCTCTATCGCACGGTCGCCGCAGCCTTCGCCAGCACGATGCCGGACTCATTGGCCATGGCGTCCCAGTAGCCGACAAAACGCTTCGGCTCTGGCGCGTCGTAGCTGCGGAAGTTCACGGCCCAGCGGTAGCCGATGGGTTGATACCAGAGCTCGGCGGTGACGGTCAGCGGCCCCTGCGCCCCGTCGAGTGCGACGCGATACGTCACGCGGTCCCGGCCATTCCCGAAGTCGGCATCCTGCGACGCGGCGCCATGGACGGCCACGTCGGCAGTGGCCGTCGCCTTGTTCATCCCCCGAGGCAGCAGGCGGTTGTCTTTCACATAACGCGCCCCCGACAGCAGCCCGGTGGTGACCCGGCCCGCCGGATCCACCATCACCGACTCGTACACCTGCACCTGATCGGCCTGCGTGATCTGTGCGTAGTGCGGCTCGAACTGCGTGGCATCCGCATCGTTCTCGTTGCCGGCTATGCGGCCATCGGGCGAAAATGCGCCAGACTCAAATACCACGCGCCCGCCAGCGTCCTTCACCACCACATGGAGCCACGCCCGGCGCGACGGATAGGCCGTCGGCAACTTGTGTCCCGCCAGGTTTTCGACATCCACATCAATCGACACTCCGGCCGCGGTGCGCTCGGCGCGGGCCACCCGGACGCGTGCCGTGTCTTCCTGCAGGTGCCTGACGGTGCGCACCACCGCAGCGTCCATCTCGCGCGGCGTCGCCCGCACGCCGAGTTCCGCGCGGTACCGGTTGAGCATCTTCATCATGAAGAAGTTGCCGCCAAGGAATGTGTGCCGTGACACGCCAGCGCGCGGCTGGCCCAACACCTGGGTCAGCGGCATCTCGCCCTCGACCACCGGCATATGACACGACTGGCAGCTCTGCGTGTCCTGGTACGCACTCTGCTGCCACTCCAGGTACGGCGTCTGCTCGGGCAGTTTCCCCTCAGTCGCGCCGGGTGCCAGCGTGTGGGTGAAGAGTGTATGGCACGTGGCGCACAACTCCGACTGCTGGATGTGCGTGGACTGGGCCGGCTCGAACGATGATGATGACCGCATCACCCGCGTGCGACCTGTATCAATCTGGAAAGGCCCAAACAGCCGCCGCGTTCCTGGCGCGGCGGTCACGTCGATGACGTACCCCCCTGTGAAGCTCGCGGGCGTTCCGAATCCGGCCGGCTGAATCTGGTGGCACACCGTACACGACACCCCGTCGGCCGCAAGCGCCGCATCCGGATCGTCGGGACGGCCCAGCGGCATGTGGTCGAAGATGCGCCCCTTGCGGCCCGCCGCACGCTCCGGGAACGTCGTCATGGGCATGTGGCAGACCGAACACTCGTGTTCGATGTCGGCGGCCGCTGCCGGGTGGTCCATAGCCTCGCGCCGAACCGCCGCCAGCCAGTACGGATCGCGCGCCGAGTTGGCCATCATCGACGCGCGCCAGTCGGTGAAGATTGAAACGTCTTCACCCTTCGGCGTCACCAGGTTGTTGTGGCAGACGCTGCAGGTGTCGGCGGCAACGAAGAGCCCGGCCGGGGTGACATGGGGATTCGCGGCGGATTGAGGGAACTCGGAAAAGACGTCGGGTGTCTTTTCCGCGCTGACCGCGAGAGTGGTTGCCCAGAGGAGCACGCTCGCGCAGACCGTAACCCTACCAACCATCGCGCAGTCCCCCATCAAACCAGTCCCACAGGACATACATTGCCACGATCGAGGACCGGCGGCCACGACCCGTCAGCGGCGTGCGCCAGCCGATGTTGAATCGCACATGTTGCCGGGTGTTCAGCGTCACCTGGAACTGGGGCACGATGTCCCAATCGATGGTGGCGCCCGACTCAAGTTCGCGCGCGGCCAGCACTTCGACCATCGGCGACCAGGCGCGGCCAAACGGGCCGTTCTGCGTGAACGTCTTTCCGACCACCACGCGCCAGAACGCCTCCCGCCCAGCCTTCGTCGTGTCGGCCGGCAGTTCCACGCCGCCCTGAAACTGGAAAAATGCATCAGACGGTAACAGCTTCCCAAATGTCATGAAGGACTCAAACACCGTCGTGTCCTTCGACAACCCGTCGGCCGCGTCGCCAGTGGGCAGGATCACCTCACCCGACAGCGAAACGATGTAGCCCCGGTCCAGATCG
>CAZAZR010000120.1:5613-12312 GCA_964489685.1 uncultured Solibacteraceae bacterium | reverse complement strand
CAGCGGCGCGGGCGGTGGTGGCCGCAGCGGCGGCGCGGGGGGCGGCGGGGGAGCGGTGCTGCTCTCAGCAGACCGGGCGAACGTATTTTACTCCGGGAGCGTGTACGACAAAGTGCCCGCCGAAACGGGTCCAAAGACCTTCATCGATCAGGTGGCGATCAAGACCGGTGAGAAGCAGCGGATCTTCGAGAGCAATAACAACAATCTGTGGGAACGCGTCACAAGCGTACTCGACATCAACGCGAAACGTTTTGTGCTGGCGGTGGAAGGCCCGACACAACAGCCGCAGCAGTTCCTCATGGAGAACGGGGTTCGCAAGCAACTCACCAATAACGAGGACATGCATCCCGACCTGACCAACGCGCTGCGTGAGCGGTTTGTGGTGGAGCGGGCGGACGGATTCAAGTTCCGTGTCGTGGTCAACCTGCCGCCGGGGTACGTCAAGGGCACGAAGTTGCCGGCCTTGTTCTGGTTTTACCCGGCTGAATTCACCACTCAGGAGGCGTACGACCAGCCCGACCGCACCTTCAACAAGAACGCGTTCCAGAATTTCGGCGTGCGGTCGATGGAGTATTTCGTGCGGCTGGGCTACGCGGTCGTGGAACCCGACACGCCGATCGTGGGACCCGCCGGTCAGATGAACAACAACTACGTGCATGATCTGCGCAACAACCTGGCAGCCACCATTGATGAATTGGACCGCCGCGGTCTGGCCGATCGCCACCGCCTCGCCATCGGCGGCCACAGCTACGGCGCGTTTTCCACGGTCAACGCCATGGTGCACACGCCATTCTTCAAGGCCGGCATTGCCGGTGACGGCGCCTACAACCGCACGCTGACGCCGCTCGGCTTCCAGACCGAGCAGCGTGATCTGTGGACGGCCCCCAACGTGTATCTCGGCATGTCGCCGTTCCTCAATGCCAACAACCTGACTGGCGCGCTGCTGATGTATCACGGTATCCACGACCAGAACGTGGGCACGGATCCCGACAACTCCATTCGCCTGTTCCACGCGCTCAATGGCTTGGGCAAGACGACCGCGCTCTACATGTATCCGCTCGAGGATCACGGCCCGGCCTCCAAAGAGACGCTGCTGGACCTGTGGGCGCGCTGGGGGGCGTGGCTCGACAAGTACGTCAAGAACCCGCAGAAGCCCGACAACAACAAGCCGGCACCTGCGAATGGCGCCGGTGGTGGTGGGGGGCTGTCGAACCGTGACTGAGACCTTGTCGCTGCAGGTGGTCGCGCGCGTCGTCGCGCGGCCAGAGACCGTCGAGGACGTCAAGCGCATCCTGGTTGGAATGATCGAGCCGACCAGGAACGAGCCAGGCTGCCTGGTGTATGAACTGCTCCAGTGCAGGGAGGACCCGACCGACTTCACATTTGTGGAGGAGTGGACGGATGCCGATGCGCTGGCACGCCATGCCGCCGCACCGCACATCTCCGGCGTGCAGGCCGAACTCCGCGCCCTGGTCGCGGTGCCGTCCCAGGTCCGTACGTATTCGCTCATTGAAGACCTCTGAGGTCAGACCTCAGAGGTCGTTGGTCTCAAAGAGCTTTTCGGTTTCCTTGTTGAAGAGCACCCAGAGGCCGTAGCCACCCAGGATCGTGCCGAAGGGGAACTCGATCAGCCGGATGGCTGACAGCACGATGCCGACGATACGCGCCCACCGCTTGAACTTGAGCAGCCCAATGCCCGTGACGATGCCGGGAATGCCGATGCAGAGCCAGAACACGAAGGCCACCACGCCGGTTACACCCAGAATCGATGCTCCCAGTGCGGCATCTTCCCCGCCCTGCGAGCCGACGATGCCGGCGATGAGGCTGAGAATGGCCGTCGATCCGAACGCCAGCAGGACGTAAAACGCCCCGAAAACGATGAACAGGGTACCGAGCACTTTTACGTGAGTCGTCATCGGTTCCTCTTGCCGAATCTACTCGTCGTCGTCCTGAGCGGTGGCGGCCGGGTCGTCGAAGTCCGACAGGGTTGACGTGCTGTCCTCGGGCTCGTCGTACAGCCCGCCGAGACGTCCACTGAAGCGCTCTTTGAGTGGGCCTTTGGGGCCCTTCTCCTTGGCGTCCCACCGCTTTTCGGAGCCGGCGCCCTTCCGCTTCGGAGGCCCGAAGTTTCGTCCGGCAGGCGAGGGCGGTCCGGAGTTGGGTCTGAACCCGCCGCCGGCACCTCCGCCGCCGGCGAAGCCGCCGGCCGTGCCCGGCGGCCTGGGCGTAAAGCCCCCGCCCGGGGGCCGAGGCGCGAATCCGCCTGGCGGACGCTCCTCCCTCGGTCTGGCCTCGCTGACCGACAGCGACCGTCCCATGAACGGTTGCTGATTGAACCGGTTCACCGCCTCTTCGGCTTGCGCGCGGTCGATGTACTCGACAAACGCGAACCCGCGTGGGCGACCAGTTTCCCGGTCAACGGGAATGACGACCTGCGACGGATCACCTACGGGCGCGAAATGCGCGCGGAGGTCCGCCTCAGTAGCCCCGTAGGGCATGTTGCCGACGAACAAACGAACTGCTGCCACTTTCTCGGTCCTCGTTATCTGGATCTGAATGACACAATCGTCCGGTCAGGGGACTCGGGCGTTGCAGGCGGAATCGGTCGCAAAGGCGTCAAGGCAGAAACAACCAGGGGATGGTGTCTGAACGGTCGGAGAATAACAAAGCTGCCCCGAGATCGCAAATGGGGCTGCGCCGATGGGGTAACATGGGCGGCTTGGCGGTGCCGTCCAGACGGCCGCCGTGGCACCCATGTCAGACGACACGACGACGCCTTCCTCGCGCCCCCCCCGAGCCCTGGTCGTCCGCGGGGCCCGCACCCACAACCTCAAGGGCGTGGACCTGACGTTGCCGCACCGCCAGCTGGTGGTGTTTACCGGCGTCAGTGGGTCGGGCAAGTCGTCGCTCGCCTTCGACACGATTTACGCCGAAGGCCAGCGACGTTACGTGGAGTCGTTGTCCGCCTATGCGCGGCAGTTTCTTGAGCGGATGGAAAAGCCTGATGTGGACAGCATCGAGGGCATTGCGCCGGCCATCGCCATCCGCCAGAAAAACAGCGTCCGGAACCCGAGGTCTACGGTGGGCACGACCACCGAAATTCACGACTATCTGAGGCTCCTGTGGGCGCGCGTTGGTCACACGATCTGCCGTCAGTGCGGGCGGGAAGTGGAGCGCGAAAACCCTGAGGTGGTGGCCGCCACACTGATCGGGCTGGCCGAGGGGACCCGGCTCCTCATCGGATTTGACCTGCCGCTGATGTCGAGTGACCTCCACTCCTCGTCGGCCGACCTCGATCCGGGTGAGGAATTCACGTCCGAAGATGTGGCCGAGGCCGCCGTGCCGGCGGAGGATCCCGCACGGTCGGCCCTCGATCGCCTGCGCCGGCGAGGGTTCGGGCGCCTGTGGCTGAATGGGCAGGCGGTCAGTCTTGAGGACGTTGACCTCAGCCGGCTGCGTGGGGCCACGTCGCTCGCTGTGGTGGTGGACCGGATCAAGGTCGACGGTTCGGTGCAGACGCGCCTGACCGATTCCATCGAGACGTCCTTTCACGAGGGCGCGGGCGCGGCGTTTGCCCTCGAGGTGGACGCGGCCGGCGCCGCTGTCACGATGCATCGGTTCAGCGAGCGGTTCGAGTGCCGCAATTGCGGTATCCCCTACGAAATTCCACAACCCCGGTTGTTTTCGTTCAACAACCCCTTCGGGGCGTGCCAGACATGCCACGGCTTTGGCAACGTCATCGAATTGGACATGGACCTGGTGGTGCCCGACTCGTCCAAGTCGGTCATTGACGGCGCCGTGGAACCCTGGACCAAGCCGCACTACCGCGGGTGCCTGATCGATCTGAAGCGTGCGGCGAAGAAGTCGCACATCCGCCTTGACGTGCCCTGGCGCGAACTGACGGACGAGGAACGCCGCTTCATCATCGAGGGGTCGGGGCAGGACGCGGAACCCGACGACGAGGGCACCAGCGGATCGTACGCGGGCATCCGCGGGTTCTTCCGCTGGCTCGAGCGAAAAAAATACAAAGTGCACGTGCGCGTGTTCCTGAGTCGGTACCGCGGCTATCAGACCTGTGGGTCGTGTGGCGGCGCCCGCTTGCGGCGTGAGGCACGCGACGTGCGTGTGGGGGGCGAGACCATCGATACGGTCTGCGCGCGTACGGTCAAGGCCGCACTCGGGTTCTTTGAAGGTCTGCCGCTCACTGAGAAAGAAACAGTGGTGGCCGACAAGATCCTGCACGAAGTGCGCCGCCGGCTGGGATTCCTGACCGATGTCGGACTCGACTATCTCGCGCTGGATCGATTGTCGTCCACGCTGTCGGGTGGCGAGTCGCAACGCATCAATCTGGCCACGTCGCTTGGGTCTGCGCTCGTGGACACGCTGTACGTGCTCGACGAGCCCTCGATTGGCTTGCACTCCCGCGACAACGAGCGACTGATTTCCATTCTGCGTCAGTTGCGCGACCAGGGGAATACCGTGCTGGTGGTCGAGCACGACGAGGACATGATCCGTGTGGCCGACATGGTCGTGGACCTGGGCCTGGGTGCCGGCGAACAGGGCGGGCGCGTCCTCTATGCCGGCCCGCTGCCGGGGTTGCTCGAGGACCAGCGGTCGCTGACCGCCAAGTATCTTCGTCGCGACCTGGCAATTCCGCTGCCGGCCAGCCGCCGCAAGCCCACGGCGCAGCGCATCAAGATTCGCGGTGTCACCGAGCACAACCTCAAGGGGATCGATGTCGACATTCCGCTCGGCCTCCTGACGGTGGTGACCGGTGTCAGCGGATCGGGCAAGTCCACGCTCGTGCACGATGTGATCTACGCGGCAGCCAAGCGCGCGAAAGGCGATTGGGATCGCCGCGTTGGCGCCTACGAGCAGCTTGAAGGGATGGAGTACGTCACCGACACGGTGCTGGTGGATCAGCAGCCGATTGGCCGGACGCCTCGCTCGAATCCCGTGACGTACCTGAAAGCCTTTGACCCGATCCGCGAGTTGTTCGCGGCCACCAAGGACGCCAAGGCCCTGGGCTTCACCTCGAGTCATTTTTCCTTCAACGTTCCCGGGGGCCGCTGCGAAATGTGTGAAGGTGCCGGCGTGGTGCGCGTGGAGATGCAGTTCCTGGCTGACGTCTTCGTGCCGTGCGACGACTGCGACGGCAAGCGCTTCAAGCCGCAGGTGCTGGAAGTCCAGTACAAGGGCCGAAACATTGACCAGGTCCTGGACCTCACGGTGCGCGAGGCGCTGACGTTCTTTGGCAACACACCGAAGGTGCTGCGGCGTCTGCGCGTGCTTGAAGAGATCGGCCTGGGATACCTCCGGCTGGGCCAGCCTGCCACGACCCTGTCGGGCGGCGAGGCGCAGCGCATCAAGATTGCCTCGCACCTGAGTGTCCAGGGTGGCGAGCGGATGCTCTACATCCTCGATGAACCCACGACCGGTCTGCACTTCGACGACATCGCCAAACTGCTGGCGGCGTTCCGCAAACTGCTGGCGGCCGGGCACACCTTGCTCGTCATCGAGCACAACCTCGACGTGATCAAGACCGCGGATTGGGTCATTGATTTGGGGCCCGAAGGCGGAGACGCCGGCGGGGAAGTGATCGCCGTGGGCACGCCCGAACAGATTGCTGCCGCGCCGAACTCCTACACCGGACACTACCTCGCCCCCGTGCTTGAGGCCGGGCGCGACGACGAGCCGCTTGAACGATAGGCCTGCCGTGTGGACCGGGTGGCACCACGCGCCCACGCTGACCGTGCTGCGGTCCATTCTCGGCAAAGTGCTGGTGCACGAACGGCGCGGCCGGCGCGTCTCGGGCATCGTGATCGAGGCGGAAGCGTATATCGGCGAAGACGACCCGGCGTGCCATGCCGCCGCGGGGCCGACGCGCCGGAACGCGCCCCTGTACGGCCCTCCCGGGCGCGCGTACGTGTACCTGAACTACGGTCTCCACCATCTGGTGAATGCGGTGACCGAGCGCGAGGGCCTGCCGGCCGCAGTCCTCATTCGCGCGTTGGTGCCGCACGAGGGTGTCGATCTGATGCGGCGCCGCAGGCCCGGTGTGGCTCTGCATCGACTCTGTGCAGGCCCCGGCAACCTCAGCAAGGCACTCGGGATCGGCCTGCGCCACAACACGGGCGACCTGGCCACGGGCGCTGTGCGCCTGGAAGAACATGGGTTTGCCGTTCGCGGCGTGAGCTACTCGCCGCGGATTGGCATCCGCGTGGGGACGGAGAGGTTGTGGAGGGCGAGGGCGGAGATTGAGGATTGAGGATTGAGCGATTGAGGATCGGGATTGGACGGATTGCGGATTTCTGATCTTGGATGGGATGGCGGATTGTGGGGTTGCTGAATTGAGCGATTGGGTAATTGAGCGATTGGGTAATTGAGCGATTGGGTAATTGAGCGATTGGGTAATTGAGCGATTGGCTGGCTTGGGCGATGTGGCTGGCTACGTACGGAATGATCTCCGGCCGGTACGTAGCTCGGGCTGGTTCTCAAGCCCGAGGGTCGCGAGGGCTTTGACCTTCGACAGGCTCAGGTCAGCCGAGTGTGTCGAGGGGTGAAACCCAGCGCGCTATCTCCGCGACACGCAATCGGCCTTCCGCCTTCTGCCCCAGGTGATGCCCGAGCTCGGCGCTCAGGACCGCCCGCTTGAAGCGCCGCGTCGCCGCTCAGGTCGGCGGCGGTGAGGATGTCTTC
>CAZAZR010000120.1:0-5513 GCA_964489685.1 uncultured Solibacteraceae bacterium | reverse complement strand
CGCCCGCTTGAAGCGCCGCGTCGCCGCTCAGGTCGGCGGCGGTGAGGATGTCTTCAGGGGCGAACTGATTGAGCACACCGTCAGGCCCCGACCCCTGGCGCTCGGAGCGGGTCGGGGCTGGCTGTCCCGGACACCAACCCAGCAATCCAATCCAGCAATCCGGCCATCCCACAATCGCGCGATCTCGCCATCCGACAATTCCAATCAGCGATCAGCAATAAGCCAATCCCGATCCTCAATCGCTCAATCCTCAACCCTCAATTGACTGGCTAGTGGCATCGCTGATGTCATGTCTGATCGCCTCGTTGTTTGGGCTCGCCCCGGCCTGGCCTCGTGGTCGTCCCAGACCTTACCGTCTCGGTGTTTGTTCGATGGGCACGTTGAGCGTGACGCGCCGGTTGTTCCTGACGACGTCAACCTTGGCGGTGGTGCCGCTGCGTTCGGCGGCGACCAGGCGAGAGAAACTGGCCAGGTCTGTGACGTCACGTCCGTTGACGGCGACGATCAGGTCTCCGGGCCGCAAGCCGGCCGAGTAGGCCGTGGAGTTCCTGTACATGTTTTGGATCAACACGCCGGGAATCGTGGCGATTTGGCTCTGCCGCGCTTCCTCCACAGTGAATCCGCGCAACTGCCCGAGCCCGACAATGGACCCGCGTCGCACTTCACCGAACTTGATGAAATCGGCCATGACGTCACGTGCCAGGTTCGACGGAATCGCGAAGCCGATGCCTTCATAGCCGCCCGACTGCGAGAAGATCTGGGTGTTGATGCCAACCAGTTCGCCGCGCGCGTTGACGAGCGCACCGCCCGAGTTGCCAGGATTGATGGCCGCATCGGTCTGAATGAAATCCACGAACTGATCCGGCCGCGCCAGGGCAGACACAATGCCGAGCGAGACCGACTGGTTGAATTGATACGGGTTGCCGATGGCCAAGACCCATTCGGCGATCCGCAACTTGCTGGAATCACCCCAGGTGAACGGCGTCAGACCGGTGGCGTTGACCTTGACCAGGGCGAGGTCGGTCGCCGGATCGGTGCCCACGATCGCGCCGTCCATCTCGCGGCCGTCGGGCAATGTGACCTTGATCTTGAGTCCTTCGACCCGCAGGCCGCGGTCGTCGCCAATGACGTGATTGTTCGTCAACACGTAGCCGTCGGCCGACACGATGACGCCCGAGCCCAGGCTCTGCGACGGCTGCACCATGTCGCCACCCCGCCGGCCGAAGATCAGATCTTCGATGGGGTTGGACTGGACGCGGACAAACTGGGTGGACGAAATATTCGCCGACGAGAGCACCGCGCGCTCGGCCACCGACGACAAATCCGGAAGCGCGCCAGCGGCCACTTGCGGACGCGCCGACGCGCCGGGCATGGCCTGGGGGGGCGCCGAGTCCGTCGGCGAGGTTGAGACCAGGCGGCCGGCCAGGATGAATCCGGCCATCACGCCCAACCCCAGGAACGACCCGAGGACCATCGCTCGTTTGAGCTGATTCACACGCACCCCTTGCTAGGTAATCTCGATAGTCGAGCGCTGGGCCGCGCTGATCTTGGGAACCGTCACCGTCAACACGCCGTCAGCCAGATCCGCCGAAATCCGGACGGGGTCAATCGGCACCGCGAATCGGAAACGTCGCGAGAACGCCCCCTGCGCGCGCTCAAATTGTTGGTACCGTTCACAGGCCCCTGGGGTGGGGCGCCGGCCCGCCACCGTCAGTGTGTCGGCGGCGAAGGCGATATTCACGTCCGTCCGGGCCAGGCCCGGCAGCTCGACGGTCAGGATGAACTGATCGGCCGTTTCAAAGAGATCGGCGGCCGGAATCCACCCGGGAGTCGCGTCCCCGAAGAGGTTCTCAAGCCGCTCCTGCATGGTCAGCAGGTCCCGGACCGGATCCCAAGGCATGGAAACGATGCTAGCAGAACTGGTAGAATTTCGAGTTCCCTCGATTCAGGACCGGACACACTATGAGTTCCCTGCAAGCCTCACGCCTCAAAAAGGGCATGTTGATCAAGTTCGAAGGCGCATTGGTGCGGGTGCTCGAAATCCAGCACATCACGCCCGGCAACCTGCGTGCCCATGTGCGCTCGAAGATGCGCGATATCGGCAACAACCGGTTGGTGGACCACAAGTTCAGGGCCGACGACACCGTGGACCGCGCGATTCTTGACGAACGGCAGATGCAGTACCTCTACCGCGAAGCCGACATGTTCGTCTTCATGGACACCGACAACTACGAGCAGGTGCACCTGTCCACCGAAGTCCTCGGCGAGGCGGCGCAATATCTGTTGCCCGAGGCTGTCATCAGCGTGGAGTTTTATGGCGAGGCCCCCGTGGGCATCCACTTGCCGCCGACCGTGGATCTCAAGGTGGTGGATACCGCGCCCGGCATCAAAGGGGCGACGGCATCGGCCCAGGTCAAGCCGGCCACTGTCGAGACTGGCCTGGTGGTCACTGTGCCGTCGTTCATCAACAACGACGACCATATTCGCATCAACACCGAAACCGGCGACTACCTGTCGCGGGTGTAGCGACGAGTCCGACGGCCATGGATCACACACACACGGCGCGACCGGGATGGCTTGAGGTCGTCACCGGCAGCATGTTCAGCGGCAAGAGCGAGGAACTGATCCGCCGTCTGCGGCGAGCCCAGATCGCGCGCCAGAAGGTGCAGGTGTTCAAACCGGCGATTGATCGCCGCTTCGACGCTGAGCACATCACGTCGCACAGCGACATGCGCATTCCATCCGTCAACGTGACGTCCTCGCGTGAGCTGTGGGATCTCGTGTTGCCGGATACCGAAGTGGTCGGGATTGACGAAGGGCAGTTCTTCGACGTGGAACTGCCGGCGGTGTGCACGGCGCTGGCCGACCAGGGCAGGCGCGTGATTGTGGCTGGCCTCGACCAGGACTACCTGGGCAAGCCCTTCGAGCCGATGCCGCAGCTGCTGGCGATTGCCGAGTACATCACCAAGACGCTGGCCATCTGCATGGTGTGCGGCGGCCCCGCCAACCATACGCAGCGTCTGGTCGCGTCACGAGAGCGGGTACTGGTGGGCGCCGGCGACAGTTACGAGGCGCGCTGCCGCCACTGTTTCGATCCGGCGCTCGGGCAGTCTCAGTAAACGGACCTATGGTCCGACGGTGCGCAAAATCCAGCCAATCAACCCCGGCTCGCCCATCGCCATCGGATCTCCGAGCCAGCGTGGCGGCGTCAGCATGATGAAACCGAGAATGGCAAGGACCCACACGTCATACGGCACCGTCGCGCGTTCGTCGGTCCAATAAAACGCGCGCCACAGCACGCCGGCCAGGCCGGTGGGCTTCGGGTGTGTCTTGTGCTCCAGCTCGACGTAGGTGTAGTAGATGCGGTTGGCGACCGTCACAATCGACAACACGCCCATCACCCACAGCACCGCCGCCATCCGGTTGGTAAACGCGCCGACCATGAAGAGGACGATGCGCTCGGGGCGTTCCATGAAGCCGACCTTGCACCTGGTCAGCAGGCTCTCGGCCCTCGCGCGCGTGTAACTCGTCATCGTCGCAAACACCATGGCGATGGACGTGACCAGCACGTAGTCGGTGCTGCCGAGCTTTGCGTACAGGACGATCAAACCCACCGACAGCGACAGGTCCGAGAAGCGGTCGATGACCGAGTCCCAGAAGCCCCCGAACTTGGTGTCCGCGCCAGACTGGACGGCCACTTTGCCATCGATGTAATCGAAGACGCTGGCAGCGAGCATGATGACGCCCGAGATGGCGAATTCGCCCTTGGCCAGCGCAAAGCCGGCCGCCAGGCTGATCAGCACCCCGGTGAACGTGAGAAGATTTGGGTGGATCCGCAGCCTGATGCAGGTGACGATGATCAGCCGGAGGGGAAAATTGAACGTGGCGCCGACCGCGCCCGTGAAGGTCACGGCGGATGTTAACTGATGGCCATTCACGAACTCAAGGGTCAGATTGGCCGGCTGCCCGAGCAACCCGGGGTGTACCTCTTCTACAACGAGGCCGGCGACACCCTGTATGTCGGCAAGGCCAGGGTGCTCCGCGACCGGGTCAAATCGTACCTGGGTGCGGCCGGTATCAACCCGCGCATTGACGCCCTGCTGCGCGACGCCACGCGCCTCGAAACCATCGTGACCGACTCGGTGGTTGAGGCGCTGGCGCTTGAAAATCACCTGATCAAGCAGCGCAATCCGCGCTTCAACGTCCTGCTGCGCGACGACAAGACCTACCCGTACCTGCAGCTGACGACCAACGAAGCCGCGCCGCGGGTGTTGGTGGCCAGGCGGGTGGAACGTGACGGGTCGGTCTACGCCGGGCCGTTCATGCCGGCGTCACTGGCGCGGCAGACGATGCGGCTGACCCATCGGCTGTTCGGCATTCGATCGTGCAACGAAGTGATCGACGGCAAACGCGACCGGCCGTGCCTCGAGTACGACATCAAGCGCTGCCTGGCGCCGTGTGTGGAGTCGGTGTGCTCGCTTGACGAGTACCAGCGCGCCGTGGGGCAGGCCCGACTGCTGCTTGAGGGGCGACAGGCCGAACTGATCGACGGCCTCCGCACCGAGATGGTGGATGCCTCGATCGACGAGCGCTTTGAACGCGCCGCGACGCTGCGTGATGCCATCCGCACCCTTGAAACCCTGCGCGATCGGCAGCAGAAGATGTCAACGCCGGCACTGGGGGACCGTGACGCGTTCGCCGTGAAGGTCGGCCCGGCCGGCGCCGTGGTGCAGGTGTTCCAGATGCGCCGCGGGCGCGTGGTGGACCGGATTGAAATGACGGGGACGGGTGTCGATCTGTGGAAAACGCCGGCGCCCAGAGATGCACAGAGCCAGGCGTTTCCCACAGATCGACACCCGTCCCCGTCTGTTTCTGTAGATCCGGCGCCCGGAGATGCACAGAGCCAGGCGTTTCCCACAGATCGACACCCGTCCCCCTTTGCGCCGCCCACCGCCCCGGAAGTCCTCGAGGCGGCGCTCCAGCAGTTCTACGCCGAGCACGACCCGCCGCCCGATGTGCTCCTGTCCGAGGAACTCGCGGCCGATGTGCGCGAGCCCCTGGAACTGTGGCTGCGCGAACGGGCCGGGCGACGCGTCCAGCTTGTGACCCCGACCCGGGGCGACAAGCGGGGACTCGTGGATTTGGCGCTGCGCAATGCCGCGCTGTCGTATGACACGCAGTTTGGCGATGCTGCGGTGTCGGCCTTCGAGGCGCTGGACACGCTCAGGCGTGTGCTCGACCTGCCGGCACTGCCACGGCGTATCGAGTGTTTCGATATTTCCACGCTGCAGGGCACGAACACCGTCGCGTCGATGGTGGTGTGCATTGAGGGGCGGATGCGCCGAGGGGAGTACCGCAAGTTTGCCATTCGCGACGTGGCTGCGATGCCAGACGATGTCGCGTCGATGGAGGAAGTGGTGCGTCGGCGCTACCAGAAAGTGCTTGAACAGGGCGGGCCCTTTCCCGACCTGATTCTCATCGATGGCGGCAAGGGGCAACTGACGGCCGCGTAC
>CAZAZR010000119.1:0-12406 GCA_964489685.1 uncultured Solibacteraceae bacterium | reverse complement strand
ACGATGATGCCGCTGATGGCGTTGGTCACGCTCATGAGTGGTGTGTGCAGTGCGGGTGTCACGCTCCACACCACCTGGTAACCGATGAAACACGCCAGCACAAACACCGTGAGGTGCGTCAGGAATGACTGTGGTGCCCCGAGGCCAATGGCAAACAGCGCGAGCCCGGCGGCCAGCAGCGGCCACCAACCGCCCGACGACGAGGATTCGTCGGCGGGAGCGCCATGGCCGCCGCCTTTGCCATGGCTCGCCCCAGGCTTCTTGCGAGCCCCAGGGGACGCCTTGGTCCCCGACGTGGACACCTGTCGCGCCGGAGGAGAGGCCGCAGCAGAGTCAGGACTCGCGGACTTGTCCGCCGTGGCTGAAGCCGAAGGCTTCGGGAGCGAAGGCGGAGGTGGCCACATCGCCACCCCGTTCTTCAGCACCGTCATCGGCCGCACGATGTCGTTTTCCTCATCGATGGTGAATGCAGCCGCGCCGCCCATCTCCTCGAGCAGGTGAACGATGTTCGTGGCGTAGAGCGTTGATGCCTGCTGCGACATGCGCGACGGCAGGTCGGTGTAGCCGATCACCGTGACGCCGTTCACGTCCACGGCCAGGCCGGGTTGCGTGAGCTCGCAATTGCCCCGCATCTCGGCTGCGAGGTCCACCACGACAGAGCCGCGCTTCATGGAGCGGACCATATCGGCGGTGATGAGGATGGGCGCGCGTTTGCCGGGAATGAGCGCGGTCGTGATGATGACGTCTACTTCCTTTGCCTGCGCGGCGAACAGTGCCAACTCGGCGGCGATGAACGCCGGACTCATTTCCTTGGCATAGCCGCCCTGACCGCTGCCGTCTTCTTCGAGTTCAACCTGGAGGAATTCTGCGCCCATGGACGCCACTTGTTCCTTGACGACCGGTCGCGTGTCGAAGGCGCGGACGATTGCGCCAAGCGACCGCGCGGTGCCAATCGCGGAGAGCCCGGCAACGCCGGCGCCGATGATGAGCACTTTGCACGGGAGGATCTTGCCAGCCGCCGTGGTCTGGCCGCCCAGGGGCCGCTGCAAGGCGGCGACGGCTTCGATGACCGCGCGGTAGCCCGAGAGGTTGCCGGTGGAAGAAAGCGCGTCCACCTTCTGCGCGCGAGTGGTGCGCGGCACCTGATCCATCGCGATCGCGCTGATGCCGCGGTCGCCCAGGCGACGAACGAGGTCGCCGTTCTGCGCGGGATAGAGGTAGCTGATGAGGGTCTGCCCGGTGCCGAGCCGCGCGGCCTCTTCGGCTTCTCCATCGAGCGGCGGCCGCACTTTGACCACGACCGGGGCGCTCCATGCGCCAGCGGTATCGCCAATCGTGGCCCCCGCCGCCGCATAGGCCTCGTCGTCGAACCCGGCGGCAATCCCCGCGCCTGATTCAACGGTGACGCTGAAGCCGAGCTGTATGAGTGTGGTGACTGAGTCTGGTGTGGCGGCGACCCGTCGTTCCCCTGGGGCCGTCTCCTTCACGATGCCGACGATCATCCGATGATTGTATTCCGATCCTCCATCCTCGGTTGGGGCGCCTGCCCAGCGGACGCGCCTCACAGTAATATGGATGGCGTATGAACTTGGAGGTCTGGGTCTTTCGACTGGTGTTCGTCGGGTTTGTCGCCGGGTTCGCCATCCAGATGGCGACGCGGTGGCGACTGATTCAGGCGGCGCCAAATAACTTCACCTTCGACCAACTGGGCTCACGCATTAGCCGATTCGTCAGCGAAATTGTCTTCCAATCGCGCGTGATCTCCGCGCGTAAGGCCGTGGGGGTTGCACACTTGGCCGTGTTCTGGGGCTTTGTGGCGTTTGGCGGTTTCACCACCGTGGAGATGGTGCGCGGTCTTGGTGTGGTGGACCTGACGCACAGCGCCACGTTCGCCATCTACAAGAAGGCCCTGGTGCCGTTTGCGGCAGGCGTCCTCATCGGCATCATCGGACTCGGCATTCGCCGCGCGTTTGTGCGACCGGCGGGTTTGGGCACGCCTGTCTCAAAAGAGTCATTGCTGATCGCGGTGCTGATCGCGCTGCTGATGATCACGTTCTTCGTGACCTTTGCCTACGAAGCGGGTCCCATCGGGCGGGTGAACTGGTGGGTGCACATGCTCATCATTCTTGCGTTCATGGTGCTGGTGCCGAACTCAAAGCACCTGCATCTGATCCTTTCTCCGGCCACCGTGTTCCTGAAGTCGCCGATCCTTGGCACGGTACCCAACCTGGATTTCGAGAAGGAGGAAGTGGGATTAGAGACGGTGAAAGACCTGCCATCCAAAGCGGTGCTCGACGCGTTCTCCTGCGTGGAATGCGGGCGCTGCCAGGACAATTGCCCGGCGTTCGGTACCGGGAAGCGGCTGAATCCGAAAACACTGATCCTCCAGAACGAAGATGCACTACTGGCGGGTGAGCGCGACAAAAAACTGGTCGATGTGTATGACCAGGACGTGTTGTGGCAGTGCACCACCTGCGGCGCCTGTGAGCAGGCCTGCCCAGTGGGAGTGGAGCACCTGCCGACCATCATCGGCGCCAGGCGTGGTCTGGTGTCCAATGGTGAGGCGCCCGAGTTCCTGACGCCACTGTTCACGAATCTCGAACGGCGCCAGAACATCTGGGGTCTGATGTACGACCAGCGCGCCAAGTTCGTGCAGGCGGCCACACTTGAGACGTTCGATCCCACGAAGCACGAGTACCTGATTTGGCTTGGATGCGCCGGGGCATTTGAGGCCGACTATCAGAAGTCCATGCGCTCGCTGTTCGATCTGCTGCGCGCCAAGGGCAAGACGTTCGGTGTGTTGTCGAAGGAGCGCTGCACGGGTGACGTCGCCAAGCGGACCGGCAACGAATACATGTACCAGGAACTGGCGACGCAAAACATCGCCGACCTGCGGGCGTCGGGCGTGAAGAAGATCGTCACGTCCTGCCCGCACTGCGTCAAGACCATTGGACACGACTACAAGATGATGGGCTACGAGGTGGAAGCCGTGCACTCGGCTTCACTCATCGAGGAGCTCACGCGCGACGTCATGCTGGAATGGCGCGAACGCGAAAACGTAACGTATCACGACCCGTGTTACCTCGGTCGCTACGCGGACGTGCACGCCGAGCCACGAGCCTTGCTCGAGCGATTTGGCGCGACCATCAGTGAGCCGGCACGGCACGGCGACAATCCGTTCTGCTGTGGCGCAGGTGGCGGCTTGCTGTTTGAAGAACACGAGTCGGGCAAACGCATCAGCCAGGAGCGGTTCGATCAGTTGCAGGCGACCGGCGCAGGCACGGTGGTGATGGCGTGCCCGTTCTGTTCAATCATGCTCAAAGGCGCGCAGGCGAGCGCGAACGCGCCGGTGCAGATGGTGGATCTCATGACGTGGATAGACGGCAAGATGAAGGCCGTCAAACCCAGGTGTGCGCCCGTCGAGGCGGGTCAAGGGGAGGCAGAGAGCCAGTAATGGCCGCTCCCGAGTCGTCGTCGTGGCGGCAGTCGAGACTCAAACGCGCGCAGGTGCGCGCCATCGCGTCGGTCGGATGGCCCGTCATCGAGGGGTTGGGTGGCACCTACACGTGGCGGGTTCACGGGCAGCAACACCTGGACCGGCTGGACGATGAGGCGGTTGCCCCGATCCATGCCTTCTGGCATGGCCGCGTGTTGGCGGCCACGTTGTTCTTTCGTGACCGCGGGATTGTGGTGATCACTAGTGAGAACTTCGATGGCGAATGGATCGCGCGCATCATCGCGAAGTTTGGTTACGGCACCGCCCGCGGGTCTTCGTCGCGCGGTGGCGCCCGGGCGCTGGTGCAGTTGAGGCGCGACCTCGCGGCCGGGCGGCCGGTGGCGTTTACCGTCGATGGCCCCCGAGGCCCCGCGCGTGTCGCGCAACCCGGCGCCCTCTGGCTGGCCGGGGCCACTGGTCATCCCATCCTGCCGTTTCACATCGAAGCCGACCGCGCCTGGACCACGCGGAGCTGGGACCGCCACCAGATCCCGAAACCCGGCGCCACGCTCAGCGTCGCGATTGGCGAGCCGATGTACGTGGCCAGCACCAATGACGACGTCGTCGAAGCCGCGCGGGTGGACCTCGAGTCGCGCCTCCGCGCGCTCGAAGGTTCGCTCACGTAACCCATGGTGCTCTTCTCATCGCCACGCTTTTCTGAACATTCACCACCGCCCGGCCATCCGGAGCGCATCGAACGCGGACAGGTATTCGAATCCATCGCGGAGTCGTTTCGATCCGCAGGCGGAACGATGGGCCCGGTACGGATGGCTACCCGCGATGAGCTCGCGCGGATTCACACAGCGGCGTACCTCGACGTGATAGAAGCCACCGCCGGCCGTGCGGCCACGCTCGATGCCGACACGTTTACGAGTCCTGAGTCCTGGGATGTCGCGCGCCTGGCTGCCGGGGTGGCCATCGATGCGGCCCGCCACGCGTGGTCGACCGGCGAGGCCGCGCTGGCCCTGGTGCGCCCGCCCGGACATCACGCGGAGCCCCAGAGGGCGATGGGGTTTTGCCTCTACAGCAACATTGCGATCGCCGCCGCAGCGCTACGGGCCGACGGGGTGGAGCGGGTCGCGATTGTGGACTTCGACGTGCACCATGGCAACGGCACGCAGGCGGCCTTCTACGACGACCCGAACGTGTTCTTCGCGTCCAGTCATCAATACCCCTATTGGCCAGGCAGCGGAGCCGCTACCGAGTGCGGCTCGGGCGCAGGCGTAGGCACCACGCTGAACCTGCCTCTGCGTGCTGGCGCGACGGATGCGGACGTCCTTCGGGGATATGAGTCGCACCTGCTGCCGAGTCTGCAGGCCTTCGCTCCCCAGGTCCTGCTGATCTCTGCCGGATATGATGCGCATCAGCTCGACCCACTGGGTGGCCTGCGCATGACCACCGCAGGCTTTCGAACGCTCGTCCGGATGCTCGCCGACGTCGGCCGGCGTGCCTGCGACGGCCGAATCATGGCGATCACCGAGGGTGGGTACCACCTCGACTCGCTCCGTGAAGGCATCGAAGCCACGATTGAAGAATTGGGGTGAAGTGAGGGGGACGGGTGTCGATCTGTGGAAAACTCCCGGACCGAAAACGACCTCTGAGGTAGTTTTCGTGGATGAGGTATTGAAAACTACCTCAGAGGTCGTTTTCGCGCTTGGAGTTTTCCACAGATCGACACCCGTCCCCCTTAAAATATCGGTGTGAGCTCCTACCATCCCCAAGACATCGAAAAAAAATGGCAGCAGCATTGGGCCGAGACCCGTGCGTTTGAGGTGACCGACGATCCGTCCCGGCCAAAATTTTATTGCCTTGAGATGTTTGCGTATCCGTCGGGCCACGCGCATGTCGGGCACGTCCGCAACTACATGATCGGCGACATCATGGCCCGATTCATGCGGATGCGCGGCTTCAACGTGCTGCATCCGTTTGGCTGGGATGCGTTCGGCCTGCCGGCTGAAAATGCCGCCATCAAGAACAACCTGCACCCCGAGCAGTGGACGCTCGACAACATCGCCCACATGAAAGGGCAGTTGCAGCGTCTGGGTATCAGTTACGCGTGGGAGCGCGAGCTGGCCACCTGCATGCCCGACTACTACCGCTGGAACCAGTGGCTCTTTACGCGCATGTTCGAGAAGGGCCTGGCCTATCGCCGGCGCTCGAACGTGAACTGGTGTGCGAGTTGCCAGACCGTGCTCGCCAACGAACAGGTGGTTGATGGCGGCTGCTGGCGTTGCGGCACTCCGGTGACTCAGCGCGAACTGGAGCAGTGGTGTCTGCGCATCACCGCATATGCCGATGAACTGCTGAAGGCCGCCGAGGGGCTGACCGGCTGGCCCGAAAAGGTGCTGACGATGCAGCAGAACTGGATCGGGCGATCCGAAGGCGCCCGGGTCAAGTTCCAGCAGACCGAGGACCCCAGGACCCCGATCGAAGTCTTCACCACCCGCATCGACACGATCTTCGGTGCGATGTTTGTCATGCTCGCG
The DNA here is from genome assembly GCA_964489685.1 of uncultured Solibacteraceae bacterium. GTDB lineage: Bacteria > Acidobacteriota > Vicinamibacteria > Vicinamibacterales > SCN-69-37 > SYFT01. Next base: position 6,424 of record CAZAZR010000119.1, on the reverse strand, counting down.
CCCGAACACGCGTTGGTTGAACAGTTTGCCGCCGAGTCTGCGGATCCGGCCGCGTTCCGCGCACAGGTGGCGAAGTTCCGCGCACAGGACAAGACCGCTCGTGTGTCCGGCGAAGTCGAAAAGGAAGGTTTCGATACCGGGCGCACGGTGGTGAATCCCTTTACGCGACAATCCGTCCCGGTGTGGGTGGCCAACTTTGTGCTGGGTGAATACGGCACGGGGGCGGTGATGGGCGTGCCCGGCCACGACCAGCGCGACTTTGAGTTTGCCCGCAAATACGGCCTGCCGGTGCGCGTGGTCGTGCAGCCCGAAGGCGAGTCGCATGACGCCGATACGATGTCTGCCGCCTACGATGGCGACGGCGTGCTCGTGGCGTCAGGGCAGTGGAGCGGTCTGGCCTGGCCCGAGGCGAATCGACAGATGACGGCCGAGGCCACAGCGCGTGGCATCGGCGAAGGCACCGTGCAGTACCGGCTCAAAGACTGGGGCATCTCGCGTCAGCGGTATTGGGGCACGCCGATTCCAATCATCCACTGCCCGGCGTGCGGCATGGTCGCGGTGCCTGATTCCGATCTGCCGGTGGTGTTGCCGAAGGTGACCGAGTTTACCGGGCGAGGTAGCTCGCCGCTCGCGCACGTGCCCGAGTTTGTGAATGTCGCCTGTCCGGAATGCGGCGGCGCGGCTCGCCGCGAAACCGACACGATGGACACGTTCGTCGACTCGTCGTGGTATTTCTACCGCTTCTGCGATCCGCACAACGACCAGCTGCCGTTCGATCCGGCCAAGGTCGCCTATTGGGGCCCGGTCGACTTCTACAGCGGCGGGGTGGAGCATGCCATCCTCCACTTGATTTACTCGCGATTTTTCAGTCGCGTCTTCCGCGATATCGGGCTGGTCACCATCGATGAGCCGTTCACGCGGCTGCTGACGCAGGGGATGGTGCTGAAAAACGGCGCCGTCATGTCCAAGTCAAAGGGCAACGTGGTGGATCCCGACGACATGATCGCGTCGTTTGGCGCCGACGCGCTGCGACTCTACGTGATGTTTGTCGCGCCACCCGAGAAGGAAGTGGAGTGGACCGACACCGGCCTTGAGGGGGCCTTCCGCTTCCTCAACCGCGTGTGGCGCGTGGTGGTCCACACGTCCGCCGCTGCCCGACAGGCACCCGCCGTCGCCGGGCTGACGTTCGACGACGCCGAGCGCGCGATGCGGCGAAGAACGCACAGCACCATTCGGCGCGTTACCCAGGACATCAACCCGCGGGTGCATCTGAACACGGCCGTTGCCGCGCTGATGGAACTGGTGAACGAGCTGTACGGGTTCTGCGAACTCCGCGGCGCGCGTCCGCTGGGTGTGGATGATGAACCGCTGGCCGTGGTGGAGAGGCCAGAGACCGCGGCCGTGCTGCGCGAAGCCACCGAGGCGCTGGTGCTGATGCTGTCGCCCTTCACGCCGCACATGTGCGAGGAACTCTGGGAACACCTGGGCCATCCCGAAGGCGTGGTGGCGGCCGGCTGGCCGTCATGCGACGAAGAGGCCGCGCGGGAAGAGTCGGTCGAGCTGCCGGTCCAGGTGAACGGCAAGGTGCGGGGCCGTATTCTGGTGCCGGTGAATTCCTCTGTGGAGGCGAATATCGAGCTGGCCCTGGCGTGCCCGACTGTGGTGCCCTACGTTGAGGGCAAGACCATCGTGAAAATTGTTCACACTCCGGGGCGTCCCGTGAGTATCGTGGTCAGGTGATGATGAGACGGTTCCTGCTCGGGATGGTCGCGCTGTCGTGTATCGCGGCCTCCGGCTGCGGTTACGCGCTGTCGGGCCGTGGGTCGTTCCTGCCCGATTACATCCAGGTGGTGGGCGTGCCCGCGTTCCTCAATAAGACATCGGTCTTCGAAATTGATCGCGTCCTGACCGATCGCGTGCGCACGGAGTTCGGCGGACGAGGCAAGTACCGTGTGCAGCCCGACACGAACAACGTGGACGCCATCCTGACCGGCACGATCGTCAGCGTGCAAACGAGGAACACCACCTATACCGCCAACAGTCAGGCGGCACGAGTGCAACTGATTGTCATTGCGTCGTTCGAATTTCGTGACGTCCGAGACAACAAGATCCTTTGGTCCAACCCCTCAATGCGATACACCGAGGAATATGAGCCCACGAGCGCTGGCAGTACCACCACGGATGCCACGGCGTTCTTCGGGCAGAACGCCAATGCCATGGAGCGCATGGCCCAGAACTTCGCGCGCTCGGTCGTGACCTCGATCCTCGAGGCCTTCTAGAACCCACCCGTGCCCAACCTTGACGTGGCCGCCCTTCGAAAACATCTGGCGGCCAGGACGCTGAGCCGTGTGTATGTCTTCCTCGGCGAAGACGTGAAGCTCGTTGATGCCATGGTGGACGCCGTCGAGGCCACTGTCGACGTGGCGGACCGTCCATTTGCCGTAGACCGGGTCTACGCCGGCGAACAGGGAGGCGCGCCGGTAGACATCGCCGCGTCATGCCGCAGCCTGCCCATGCTCGGTGACCGCCGCCTCGTCATCGTCATGCGCGCCGAGCGGCTGTTGAAGCCCAAGCGCGCCGGCAAGGCGACCGACGACGAGGAGGAGGAGGAGGAAGAGGCGGCCGCCGATGGGGAACGCGCATCGACAGACCTCACGCCACTCGAGGAGTATGTGGCCGCACCCGCTGAGTTTGCGACGCTGGTGTTTGTGGCCACCGAGATCGATCGCACGCGCCGGTTCACGAAGAAACTGGTCGAGAAGGCGCAGGTGGTGGAGTTCAGCGGGATTCGCGCTGAGCCTCGATCGGGGCCGGCCGGTGCCAATGCTGCGATGGTCAAGGCCAGGACGTTTGTGCAGGAGGAGATGACGCGTGAAGGCCGGACGATGGAACCGGCGGGCGTCAAGATGCTGGTCAGCCGGTCAGGTGCCGATATCTCAAAGCTGCGTGGCGACATTGAGCGGTTGCTGCTCTTCGTGGCGGGCCGGAACGCCATTACGGCAGCCGACGTGGAGGCGGTGGCGTCGGATGGCGCAACCGTTGTCGACGACTGGGCCGTGACCAACGCCATCAGCGCCGGCGATGCGGCCCTTGGGCTGAGGGAGTTGGCACTGCGGTTCGAACGCGGCGATTCGCCGCACGGCATTGTTGGTCAGTTGCGGTGGTGGGTGTCGAGCCAACTGGCGTCAGGCGCACCCGATCGCGTCAAGCCCGCACTTGATGCGCTGCTGCGCACCGACCTGGCGCTCAAGAGCTCAGGGGGAGAGGACCAGGTGCTGCTTGAGCGGCTCGTCGTCGAACTGACCGGGCGACCGCTTATGCGGTCGCGGTCTTCTTGGTGAGCTTCTTGACGATCCGCGACTTGTAGCGGCCAGCCGTGTTGTCGTGGATGATCTTTTTCGCCGACATCTTGTCGATGAGCGAGAAGGTCTTGCTGAGCGACGCCTTGGCTGCCGCGGTATCGCCCGAATCAATGGCCGCCCGGATGGCCTTCAGGCCGCTCCGGAGCTTCGATCGGAGTTCGCGGTTGTGTTCGGTGCGCTTGATGGTCTGGCGATTCGCTTTTACCGCCGATTTGTGTCGAGTAGCCACTGCGGAAAACCTCACTTATTGGGATCCTGACGGGGACCCGAAACATCGAAGTATACCATTCCTATCCCCACCCAGACCCCTCGCCGCCCTCCTTGGCCTGTCGCAGGCGACGTTTCTCTCGTTTCCCAGGGGCCGTTTCCGGGCCTCGGGCCCGTTGGGGGCCCGCCAGGCGAGCCAGTTCGAGCATGGCCTTTACCTGCGGTGAGGGCTCCGGCGTGACGTCTTCGTAGAGGGCGCTGGCGAGTGCTTTGGCCATGTGGTGGCTGGCCAGGCCCAGCACGATGACCCGTTGGCGCACGCCGCGGGGCCGCGAGACCTCAACTACGTCTCCGAGCTTCAAGGGCCGCTGTGCTTTGGCTGCTTGCCCGTTGACCTCCACCTTGCCGCCCTTGCACGCCCTCTGCGCCTCAGACCGCGTCTTGCACAGACACGCGACATCGAGCCAGACGTCGAGGCGGCACGGGGACGGGTGTGGATTTGTGGAAAATTCCGGGGACATCTTCATTGAGCGTCCCCCAGAGTTTTCCACAAATCCACAGCCGTCCCCCTATTTGTCTCGATCGGGGAAGAGAGGGGACGGGTGTCGACCTGTGGAAAACTCCCGGAACAACGTCAACTGAGTTCCCGGAGTTTCCCACAGGTCGACACCCGTCCCCTCTATTATTGACTCATGGCCAAGAGACTTCTGCTCGGACTGTTCCTGATCGCAAGCTCCTACGGCGCCGCCCCTCAGGCGCAGGCGCGCGCGGCCTCCAGCATCACGTCGCCGGTCGCCGAATTCGGCCACGCCTTCGGCGACGACTACTTCCTCGCCAACTACCGGCAGATGGAAGCGTACTGGCGCAAGCTCGACCGCGAGTCGGATCGGATGGTGCTTGAGGATATCGGCAAGACGGCCGAGGGGCGGTCGCAACTGATGGCGGTGGTGACCTCGCCGGCCAATCACAAGAACCTCGCGCGCTACAAAGAGATTTCGCGCCGCCTCGCGCTGGCCGAGGGGCTGACCGATGCGGAGGCCCGCGCCCTGGCGAAGGAGGGGAAGGCCGTAGTCTGGATTGACGGCGGCCTCCACGCCACCGAAACGCTCGGCGCGCAGCAGTTGGGCGAGATGGTCTACCAGATGGTCAGCGGCAACGACGAAGAGACGCTGCGGATGCTCGACGACGTGATCATGTTGTTTGTGCACGCGAACCCGGATGGCAACGACCTGGTGGCCGACTGGTACATGCGGGCGTCCGATCCCAACGAGCGCAGCCTGGCGAACCTGCCGCGGCTGTACCAGAAGTACATCGGACACGACAACAACCGCGACTTCTTCGCGTCCACCCAACCTGAAACCGAGAACATGAACCGCGTGCTCTATCACGAGTGGTTCCCGCAAATTCTCTACAACCATCATCAGAGTGGCCCAGCCGGCACCATCCTGTGGTCGCCGCCCTTGCGGGATCCCTTCAACTACAACCAGGACCCGTTGCTCGTGCTGGGCCTGCAGACGGTCGGCCTCGCGCTGCATACGCGATTGGCGGCCGAAGGCAAGCCGGGCGCCACGATGCGGTCGGGTGGGCCCTACGACGGATGGTGGAATGGCGGCATCCGGAACACGGCCGCATTTCACAACACGATTGCGATTCTGACCGAAATGATCGGCAGCCCTACGCCGATGCGTGTGCCTTTGGTCATGGAGCGGCAGTTGCCCACCAGTGACCTGACGTTTCCCGTGCCGCCGCAGGAATGGCGGTTCCGGCAGTCCATCGAGTACTCGGTGGCCTGTAACCGCGGTGTGCTCGATAGCGCGTCCCGGATGAAGGAGAACTACCTGTACAACCGCTACGTGATGGGGAAGAACTCCATCCGGCGCGGCAGTGAAGATTCGTGGACGCCGCGGCCACATCGATATGCGGACGTGGTGCGGGAGTTCGCCGCAAGCGCGGCCGGTCGAGCCAGCGGGGCAGGCAGGGGTGGCGGACGCGGCGGCGCTTCGCCCGAGCGCGACGCGGCGTTATGGGCCGCGCTGCGCAAGCCGGAGTATCGCGATCCGCGTGGGTACATCCTGCCTTCGAATCAGCCGGATTTTCCGACGGCCGTGACGTTCATCAACGCCCTGCGCGAGGTGGGCATCCAGGTGCACCGTGCCACGTCTACGTTCACGGTCGCTGGAAAGACATATCCCTCCGGCTCCCTCGTCGTCATGACGAATCAGGCGTTTCGACCGCACGTCATCGACATGTTCGAGCCGCAGGATCATCCCGACAATTTTCCCTCGCCTGGTGCGCCGCCCACGCCGCCCTACGACAGTGCTGGATGGACGCTGGCCTACCAGATGGGCATCGAGTTCGATCGCGTACTCGACGGATTCACCGGGCCATTTGAAGAAGTCAGGGACTGGAACATCACGTTCCTGAAGGCGGCCATGCCGGCATCCCTGGCCGGCGGATACCTGCTGAGCCGCGAGGTGCTCAATGCATTTGCCGCCGTGAATCAGTTGCTCGCCGGCGGCGGCACCGGCGTATCCGTCACCACGGCACCGCTGACCGCAGGCGGCACGGTGTTTCCCGCCGGGACGTTCCATGTGGCAGAGGGGCAGCGCGCGAAGCTGGAGCAGGTCATTGGCCCGCTCGGCGTACACGCGGTGCCTCTGGGACAGAAGCTCAACGTGCTGACGGCGATTCGGGCGCCACGCGTCGGATTGTGGGACCAGTACGGCGGGTCGATGCCCGCCGGGTGGACGCGATGGATTCTGGAACAGTCCGGGTTCTCGTTCACGCGTGTGTTCGCGCCGCGGCTTGACGCAGGCAATCTGAACGCAGACTTCGACGTGCTGGTGTTTGTGACC
>CAZAZR010000118.1:0-12727 GCA_964489685.1 uncultured Solibacteraceae bacterium | reverse complement strand
ATACTCGACGGGTTGTGTGCTTGCACGTTCTATCTAGTTTTCAAAGAACCGAGTCTTGCTTGCCGCTCCCCGGCGCGTTGGTTTGCGTTTAGGGGAACCTTCCAACTGTATGACCCGTGCCCATCCCTGTCAACTAAAAAGTTCGGTTTGCTGAACTTTTTTGTGGGCCGCTTGCTCCCACCCCGACAGCGACGCTCCGCCCATTCGCACTTCCCGAAACGCTCGACCATCTCCTATGGTCAACGAGATAGCGACTCCCCGGACCGGTGGGCGCGGCACCTTCATCAAGGCCGCCGGTCATGCCCGGGACTGACGAGTGTTGCGTACACCCATAGCCCCTGTCAACACGACCTCGGTCGGTGGTTTTCGTGAGTGGCGCCGACGGGGAGATCGGGTCCATGCGCAGGCTACGCCGACGTGTCGTCAGCGTCAACGCCGCGTGCGTGAGGCCCCTCGCACGGGCTGCCTTCTCCGCAGCGTTGGTGAGTCATGGCCGTGCGGTGGCCCCCATGGTGGCGACGCCGACCTGGGCACACGGCCATCAACAGGAGTCCTCTTGAATCCACACGCCCCGGAAATCCACGTGCCGGCGCGTTCGGTGCCGGATGACAGAATTGAGAGTCGATGCAACGGCTGGCCACGGCCATCAAGAAGCGGTCTCCGCGAATGGTCCGCATCGAGATGTCGGTGGTGCACCAACCGCCGAAGACGCCGGTCGAGACCCGCGCGTTGTCTCCGGGCGTTCGCGCGTGGGCCTGGCCAGATTTCGTCCGCGAACGGTAATCAGGTGGTCGGCGGCGCCTGTTTCCCCGATGCCGCCCCGCGCCACCCCCCGCAGGGTGTTGTTGCCGATCGTGGCAACTTCGTAGTCGAAGGCGGGCGCTGCCTGAGCGCGCCGCCTGCAGTGTCCAGGCGCCCGACCACAACAAGGCGGGATAGAAGACTTCACTGCGAGCCTCGATCGAGAGCCAGGGCACGGTCGTCTCGGACGAGCGCCCCGTGGCACCGAGTGACAAGTGTTCGCCAGCCTGCAGGTCGAGTTCGCGCATCGTGAATGTGTTGCTGCCCGCGCGATCGGTGGTTTCCCCACGCAGGCCATTCACCCACCTGAGGTGGCCGTTCGGAACAGTGAAGCGAAACGCGTTCAAGTCGGAGACCACCGGAACGAAGCCCAGGGGCGTGAACGTCGTCCAGGTCTCGAAGGTCGGCGACGCGCTCGCGGCCAGGTAGTGACGCGTGACCCTGAGCCGCCATTGGGGAAGGTCGAAGGTGGCATCCCTCTGCACCGTCGCGCCCCTGGCCGCCGTCGTCGTGCCGACGTACACGAACCCACCACCGTGGCGACGATGGCGCACGCCAGGGAGGGAGAGCATCACTCGATGCGGCATCTCACCCTTGGATACGTTCAGGGCGTAGGGGCGTTTACGGACGCGCCCTTGCTTCGCGCACCAGCACACGCACGGCCTTCCGGCCGACTTCGAGCAGCAAGTCAGGGCGCCCCGCGTCCACGCGCATCGTGACCGCTGTCACTTTTTCGCGGTCCAGCTTCACGCCGCCCTGCTGAATCTTGCGCGCGGCCTCGCTGGTTGACGTCGCCAGGCCGGCATCAACCATCACACGCGACAACGCGACTGAACCGCCGACGGGAACCGCCACGTCAACCTGAGGCAGGGACGCCGAATCGAGTTCCCCACGCGTGAAACGCGCCTCAAAGGCCTCCTGCGCCGCCGCCGCTGCAGCCGCGCCATGGAAGTCTGTGACGATACGCTTCGCGAGGGCCATCTTCGCGGCCTTCGGGTGCAGCACACCCTCAGCTACGGTCTGCCGTGTCGCGTTCACGCTCGCCTCCGACTCGTCAGTCAGCAGCACGTAGTACCGCCACATCAACTCGTCGCTCACCGACATCACCTTGCCAAACATTTCGTCGGCAGCGTCCGTCACCCCGATGTAGTTGCCCAGGCTCTTCGACATCTTCTCGACGCCGTCGAGCCCTTCCAGCAACGGCGTCGTCATCACGACCTGCGCCTCGAGGCCGTAGCCGGGCATGATGTCCCGGCCGACGTTGAGATTGAACAACTGGTCGGTGCCTCCCAGTTCCACATCCGCCTTGAGGAAGACCGAGTCGTACGCCTGCGCCAACGGGTACAGGAATTCATGCACGGCGATGGGCTTTCCGGCGTCGAAGCGCTGGCGGAAATCGCGCCGCTCCAGCATCTGCGCTACGTTGTACCGCGCCGACAGCCGCACCATACCGTCGGCGCCCAAGGCGCCAAGCCAGCGCGAGTTGAAATCCACCACGGTCTTGCTCTCGTCGAGCACCTGGAAGACCTGTGCCTTGTATGTTTCGGCGTTTGCCGCAATCTCGACCTTCGTCAGCGGCGGGCGGGTCTTCGATCGTCCGGTGGGATCGCCAATCAGCCCGGTGAAATCACCAATGACGAAGATGACGCGATGCCCGAGATCCTGAAAGTGCTTCATCTTGCGGAGCAGCACGGTGTGGCCCAGGTGCAGATCAGGCGCGGTGGGATCAAACCCGACCTTGACCGTGAGGGGGTGGCCGCGTTCGAGTTTTGTCTTGAGCTCGCCGGCGCGCACCACGTCCACACACCCCTTGGTCAGGTAGGCCAGTTGTTCATCGAGGGTCATCGAGTCACTCACGTTTCACTCACAGGGGTTGTCACAACACGGCGTCCATCCACATGCCATCCCCCGGCGATGATGCGCTGAATCGCCTCCGGGTACACCCGGTGTTCCTCGACGAGGATACGCGCCGACAGTGTTTCACACGTGTCATCGTCACGCACCAGCACGGCGGATTGCTGGATGATGGGCCCCGCATCGAGTTCGGGTGTCACGAAGTGGACGGTCACACCCGACACCCTCACGCCGTGCGCGAGAGCCTGGGCCTGGGCGTCCGCGCCGGGGAAGGAGGGCAGGAGTGACGGGTGCACGTTCAGGACCGCCTGAGGGAACGCCTCGCAGAAAGCAGGACCCAGCACTCGCATGAACCCCGCAAGGCAGACCAGGCGCACCCCACGACTCTTCAACGCCTGCACTAAAACCTCGTCGTACGCCCCCCGGGAGGGAGAGTCCTGATGCGGCAGCACCAGCGTCTCAATCGCCTGCGCGCGAGCCCACTCAAGCCCAGCCGCATCAGCCCTGTTCGACACAACGACGCGGATGATGCCGTTGACGCGCCCGTCATCAATCGCTTGGGCAACAGCTCTCAGGTTCGACCCCCGGCCGGAGATCAGTAGTGCGAGGGGGACGGGTGTGTTTTCCACAGATATTGCCATTTCGGGGACAGGCCTCCACACGGCATCTCCCTTGCTAGCAGGGAGGCCTTTGTTATGCCACGACGCGCCAGATCAAGCCAACGCACCAGCTACTTTCACGTCATCAACCGAAGCGCCCGGCGACTGGTGCTCTTCACGCAACCGGCCGATTATCGCGCCTTTTTGGCGATTCTGAGCCAGGCCCTGGAGCACCACCCGGTGCGGCTTATCGCCTATTCCCTGATGCCGAACCATTGGCACCTTGTGGTGGGCCCAACTGACACACCGATGCTCTCGCGGTGCCTCCACTGGGTCACCTCTACCCACGCCGTGCGGCACCACCGGCATCACCAGTCGGTTGGCGAGGGCCCGGTCTACCAGGGCCGGTTCACCTCCATGGAGATTCCCGCCGTGGGCGACCTCGTGCGGGTCTGCCGGTATGTGGAACGCAATGCGTTGCAGGCTCGACTGGTGCGGCAGGCGCAGGACTGGCCCTGGGCCAGCCTCTCGGAGCGCCTCCAGCCGACGCACGACCTTCCGCTGGTCAACACTCCCTTCCTCTCGTCACGCGCCTGGGCCGACTACGTCAACACCACCCGGCCTGGAGACGATGCGGGACATCGCCTGCTGACGCAAATCGCGCCGCTAGACGACTTCGCCGAGGCGCCAGGCCGCTTCGCCTGAACCGATCAGAGCGGCCAGAAGGACAGCTTCGTGTTCGGGCGCACAGACCAGCACCATGCCGACGCCCATGTTGAACGCGCGGAACATTTCGTCATCCGACACGCGACCGCCGCGCTGAAGCCACGTGAACAACGGCGGCACGGTCCAGCTCTGGCGGTCGACTCGTGGTGAGCGCCCTTCAGGCATCACGCGCGGCAGGTTCTCTGTGAGGCCGCCGCCGGTGATATGCGCCATCCCCTTGATCCATCCCCGGTCGAGCAGCGGGCCGATGACCGGCAGGTAGGTGCGGTGCGGCTGAAGCAACGCCTCGCCCACGGTCATGTCGAGGTCGGCCACGGGGGAATCCACCGTGAGTCCAAGCGCCTCGAACACAATCCCTCGCGCGAGTGAATACCCGTTTGTGTGAAGCCCGGACGAGGGCAGGCCGATCAGCACATCGCCGGCCTGGAGGTTGCGACCGTCCACCACTCTGGGTCTCGACACCACGCCGACGATGAAGCCGGCGACGTCGTATTCGCCATCGGCATAAAAGCCCGGCATCTCGGCGGTCTCACCGCCAAGCAGCGCACACCCATTCGCGACGCACGCCTGCGCCACTCCGGCCACAATCTGCTCGGCCACGTCCGGCGACAGTCTCCCGGTGGCCAGGTAGTCGAGAAAAAACAGCGGCCGTGCGCCCTGGACGAGAATGTCGTTCACACAATGGTTCACCAGGTCCACGCCAATCGTGTTGTGGACGCCGGTCATGAACGCGACTTTCAACTTGGTGCCGACGCCATCGGCCGACGCAACAAGCACGGGTTCAGGCACTGACCCATCGAGCGCGAACAGTCCGCCGAACGACCCGACTCCCGACAGAACGCCTGGCGTGTAGGTCTTGCGCGCCATCTGCTTGATGCGGCGCACCACTTCATTGCCCGCATCGATATCGACGCCCGACTGCCGATAGTCCACCACCTCTAGAACTCCAGTTTGTCGATCAGGGCCTGCGCAACACGCCGCCTGACCGAACCTTCAGCCGCCGCCCAGTACGCCCGGCGAATCTCGACAAAGAAGCGCTCTTCCTCGAAGTCTTCGGACAACATGTCGAACGCGTCGAGCAGAAGATCTGTGGCCGGCGCCAACGTCTTTCGCGTCTCCAACACGGAGAGCAACAGGCTGGCGTTGCGCAAGGCCACATGCCCCACCGCCAATGCCACCGCGGCGCGCACGGGGTCTTTGGACGGCTCGCCCACATCAAGCAGCACCGTCAGGGCCTGGCGGTCGCCGCGGCTCGCGAGTGCGCTCAACCCGAATGCCGCGCTCCGAAGCAGCGTCTGGTACTGCGGGTCGCCCGCGGCAAAGGCCAGGGTCTTTGCGAGGTAGTCAATGTGGGCTACGCACTCGCCCGTGATGAGGCACGACGAGGCGGCGACGGACGGCTGCAGTTCGCGCCCGACCGTCTTCTGCAGCGTTGCCAGCACCGGCAGGGAGGCCTTGTCGCCGATCTTGCCCAGCGACAGAATCGCATCATCCTGCAGTGGCCCTTCGAGCGCGGCAACGCTTGCGATGGCCGATCGCGCCCAGGTGGCCCGATAGTCCCCAAGCCCCTCGATGACGGACCCGCGGAAGTAGTCTTCGCCACGCAGGATCAGGGGTTCAAGCGCCTTGCGCACCGCCGGGTCGGCGTGTGCCGCCGCCAGCGCGCGGGTCAACCCCGGGCGTACGAACTCTGACTGCTCCCGGTCCAGCGCAGCGATCAGGGCCGACGACATTTCCGGATCAGGGTGATGCTGGAACCAGCCGTAGGTGACGGCGCGGATCCGGTCGTTCGGATCGTCGATCAACAGGCGCATGGTGCTCGCGGCTGACACCTCACCGAATCCCGCGAGCAGCACCAGCGCACGATACCGAACGTAGCCGTCGGTGTGCAGCCGCGCGGCGGCGGCCAATGCCGGCACGGCCTCGGTTGCGGGTGTTCGCCTCACCACGCGAGCCGCCTCGGTTCGCGTGGGGAAATCGAATGACACGAGCTGATCGATGGCCACCTTCAGCGACACGGGCTGCGCGGGCGCCTGCTGCGCAGGCATCACTGGCGCGGACAGACAGATCGCCAGAAACACGAGGGGCACGGATGTTCGCAATGTCATCGGACCAGTTTCAGCGCCAATTGCAGATAGGCGGCTTCGTTGCGGGGGAATGCCACCGGGTATTCCCCGGTGTAACACGACGTGCAGTAGGACGATCGGTCTGGTCCAACGGCTGCCAGAAGGCCGTCGAGCGACAGATAGCCGAGGCTGTCGGCCTCGATGTACTTGCGCACTTCCTCAAGCGTGTGCGTGGCCGCGATCAGCTCGGACCGCTGCGGCGTATCCACGCCGTAGAAACACGGCGACACGGTCGGGGGGCAACTGATGCGCATGTGGACTTCGGTCGCGCCCGCCGCGCGCACCATCTTCACAATCTTCCGGCTGGTCGTCCCACGCACGATTGAATCATCGACCAGCACCACGCGCTTGCCGGCCAGAATGCTCTTGACGGGATTGAGTTTCACCCGCACACCGAAGTGGCGGATCGCCTGTTGCGGTTCGATGAAGGTCCTGCCCACGTAGTGGTTGCGAATCAACCCCATCTGCAGGGGCAGGCCTGCCGCAAACGCGTATCCCGTGGCCGCGCAGACACCGGAGTCGGGAACCGGCACCACCACGTCGGCGTCGGTCGGTTGCTCTTTCGCCAACTGCCGGCCAAACGCCGTCCGGACCTCATTGACGCTCTGGCCAAACACGTATGAATCGGGCCGGGCGAAGTAGACATGCTCGAAGACGCAATGCGCGCGCTGCGCCTTTGCAAACGGCTTGATCGACTTCACTCCGCCGGCGCTGATGATCAGGACCTCACCGGGTTCCACATCGCGCACCCAGGTGGCATCGATCAGGTCGAGCGCGCAGGTTTCGGAACACACAATGTACGCGTCGCCCAGGCGGCCAATCGTCAACGGACGGAAGCCATGGGGATCGCGCGCCGCAATGAGCGTGTTCTTTGTCAGCAGGACCAGCGAAAAGGCGCCTTGGGCCTGCTGAATCGCTTCCACCAGCGCCTCGTCGGGTGTTGCCGCCCGGGACCGGGCATACAGATGCAGCAGCACTTCGGTGTCGCTCGTCGTCTGGAAGATCGAGCCCTGCTGCACGAGCGCGTTGCGCAACTCCTCGGCGTTGACGAGATTGCCGTTATGCGCGACCGCAATTTCGCCGTGCGCACAGTCAATCTGGATAGGCTGGGCATTGCGCAGTCCACTCTCGCCTGCGGTGGAGTACCGCACGTGGCCAATCGCGCTCGTGCCCAGCAGGTCCTTGAGGGTGTCTTCGTTGAACGCGTCCGCGACATAGCCCATCGACTTGTGCTGCCGCAGCCGATGCCCGTCCGACGTACTGATACCGACACTCTCCTGGCCTCTGTGCTGCAGCGCGTAGAGGCCCAGGTAGGTCAGGTTGGCCGCCTCGGGGTGCCCGAAGATGCCGAAGATGCCGCACTCCTCACGGAACTTGTCGGTCACGGGGCCTCCCTGGTGTGTTGCGCGCCTTCGGGGTCGAACACTCTGGCGAAAATGGTCCCAACATTCCGAAGTTGCGCGTCCAGATCGAACGCCTCTGTCACGACCTCGACCGACAGCACTCGAGTGATATCCGCGTCGGCCAGGAGCAGCGCCTGAAAATCCATGCCCTCCTCAAAAGACTTCATCGCGTTGCGCTGGACCCAGACGTAGGCGTCCTCGCGGGAGACGCCGCGGCGTGCCAGTTCCAGCAACACGCTGCCTGAATACACCACGCCGCGCGACCGGCCGAGATTCTCGAGCATGCGCGCCGGATACACCACCATGCCGGCCACGATCCGAGTGAACCTTCGCAGCATGTGATCCATCGCGATGAAGCTGTCTGGGAGGATCACGCGCTCGACCGACGAGTGCGAAATGTCTCGCTCGTGCCACAGCGCCACGTTCTCGAGTGCGGCCATGGCATTCGCCCGAATCAAGCGTGCCAGGCCGGTGACCTGTTCACAGCCGATGGGATTGCGCTTGTGCGGCATCGCGGATGAGCCCTTCTGGCCCTTGCTGAACGGTTCTTCCACTTCGCCTATTTCCGTCTTCTGCAGGCCGCGCACTTCCAGCGCGAATTTTTCGAGTGACGCGGCCAGGATCGCGAGCGCGGCCATCAGTTCGGCGTGGCGATCGCGCGACACCACTTGCGACGACACGGGATCAGGCGTGAGCCCCAACCGCGCACACACGGTGGCTTCGATGGACGGATCGAGATGTGCAAACACGCCAACCGCGCCTGACAACTTGCCAACAGCCACGGCCTGACGCGCGCGCACCAACCGGTCGCGGCCCCGCTGCACTTCCGCGTACCAGAGCGCCAGCTTGACGCCGAGCGTCATCAGCTCTGCGTGCACACCATGCGTCCGGCCGATCATCGGCGTACGCTCATGTTCGATCGCCCTGGTGCGGATGGCGGCCGCCAGGGCGTCTACGCGCGTCAGCAGCAGGTCGCAGGCCTGGCGCATCTGCAGCGCCAATGCCGTGTCCAGCACATCGGAGGAGGTCAGACCAAAATGCAGCCAGCGCGCGGGCGCGCCCACCTTCTCGGCCACGGCCGTGGTGAACGCGATCACGTCGTGCTGAGTGACCTGCTCAATCTCCTCGATGCGAGCGATGTCAAACGTGGCGGAGGCGCGCAAGGCCCGCGCGTCCTCGACGGGCACGACGCCGGCCTCGGCCAGGGCGTCGGTCGCAGCCAGTTCCACCTCGAGCCACGCGTCGTAGCGACGTTGCTCACTCCAGATGGCGCCCATCTCAGGATGGGTATACCGGGCAATCATGCGTTCGGTGCTCCCTGGCTCATCCGCAGCCGGTCTGGCGACAGTCGATCCCCGCGATCGGGTCCCACCACACTGGCCACCATGCCGTCATCACGAAACAGATCCCGGGCCACGCGCAGCACATCGTCTGCGCCAACGGCCTCGATGTTCGCCAGCATCTCGTCGAACGAAATGTGGCGACCAAAGACCATTTCCTGCCGCGCGAGATGCGACATCCGGCTCGAGGTGTTCTCGAGGCTCAGCATGACGCTGCCCTTGAGGTGATCCTTGGCGCGCCGGAGTTCGTCGGCCGGCACGACCGCAGATCGCAGCCCGTGCAATTCGTCGAGCGCGAGCGACACGACCTCGTCCACCTTGTCGGCGGCGCAGCCGGCATACACGGTAATCATGCCCGCGTCGGTGTAGGCCGACAGATTGCTGAACACGGAGTAGGCCAGCCCACGTTCTTCACGAATGTGCTGGAACAACCGGGAACTCATCGAACCGCCGAGGATGGTGTTGAGTACAAAGACGGCGTGGCGGTCCGCGTGACCTTCACCGTACGCCGTGGTGCCCAGGCAGACATGGCTCTGTTCAATGTCCTTGACGCGCTGCTCCACTCCTGGCGTCATCAGGGGGGGCGTGACGGCGTCGTCGGAGGCCGCCGCCGACAAGGGCGCAAACGCGCGCGCCACGTCGTCGCGGAGCTGATCGTGATCGAGGTGTCCGGCAGCCGCGATCACCAGATTGGGCGCCACGTACGTACGGCGGAAAAATTCACGCAACTGGGCCGAGGAAAAACTGGAAACGGTCTGGGGCGTACCCAGAATCGGACGGCCCAGCGGATGGCGCGCCCAGAACTTCTGCACGAACATCTCGTGCACCAGATCGTCGGGCGCGTCCTCGACCATCTTGATCTCTTCGAGGATCACACCTTGCTCGCGGACCACGTCGTCGGGCGCCAGGGCCGGATTCAGGAGCATGTCGCTGAGCAGGTCGAGGGCAATCGGCACGTGCTCGTCGAGCACTTTGATGTAGTAGCCGGCGTATTCCTTTGAGGTGAAGGCATCCACCTGGCCTCCGACCGAGTCGATCGCCTGTGCCAGGTCACGTGCAGACCGCCGCTCAGTACCTTTGAAGAGCATGTGCTCCACAAAGTGGGCAATGCCGCTCTCGGCATCCGATTCATGGCGTGAGCCGCGAGTCAGCCACACGCCAATCGCCACCGACCGCACATGCGGCAACGTTTCGGTTACGAGCCGCAGGCCGGAAGGGAACGTCTCGGTCCTCACCATCGCGCGGCTACCGAAACCTGTAAGTTGTTTAGGAACTGGAGTTTAGACCAGAGGATCAAGTTCAGAATGATACCATGGCCTTTGCCGTGGAACAAGGCTCTCCGTCACTATCGCCGCTGGATTTTTCTGCGCTTGAACGTCCGGAACTCGAACAAGCCGCGATCAGCCTTGGCCTGCCCGGATTTCGTGGCCGGCAGATTTTCCAATGGATTCATCAGCGGGGGGCGTCTGACTTCGCCGCGATGACCAATCTGTCCCAGGACCTGCGCGCCAGACTTGGCGCCCGCGGGGCGATCGCCGAGCCGACCCTGGTCACCACACAGGTCTCGTCCGATGGCACCACCAAGTTTCTGCTGCAACTGGGCGACGCCCGGCAGGTCGAGGCGGTCTACATTCCCGATACCCCGGCACAAACGTTCTGCATCTCGACTCAAGTCGGATGCGCGATGGCGTGCGGTTTCTGCCTGACGGGCAAGATGGGTCTCGTGCGCCACCTGACCGCCGGGGAAATCGTCGGCCAGGTGCGCGTGCTGGCGCGAGAGACCGGCCTCGCCGCTGCGGCATTCAACATCGTGCTGATGGGCATGGGCGAACCGCTGCACAACTATGATGCGACGATGAAAGCGCTGCGAATTCTGACGGATGAGCAGGGACTGGCCGTGCCGCCCCGCCGCATCACGCTTTCCACCGTGGGCGTGCTGCCCGGACTGCAACGGCTCGCCGAAGAACCGATCATGCCCAACCTGGCGATTTCACTGCACGCCACGACCGACGAACAGCGCGACGTGCTCGCCCCTATCAACCGCAAGTACAAGCTGCAGGAGTTGATGGATGTGTGCCGGGCCTTTCCGCTGCGGCGCCGTGGCCGCATCACGTTCGAATACGTGCTGCTCGACGAGGTCAACGACACGCCTGAGGACGCACGGCGACTGGTGCGCCTGATCGAGGGCATTCAGGCGAAGGTAAACCTGCTGCCGCTCAATGAGGCTGCGGGCATTCCCTACCGGCGACCGTCCGATGACCGCGTGAATGCGTTCGCGGCCATCCTGGCCGACCGCGGTGTGACCGTATCCGTTCGCAAGAGCCGCGGCCGCGACATTCGCGCGGCCTGCGGGCAGCTGTTGGTGGAAACGCCGCAGACGCAGGGTGTCGCTCCAGCGGCGCCGTGATTGGCGCGGCTGAAGCCACGCCCTACTTCCGTTGCGCGAGCCGCGCGGCGGCGGCTTCGACCTTCGCTTCGAGGCCACCCTTGTAGGCGACCACGCGCTCGGCGAGCGCGGGATCCGCCAGCGCGATCATCTGCGCCGCGAGCACACCGGCATTTGTGGCACCCGGCTTGCCAATCGCGACCGTGGCCACGGGCACCCCTGGCGGCATCTGCACGGTGGATAACAGCGCGTCCATACCCTTGAGCGCGGATGAATCAATCGGCACGCCAATGACGGGGCGCGGCGTGTGCGCCGCCACCACGCCAGCCAGATGGGCCGCCGCACCGGCGCCCACGATAAAGACCTTGACGCCGCTCGAATGCGCCTCGGTGATCAGCCGCAGCACGCGGGCCGGTGAGCGATGCGCCGAGGCGACGGTCATCTCCCAGGTCAGGCCAAATTCGGTTAACGCGGCGCCCGCCGCTGACATGACGTCAGCGTCGGAATCGGAACCCATCAAAATCAGTACGTCCATGTGAATCCGTAATCGGTAAGCGCAAATCGTCTTTCGGGGTCAGGTGGTCAACGACGCCCCGATGTCCCGACGGTACTGCATGCCTTCGAAGTGTATCGCGGCCGCAGCGGTGTAGGCGCGGGTCCGGGCCTCAGCATGCGTGGCCGCCCGCGCCACAACGGTCAGTACACGGCCCCCTGCCGTGACGATCTGATCGCCCCGCGTCGCCGTGCCGGCGTGAAAGACGGTGACGCCGTCGCCGGATACATTGGCCAGGCCGTTGACAACGGCGCCCGATGCGATCGGTCCCGGGTACCCGGCCGACGCCAGCACGACGCCGACGGCTGCGTCGCCCGACACGCGCGGCGACTGCGACCCGAGCCGACCCTCTGCTGCAGCGAGGAGCGTGGCCGTGAAACTGCCCTCAATCAGTGGGAGCACGACCTGCGCCTCAGGGTCACCGAACCGCACATTGAACTCGATGACCTTCGGCCCGTCGGGCGTCAGCATGAGACTCACGTACAGGAATCCCCGATAGCCGCCATCGGCGTGAAACCCATCAACTACGGGCTGCACGATCGTGCGCATGACAATGGCCTCGAGCTCCGGGGTCATCAGCGGGCTGGGCGCAAACGCTCCCATGCCGCCGGTATTGGGCCCCCGATCGCCGTCAAAGATGCGTTTGTGATCCTGCGCGGTTCCGAGGACGACGGCGCGCTCACCGTCGCAGAGCGCGAAAAACGAGATCTCAGGGCCGGTCAGGCATTCTTCGATCACCAGGGTGCTGCCAGCGGGGCCAAAGGCCTTGTCGACCATGGCCGCCCGGACGGCCGCTTCGGCCTCGACCCGATCCAGAGCCACCACCACCCCCTTGCCGCCGGCAAGGCCGTCGGCCTTGACGACCACCGGGAAGCCGAACTGGTCGCCGGCCACGGCGGCCAGAGCGGCGTCGGCCGTGCTGCACGCGAGATACCTCGC
>CAZAZR010000117.1:0-12906 GCA_964489685.1 uncultured Solibacteraceae bacterium | reverse complement strand
GGGTGGTGGCTTGGGCACCGGAACACTGATCTTTTTCGGCGCCGGCGCTGGCGCCTTGGCTTTGGCAGGCGGAACGGGAAGGGGAATGGCGTTTCCACCACCGCCACCGCCACCGCCGGGGCCCGGAAGCATCATGAACACCATGCGCACGGGTGTCGGGTCTTCGATGTGGGTCTCGGTGTCGTTCGCCTTGAGCAGCCCGAGCGACGAGGCCACGAGCAACAGGGCGATGAACGCGGCGTGCATCATGCCAGATGCCGCCAAGGGCAGGCTGCCTTTGCGCCGCGTGGGACGCAGCAGGGTGAGCGGCGCGCGGCCCATGTCACCGCTGGCGAACCCGCGGACCAGGCGCACCGCCTCGGCCTGCGACAGGTGGCCGTTGACCAGCAGAACCTGTTCGGATTCGACGACCTCCAAGACCTGTTCCAGAGGCACGGCGGCCGCCAGCGCAACCTCCCTGGGCGAAAAGACCTCCACCTCACCCATGTCGGGCCTGCGGAAGCGGGCCAATAGGGGGACGGGTGTGATTTCCGCAGAAATGGTAGAAAAGCGGCGTCCCGAAAAACGACCTCAGAGGTCGTTTTGCTGTCGGTACACAAAACGACCTCTGAGGTCGTTTTTCGGGAATCACACCCGTCCCCCTTAAACTCCCCGCATGAGTCGAGCGGCGATTGTGACCGGGGCGTCGTCAGGGATCGGGCGGGCCACGTGCCTGCGTCTGGCGGCAGAGGGCATGGCGGTGCTGGCCGTGGGGCGGAACGCCGAGGCCCTGCTGGCGGTGTGTGACCTGGTCGTGGCCGATGGTGGGGAGGCCGAGGCGTTTGTCGCCGACGTGACGACTGCCGACGCGCCCCGCCAGATCGTGGAACATGTAACGGCAAAGTGGGGCGGTGTGGACGTGGTCGTGAACGGCGCGGGCATCATCGCGTCTGGCAGCATCGGCGACACGAGTGACGACGCGTTCGACACGATGATGGATGTCAACCTGCGCGCGTCGTTCCGGTTGATTCGCGCGGCAACGCCGGCGCTTGTGGCGCGCAAGGGTGCGGTGGTGAACGTGTCCAGTGTGGCCGGCACGCGCTCGTTCCCCAACGTGCTGGCGTACTGCGTCAGCAAAGCCGCCGTCGATCAACTCACGCGGTGCGCAGCGCTCGATCTGGCGTCACAGGGTGTGCGCGTCAACGCCGTGAACCCCGGCGTGGTGGTCACGAACCTGCACAGGCGCAGCGGTATGGATGATGCGCGCTACGCGGCGTTTCTCGAACACTCGAAGACCACACATCCGCTGGGTCGCGCGGGGACTCCGGAAGAAGTGGCCGAACTGATTGCGTTCCTGGTGTCACCCGCATCGGCGTGGATCACCGGTGAGACGATCGCGATTGATGGCGGCCGGCACCTGACGTGTCTGCGCTGAGGGCAGACATGGAGATGAAGATCGAGAAGGTGCTGTCTCGGGGAGAGGGCAAGGACGCCCAGGTGTTATTGGTGCTGGTCTCGGTCCTTGGTCCGGCACCACCCGACGATGATGTGTGGGTCGGGATGTCCATGACCGCGCCTCGTTCGGTCAGCGCCCAGGGCCGCACGGAGTGGGTCGAATCCGCCCGGCCGCTGACTTGGGACGAACTCGACAGACTCGATACTGATCGGAAGCCCGACACAACACCGTTCGGCCTCGATATGGGTGAGGACAGGCGCTATTGGTTGGCGCGTTTTGACTTTACCGATCATCCGAACTTGCTTGGGTGGTGGTCCCAGTGGGCCCAGGCACAGGACGGGCCGGCGCGCGAGAAGCTGAACGTGACAGCGTGGCGGTCGTATGTGAAGCGCGCGCCCAACTCGAATGGCACAGAGACCGAGACCTTCGAGCCAATGCCTGGCCCGGTCACCGAACCGTTCACCTTCTCCGATGTTGTGGTGCAGCCGCTGTTCGAACTGGGCGTGCTCTTCGTACACGGTATCGGCAACCATCACGTGCGCGAGACGCTGGTACGGTGGGCTGAGCCCATCGTCCGGATCTGGCGTGAGCGAGGATTTGCCATCGAGGCAAAGTCCGATGATGTTCAACCCGCCGATCGTCAGAGGGTGTCGCGTTGGGCACTGTCACACCAGCTGCGCAATCGGACTCCGATCGACGGTATTAGTCAGGTCGTTGAGGAATTTGCGCCACCCCCGGATCAATCGGATGATCCTCTGGCACCTGTCAAGAACCTCGCGCCCTTGACGCGGCCCACGGGAAGCACGACGGTGACCAGTTGTGCCGCCATCAAGACGGAAGAAACGCGGTTCGCTGATCTCGCTCCGGGTATGCCCAGTTCCGCGCTGCTGCGTGTATCCACGGTTGATGCCAGCGCTGTTCTTCGTGAGTCGCACGTGTTGTTCGCCGAAGCGTACTGGTCGCGGGAGAGCTTTCCGCCGACCTGGTCCGAACTGCGGCACTGGCTCACGACCGCCATTCCTATTGCCGTGTGGGCCCGTCAGGAACGCCTGTTTCTGACGCGCCCGGCCGAAATTCGACGCTTTGCCAAAGCCGCGCTCCATACCCGCCACAGGTTCGAGTTGTTTCGTGTCGCCGTGTCGGCGGCACTCTGGGCTGTCCAGATAGTGACGCTGCCTGCGGCCTACACCATCGGGGCCGTGGCTGCTCAGATCGTGTTGGGACTCATCAGCGTCGTGGCCATCCTACCCATCCCTTGGCTCCAACGCGGGATCCGCGCCGTCGTTGCCACTCTGCTAGGCACTCTCGGCCAGAGTTTCGCTTTGCAGAACAGCCCCATTCGTCGGGCGGCCATCGTGTCAGCCGTGACCAAGGAGCTCAACTGGCTGAGCGACAAGTGCCATCGGGTCGTTGTGCTGTCGCATTCTCAGGGCGCCGAGGTCATCCGAAGAGTGTGCCTGGAGGCCCGGAGAGAGAAGGTCGTGCGCTGGTATTCCTTCGGCGCCGGCATCGTGCCTCTGAACATGCTGCATCCGAGGAGTTTGGCTCGAAACGATTCGAAGACTCTGATCTTTGTGAACAGGCTGATGCTCGCCATTGCGGCAACGCTGCTCATCGTCCTTGCGTTGGACATGGTTCCAGGATTGCGCGTCGGGACGCGAGCCTTGGTGGCTCAAGGACTTCAGGGCGTGAGTTGGGTTGCGTACGCCTGGATGTATGTGGTGGGTCTGGCCGCCATCGCTGTGCTCGCTCTCGCCATGCCGCCGTCCATCACACTGAAAATGCGCGCATCATTCTTGCCGCGATGGCGAGACTATTTCGCGTCGGAAGATCCAGTGCCTGGCGGCTCCTTCATCGATCGGTTCACCAAAAAACTCGAGCAGTTCAAACCCGAACAGCGACGCATCTTCAACACGCGCTTCGGGCCGCTGGACCACACCAGCTACTTCTACAACATGGAGGAGTTTGTTGCACCCATTGCGATGGACCTGTTGCATTTGTTAGGCGCCGGTGGTGACAAGGCACGCGAGCAGGGCGCGCTGGACAAAGCCGCGCGGCGTCGTGACCTGCGCACCTGGTGGAACATGATGTTTTCGGTGCTGGGTTTGGTGGCCTGTGTGGCGGTGGGCCTGTGGGTCGCCTTCGGCTCGGCCCATCGAGGCGCCATTTGGGCCGAGCAAGCGCGCGCGGCCTGGTCACAAGATGCGGGTCTGTGGAAAGGGATGGAACTGCTGTGGAGCAGTGGCGTCTTCGGCCTGGTGATCTCGGACCTGTGGCTACCGCTCGTGATCCTGCTGGTGCTGGCTGCGTGGTGGTGGCTAAATCAGTGGATAAGCGGGCGGTCGGAGAAAGCCCTCATCCAGGACCTTGCGGCCGCCGCCCGACAGCCCAGACCCTAAAGCGGTTCCGACCGGCTCTTCACCGCTTCGAAGTAGCGCGCTCCCTCGACTTCGGCGAGCAGTCGCGCGGCTCGCAGGCCGGCGGCGCCAAGCATCGCGACGACCTGCTCGGCCGGTTCGGCCGACACATCAGCATTGCGGAAGAGGCCGAACAGCCCAGGGCGGTTCACACGGTCCAGCAGGATGATGCGGCCACCCGGACGAACCACCCGAACGGCTTCGGCCAGGACCTGAGCAGTCTGGCCCTCGAGCGCACGCAGGCCGTCCACGATGACGGCGGCGTCCCAGTGGCCGGTGTCAAACGGCAACAGTGTGAGTGGGGCGTCTTCGAAGTCCACGAGGGCGCCGGCGGCCGCAGCGGCAGCCGCCACCCTGGCGCCGGCGCCTGCGCGCCGATCCACCACCGTGGTCTGTCCGTTCAGCCCGGAGATGGCGCCCACGCCTCCAGCAAGTTCGGGCCGACTGGCGCCGCAAAACAGCACCGTGTCTCCCGGCCTGGCGCCAATCATGGAGACCGCCGCGTGATGGGGCGACTCGCCGTGGGCTCGCCGCAGGATCCGGAGCAGGTTGAGCATGACCCCAGATGATATAGTTCTATGCCGTGAACACTGGTCTTTCCCTCGCTCCCGCCGACGGCAAACTCGGCATCCTTCTCGTCGGTCTGGGTGCGGTCAGCACCACCACCATTGCCGGTGTCATGGCGATCCGCAAAGGACTAGCCAAACCCATTGGGTCGCTCGCTGAAATGGGCACGGTCCGCCTCGGCAAACGCACCGAAGGGCGCTCGCCCGCGATTCGTGACTTTGTCCCGCTCTCGCCCCTCAACGACATCGTATTCGGTGGATGGGACATCTTCGAGGACAACTGCTACGAAGCCGCAAAACACGCCGGTGTGCTCGACGAGAAGTTGCTCGATCAAGTCAAAGACGAACTGTCGGCCATCAAGCCGATGTCGGCCGTGTTCGACCGCTACTACGTCAAGCGCCTCGACGGCCCCAACGTCAAGACGGGCAGGAACAAGAAAGACCTCGCGGACCAGCTCATCGCCGACATCCGTAAGTTCAAGGCCGACAACAACTGCAGCCGTCTGGTGCTCATCTGGGCCGGTTCCACCGAAATTTTCCTGACTGAGTCGGCGTGCCACGCGTCGCTCGCGGCGTTCGAGAAGGGGCTTGTCGACAACGACCCCGCGATTTCGCCGAGCCAGATCTATGCGTACGCGGCCATCTCGGAGGGCCTGCCCTACGGCAACGCCGCGCCGAACCTCAGCGCCGAGGTGCCGGCGCTGCGCGAACTGGCGAACCAGACGGGATCGCCCATCTGCGGCAGCGACATGAAGACGGGGCAGACGCTGATCAAGACCATCATCGCGCCGGGCCTCAAGGCGCGGTTGATTGGCGTGGCCGGCTGGTACTCCACCAACATCCTCGGCAACCGTGATGGCGAGGTGCTGGACGATCCCGAATCGTTCAAGTCGAAGGAAGAAAGCAAGAAGGGCGCACTCGACTACATCTTCCAGCCGCACCTCTATCCCGATCTCTACAAAGACATCTCCCACGTCGTGCGCATCAATTACTATCCGCCGCGCGGTGACAACAAAGAGGGCTGGGACAACATCGACATCTTCGGGTGGCTCGGCTACCCGATGCAGTTGAAGATCAACTTCCTGTGCCGCGACAGTATTCTGGCGGCGCCGATCGTGCTCGATGTGGCGCTGTTCCTGGACCTCTCCAAACGCGCGGGGTTCAAGGGCATCCAGGAGTGGCTCTCGTTCTACTTCAAGAGCCCGATGCACGTGCCCGAACTCTACCCGGAGCACGACCTCTTCATCCAGTTGATGAAGCTGAAGAACACACTGCGGTACATGCGCGGCGAAGAACTCATCACCCACCTCGGCCGCGAATACTACGACTGACACCGATTCATTGAGGACGCCCATGGCCCGTTTCCAACCCGCACTGCTCGGCGGACTCTTTATCGGTGTGTTGTCGGCATTGCCCGTCATCGGGTTCGCCAACTGTTGCTGCCTGTGGGTGATCACCGGCGGCATGCTCGCAGTGTATCTCGAGCAGCAGAACACACCGAAGCCGATCGAGACATCGGCTGCAGCGTTGAGCGGCCTGATCGCAGGCGCCGTGGGCGGACTCATCTCGAGCGTGGCCGGCGCTCTGACGCTGCGACTCACCGGCGGCGTCCAGCAGGACGCCATTGAGCAGGCGCTTGGCAACATCCCCAACATGCCGCCCGAAACGATGGACATGATTCGCGGGTTTGCCACGGGGCCGTCGCTCGCGCTGGTCATGGTCGCCATCACGGTGCCGCTGTATGCCGTGTTCGGCATGCTGGGCGCGCTGCTGGGCGTGGCGTTCTTCCGCAAGAAGGCCACCCCGGACGGGATGGTCGGGCCGACCGCGTGAGCCCGTCCGACCCCGGCGGGCCAGAGATCAACGCGCTGCTCAACCTACTCAACGAGCAGCGCGTGTTTGAACCTTCCGCGGCCTGGCGCGCGGATGCGATTGCCAACGACCCTTCAGTTTATGAACGCGCGGCGGCGGACCCAGAGGCCTTCTGGGCCGGGTTCGCCGCGGAACTCGAATGGATGCGCCCCTGGACCCAGGTGCTCGACTGGCAGCCGCCGCATGCGAAATGGTTTGTCGGCGGCCAGCTGAATGCCAGCGTCAATTGCCTCGACCGCCACGTGCGGACGTCGCGCCGCAACACCGCCGCGCTCATCTGGGAAGGTGAGCCCGGCGACCGGCGCACGCTGACCTACTGGGACCTGTATCGCCAGGTCTGCCAGTGCGCGAACGTCCTGAAGTCTCTTGGCGTTCAGAAGGGCGACCGCGTCGCCATCTATCTACCGCTGATTCCTGAGCTCGCGATCGCCATGCTCGCGTGTGCGCGCATCGGCGCGGTGCATTCGGTGGTGTTTGGTGGCTTCAGTGCGGAGGCCCTGCGGGATCGCATCAACGACTCGCAGTGTTCAGTGCTCATCACGGCCGATGGCGGGTTCCGCCGCGGCCAGCTCGTGCCCCTGAAACAGACATCCGACGAGGCGCTCCAGGGCGCGCCGTCGATCAAGCACGTCGTCGTGGTGAAGCGCCAGTCGGGCGAGCCGTTCCCGGTGCACATCAAGGAAGGCCGTGATCACTGGTATCACCGGCTGATGCAGGACGCCGCGCTTGAGTGCGCACCGGAGCCGATGGAGAGCGAGGACATGCTCTACATCCTCTACACGTCGGGCACCACCGGAAAACCCAAAGGCATCGTTCACACCACGGCTGGATACCTGGTGGGCGCGTACGCCACCACGAAGTGGGTGTTTGATCTGAAGGACACCGATGTCTACTGGTGCACCGCCGACATCGGGTGGGTGACCGGGCACAGCTACGTTGTGTACGGTCCGCTGCAGAATGGCGCGACGGTCGTGATGTATGAGGGCGCGCCCGACTGGCCGTCGAAAGGTCGCTTCTGGGACATTGTCGAGCGGTACGGCGTCACCATCTTCTACACCGCCCCGACGGCGATTCGCGCCTTCATGAAGTGGGGCACCGAGTGGCCCGCCAAACGCGACCTCTCTTCGCTGCGGCTGCTGGGGTCCGTCGGAGAGCCCATCAACCCCGAGGCGTGGATGTGGTACCACGAACACATCGGCCGGGGGCGATGCCCGGTGGTGGATACCTGGTGGCAGACGGAAACCGGCCACATCATGATCGCGCCGCTTCCAGGGCTCACCCCACTCAAGCCCGGCTCAGCCACCAAGCCGTTCCCCGGGATCGCCGCCGAGATCCGGACTGACGAGGGCGGCCCCGTGCGCAAGGGCGGGGGCGGATACCTTGCGCTCACCAAGCCGTGGCCAGGCATGCTGCGCGGCATCTACGGTGACCCGGAGCGGTTCGTGCAGCAGTACTGGAGCCGCTGGGCCGACGGGGTCTACTTCACGGGCGACGGCGCGCACGTGGACTCGGAGGGCGACTACTGGCTGCTCGGCCGCGTAGACGATGTGCTGAATGTGGCGGGGCACCGGCTGGGCACCAGCGAACTGGAGAGCGCGCTGGTCGACCATCCATCGGTGGCCGAGGCCGCTGTGGTGGGGCGGATCCATGAAATCAAGGGCCAGTCGATCGCCGCGTTTGTGACTCTGAAGGAAGGGATTGTCGCGAGTCCCGGTCTCGTCGATGAACTCAAAGAGCACGTCGTCAGGAAGATCGGCGGTATCGCGCGCCCGGACCAGATCTTGTTTGCGGCCGACCTTCCCAAGACCCGATCCGGAAAGATCATGCGGCGATTGCTGCGGGATGTGGCTGAAGGCAAGGCGCTCGGAGACACCACGACGCTCGCTGATCCGGGCGTCGTCAGGCGCCTCAAAGACGAATATGAGGCGCTTGAGTCGTGACGCCGCTCTTGGCTGGCTCGCGCTCGCAATGGCGAAACGGCCGAAATGGCCGAAATGGCGAGCACGGGGCCGGAACGCGCCTCCCCCCAATCCCGTATAGGCTTGAGTTATGGCGTTGATCGAAACCAACAATTTGTGGAAGACCTACGTGATGGGAACCGAAGAAATTCACGCGCTCCGGGGCGTGTCGATCTCCATCGAACGCGGCGAATACGTGGCGATCATGGGTCCCAGCGGCTCAGGCAAGTCCACCCTCATGAACCTGATCGGGTGCCTCGACACCCCGACGCAGGGCACCTACTCGCTCAATAACAAGCAGGTGGGTCAGATGGGCGACGACGAGTTGGCGCGCATCCGGAATGAGGAAATCGGTTTCGTGTTCCAGACGTTCAATCTGTTGCCGCGCGCGACGGCCCTCCATAACGTCGAACTGCCTCTGATTTACGCCGGCGTCAGTGCGAAGGTGCGAAACGAGCGCGCCAGCACCGCGCTGGACAAGGTGGAACTGGGAGACCGCAAAAGCCACCGGCCCAACGAATTGTCAGGCGGTCAGCGGCAGCGCGTGGCGATCGCCAGGGCGCTTGTCAATAATCCTTCGATCGTGCTCGCCGACGAACCGACCGGCAACCTCGATTCGAAGACCGGCGTGGAGATCATGAGCCTGTTTGCCCGCCTCCACGAGGCCGGCAACACGATCATCCTCGTCACCCACGAGCCCGAGGTGGCCGCGCACGCCCACCGCAGCATCCACATTCGCGACGGACAGGTCGAAAAAGACGTCAGACGCGCCGCCTAGAAACGCGACACACTCACACGATCGCCGCCAAGTGCCCCGGCACGACTTCGCGCAACGCCATGGGCTGGTAGGTCTCGTGCGCGAACGGGATCCTGACCGTGCGGTCTGCGGGATCCACCCGCGGCACTGCTGAGAGCAACGCCTGGGTGTACGCGTGTGCCGGACTGGTGAACAGCCGATCGGCGGGGGCCAGTTCCACGATGCGACCGCGATACATCACAGCCACGCGATCACAAACCTGGCGCACCAGGCGCAGGTCGTGCGCGATGAACAGGTACGTCAGGCCGAGCCTGGTCTGCAGATCCTGCAGCAGGTTCACGACCTGCGCCTGCACTGAGACATCGAGGGCCGAGACCGGTTCGTCGGCGATGATCAGGGAGGGGTTGAGCGCCAGGGCACGGGCCAGGCCGATGCGCTGGCGCTGGCCGCCGCTGAACTCGTGCGGGAACTTCGAGATATGCGCCGGATCCAGACCGACCAGGCCGAACAGTTCTGCAACTCTGGCCTTGCGCGCCTCGCGCGTGCCGATGCGGTGGATGATCAGCGGTTCCTCCACGATGGCGCCGACGCGCATCCTGGGGTTGAGCGATGAATACGGATCCTGAAAGACGATCTGCAGGTCGCGGCGCGCGCGGCGGAGGTCTCGTGCGTTGAGCCCGGCAAGGTCGGTGCCCTTGAAGTGCACCTGGCCTGACGTGGGCTCGATCAGCCGCAGGATGCAGCGGCCCGTCGTCGTCTTTCCGCAGCCGGATTCCCCGACAAGCCCGAACGTTTCGCCGGAGCGCACATCGAAACTGATGTCATCGACGGCCCGCACCGCGCCGCCGCTACGGAGCCATCCGCTGCGGCGGAAGTCCTTCACCAGATGCGAGACCTGCAGAAGGGGTGTCATCCGCGACCTCCCGCCACAGGCTGGTGCAGATAGCAGCGGACCGATCGGCCGTGTCCCTCCACGCCGATCGGCGTGGTCGCTTCGGGCGGAGCGGTGTCGCAGACGGGAAGTCGATCGATACACCGTGTGGCAAATGCGCACCCCGGGGGGAACTGCCCGAGCGATGGCACGGTGCCGGCAATCGCGGTGAGTCGCCGGCCATCGGCAGCGCCGGGCAGACACGCGAGCAGCCCCCTCGTGTACGGGTGCGCCGGCGTCTGGAAGACATCCGCGACCGGGCCTTCTTCGACAAGGCGTCCGCCATACATGACCGCGACACGGTCAGCCATCTCGGCGACCACGCCGAGGTCGTGAGTGATCAGCAGCAACGCCAGGCCGAGCGAGGCGCGCAGCTCCCGAAGCAGATCGAGAATTTCGGCCTGCACCGTCACATCAAGCGCCGTGGTCGGTTCGTCGGCAATCACCAGCGAGGGTTCGGCACACAGCGCCAGCGCGATCATGGCGCGCTGGCGGAGGCCGCCGCTGAGCTGGTGCGGATACTCGCCCGCCCGGCGCTCGGGATCCGGCACTCGCGCCGCGCGGAGCCATTCGATGGCGCGCGTGCGAGCGGCCCTCCCGCGCGCAAGGCCGTGCACGGCCAGCGTCTCGGCGATCTGCTGGCCGATGGTGTAGACCGGATTCAGGGCCACCATTGGTTCCTGGAACACGAACCCGATGCGGCGTCCGCGGATGGCCCGGAGCTCGGGTTCACCGAGCGTCATCAGATCACGTCCGTCAAAGATGATCCGACCGTCCGTGATGCGCCCCGGGGGCATCACGAGGCGGAGGATTGAAAGCGCCGTCACCGATTTGCCGCTGCCTGATTCGCCGACCAGGCCGAGCGTCTCGCCCGCGCTCACAGTCAATGAGACATCCGAGACCGCCGCCACGTCGCGTCCGTCCGGCAGGGTAAAGACCGTGCGCAGTCGCTCGACGCGCAACAGCGGGGCGTCAGACGTGGAGTTCACGGTGTTCGCCAAAGACGCCGCGAAGCGTATCCGAGATTTCGCCCAGTGTGGCGTGGGCCTCCACAGCCGCGAGGACAGGGGGCATGAGGTTCACCGCGCCCCGGGCCGCCAGCGCCAGGGCGTCAAGCGCCTGTGTGCATGCACGACCGTCGCGCCGCAATCGCACCGCCGCCACGGCCGTCGCCTGGCGGGCTTCGCCGCCGGGATCAAGCTGCATCACTTCGATCGGCGACTGTTCGCCCGCGGCGAACTGGTTCACACCGACCACGATCGACTCGCGGCGGTCCACGCGCAGCTGTGCGGCATACGCGGCGTCCTGCACCTGCCGTTGAATCTGTCCGGCCTCGATGGCCGCGATGGTGCCTCCCGCCTCGTCGATGCGCGCGATGATGGCGCGGGCGTCGGCCGCGATGGCGTCGGTCCGTGCTTCGATCGCCCAGGAGCCGCCGACCGGATCCACGGTATTCGCCACGCCCGTCTCTTCGGCGATGATCTGCTGCGTGCGCAACGCCAGGCGGGCGGCGTCCTCGGTGGGCAGGGCGAGCGCCTCGTCGCGCCCGTTGCAGTGCAACGACTGCGTGCCGCCAAGAATGGCCGCCATCGCCTGCAGCGCCACGCGCACAATGTTGTTGTCGGGCTGCTGCGCGGTGAGCGTGGACCCGCCCGTCTGGGTATGGAACCGCAGCTGCTGCGCTCGCGGGTTCGTGGCGCCAAACCGCTCCCGCATGATGTGCGCCCACAGCCGGCGCGCGGCGCGGAACTTTGCCACTTCCTCGATGAAATCGTTGTGCGCGGCGAAGAAGAATGACAGGCGCTGGCCGAACTGGTTCACGTCAAGCCCGGCCGCCACCGCCGACTCGACGTACGCAATGCCATTCGCCAGTGTGAACGCCACCTCCTGCACCGCCGTCGAACCGGCCTCGCGGATGTGATACCCGCTGATGGAAATCGTGTTCCAGTTGGGCAGGTCGCGTTCGCACCACGCGAAGATGTCGGTCACGATCCGCAGGGAGTGTCGCGGGGGATAGATATATGTACCGCGTGCAATGTATTCCTTGAGAACGTCGTTCTGGACGGTCCCCGCCAGTCGTGCGAGCGGCACGCCCTGCCGACGCGCCACAGCCACATACAGCGCAAGCAGGATGATGGCCGTAGCGTTGATCGTCATCGACGTGGACACGTCGCCCAGCGGAATCCCATCGAACAGCGTCGCCATGTCGTCCAGCGAATCAATCGCCACGCCGACGCGGCCCACCTCGCCTGCGGCCATGGGATGGTCCGAGTCATAACCCATCTGCGTCGGCAGGTCGAACGCCACGCTCAGGCCGCTGACGCCCTGCGCCAGCAGGTAGCGATACCGGGCATTGGACTCGGCTGCGGTTCCGAACCCCGCGTACTGCCGCATCGTCCACAGCCGACCCCGGTACATCGTCGGTTGAATCCCGCGCGTGAAGGGAAACACGCCGGGAAATTCGGCTTCGGGCATTCGCGGCCATTCTAGCAGCCCCACACGCCGCTGCCGTTTTGGTACAATCCCCGCAGTTTTCCCGCTTTGGCGGCAGGGGAGGGCTTATGGACCCGGTAGTGAACCAACTTGCGCGAGACATGGTCGACGCCATTTCGGCGGCGGTGGCCGACGATGCGCGAGTGGGGGCGTGTCTGCAGAAAGCGCGCGAGGCCGGATACGACTTGAAGGTGTCGCTCGAAGCCGCCATCGGGTTTGCGAGCCGAACGCCGGGCGATGGGTCGCAGGCGGCGCGGGGCATGAAGGCCCTGCCGCCCGCGCGGCCACCCATTGAGATTACGTCCAACGATCGCCGGTTCCTCAAGTCGTTGAGGATTTCTGCCGACGAGCCCACAGAAAAAGAAGTCGAGTAGCGGTCAGGCCCCGGCGCGACTTTGTTGCGCCACCGCGTCGGCGGCTTTCGCCGCCGCCGCTTCGTCCCCAAGGTAGTAGTGACGGATGGGCGCCAGGTGGTTG
>CAZAZR010000116.1:0-12974 GCA_964489685.1 uncultured Solibacteraceae bacterium | reverse complement strand
TGCAGACACTTGGCGCAGGGCGTGTGGACCGGCTCAACGTGCGCGCCGGCGATCGCGTGGCGCAGGGCGATGTGCTGGGTCAGATCGATCAGTTCGACCTGCGCCGTCGGCTCGACGAAGACCGCACATTGCTGGCTGAGCTTGAGAGCCAGGACCGTGCGCAAACGCGGGTGCAGTCCGACCAGACCGTGCGCCAGCAGGCGCAGACCGGACTCACCGGCGCGTACGCGCGTTCGCAGAGCGACAACCTTCGAAAGACTCTGGCTGACGCGCAGGCCCTGGCGCCGCTTCTTGACCAGCGCCTGACCAGTCTCAGGGCCTTGCGCGACAAAGGACTAATCGCCGCACTCGCTCCAGAGCTGCTCGACGCTGAACGCGCCACCCTCGAAAACGCCACTCGCATTACCGACGCGGCCGCGCGCCTCAAGGAGCTCGACATCCAGGTGGCGCAGGCCGAGACTTCCGAGATGAGTCTGTCGCGCGACAACCTCCAGGCCGGATCGGCGCGCCGCAGTGAGATCCACCGCCTGCGGTCCCAGATCGCTATCAACGAGGTTCAGATCGAGAAGAACAGCCAGATCGTGGCCGCCCACTCGGGCCGTATCATCGAACTGCTCTCTGATACGGGTCAAATCGTCACCGCCGGCGCCCGCGTCGCGCGGCTTGAGGTGGACGATGCGAGTGCGACGTTGGTGAATGTGGCGTACCTGGCTGTGGGTGACGGCAAGAAGGTCACGCCTGGGATGCGCGTGATGATTACGCCGGACACGGTGGAGCGCCAGCGGTACGGCGGCATCACCGGCGTCGTGTTGTCGGTGTCCGATCTGGCGGTGACCACTGAAGGCGCCAGGGCCGTGTTGGGGAACGCGGATTTGGCGCAGGCATTGGTCGGCGGCACCACACGCATTGAGGTCACAGCCGCGCTTGATGCCGATGCCAGTACTGCAAGTGGCTATCGGTGGTCTTCGTCTGCGGGGCCCGGGTCGCCCGTGACTGCGGGGCTCACGGGAGACATGCGCGTCATCGTCGAACACCGCGCACCCATCACGTACGTGCTTCCGTTCCTACGGGAGCTTTCGGGAGTGCGGTGACGTCGACGGTTGCACACGGTCTGCGTCGCGGGCGCGTGCGTACGCCCACGATCCTGCAAATGGAGATGGTCGAGTGCGGCGCGGCCTGTCTCGGGATCATTCTGGGGTACTTCGAACGCATCGTGCCGCTCGCGGAGTTGCGGCGGGCGTGTGGCGTATCGCGCGACGGCAGCAAAGCATCGAGCGTCGTGCAGGCCGCGCGCACGTACGGGCTGGACGCGAAAGGCTTCAAGAAAGACCTCAACGATCTCGGATCGCTGCAGTACCCGTACATTGCCTTCTGGAACTTCAACCACTTTGTCGTGGTGGAGGGTTTCATGAAGGGCCGCGTGTTCCTCAACGATCCAGCGACTGGTCCGCGTACCGTGAGTCTCGAAGAGTTCGACGAGAGCTTCACGGGCGTGGTGCTTGCGATGATACCCGGGCCCACGTTTGCGCCTGGTGGCCGGCGTCCGAGCGTGAGCGCAGGGTTATGGGATCGCCTGCGGTCGTCGGTGGGTACGTTCGCGTTGTGTGGAGTGACCGCGTTGCTCCTCGTGCTGCCGGGTCTGGCCGTGCCCGCGTTTTTGCAGGTGTTCGTCGATCAGGTGCTGGTGCAACGGCTGGACGACTGGGTGCGCCCCATCATCATCGGTGTGCTGCTTGCGGCCGCGTTGCGCACGGCGTTGACTGCCATTCAGCAGCGCCTGTTGCGGCGCCTGCAGTTGAAACTGGCCGTCACGATGTCGAGCAAGTTCGTGTGGCACCTGCTCCGGCTTCCCGCGGAATTTTACGCGCAGCGTTTCAGCGGCGAAATTGCCGGCCGAATCTCTCTGAACGATCGCGTGGCCGATCAACTCTCGGGCCCTCTGGCCTCGACGGCTGTGGACCTGATCATGCTGGTCTTCTACGCCCTCGTGATGTGGCAGTTCGATGCCGTGCTCACGATGATCGCGGTTGTCCTCGCGGTGGTGAATTTCATGATTCTGCGATGGATGTCGCGCCGGCGCATCGACGCCAATCGCCGCCTGGCCCAGGAGGCAGGCGCGCTGGCGGGCGTGGGGGTGGCGGGGTTGCAGGCGATTCGCAACATCAAGGCGTCAGCGCTTGAATCCGAGTTGTTCGGGCGGGTCGCCGGCCACTACGCGAAGTACGTCAACTCCCAGCAGGCGCTGATTCAGGCCGGTCTGGTGCTGGGTCTGTTGCCGCGGTTCGTCTCGTCGCTGATGTCGCTCCTGATTCTTGTGGTCGGCGGCCTGCGCGTGATGGACGGGCTGCTGACGATCGGCATGCTCGTGGCGTTTCAAAGCCTGGTGGCAAGTTTCCTCCAGCCGGTGAACAGCCTGCTGAGCCTGGGAAGCACCCTTCAGGACCTGGAAGGCGACATCACGCGGTTGGATGACGTGTTGCGGAATCCGCAGGTGCCGGCCCCCGAGACCGACGCGGATTCAACGGCGCCGGTACGGTTGCGGGGAGAGGTGGAATTGCGGAACCTGCAGTTTGGCTACAACCCGCTGCAGCCGCCGCTCATCGACGGGTTGTCGCTCACTCTGAAACCGGGCCAGCGCATCGCGTTTGTCGGCGGAAGCGGATCGGGCAAGTCCACCGTCGCCAGACTGGTGGCAGGGCTGTTCCAGCCAAGCGGCGGCGAGATCCTGTTCGACGGCAAGCCACGCGCGTCGATTCCTGCGCCGGTGCTGGCCAATTCCCTGGCGATGGTGGATCAGGAGATTCTGCTGTTCAAGGCGAGCGTGCGCGACAACCTGACGTTATGGGACCCAACCGTCCCCGACGATCAGATCGTTCGGGCGTGTCGCGATGCGGCCATTCATGATGACCTGGTCGCGTTGCCCGATGGCTATGACAGCCTGCTGGCCGAGTCGGCGTCGAACCTGAGTGGCGGCCAACGGCAGCGTCTTGAGATCGCGCGTGCGCTAACCGGCGACCCGTCGTTCCTGATCCTGGATGAAGCCACGAGTGCGCTGGACCCGGAAACCGAGCAGCGGATCGACGTGAATCTTCGACGGCGCGGATGTGCCTGCCTCATCATCGCGCATCGGCTGAGTACGATTCGCGACGCTGACGAGATCATCGTGCTCGACCACGGCAAGATCGTGCAGCGCGGCACTCACGCTGCGATGATGGCTGCGGGGGGAGCGTACGCGTCGCTCGTACACGCCGGTGATGCCGGCATCGAGGCAGGCCATGCGGCGCCTTGAGGGCAACACGCCGCTGGTGCTGGACGGTCGCGATGCGTGGGTCGTCACGTCGGGCACGCTGGCGGTGTTTCGTGTGGTCGGGCCGCCCGACAGCGGTCATCGCCAGCACGCGTTCAATGTAGAAACGGGCGGCGCGCTTCTCTGGCAATCCGGCGCGGCGCAAGCGCACCTCATCGCAGTGGCCATGGAACCCGCCTCGCTCGTGCCGTCGTCGATGGAAGAGGCGCTGGATGCGGTGGCGGCCGGTCATGACGAGGCCGTCGCGCGTCTGCGCGGCTGGTTCGCCGTGCTCGGGCAGGACGTGCCGAACGAATCGCTGGCAAGTCGAGTGGCGATCGAGAGGGCGCTTGTCAGCGCGCAGGGGGCATTCCTGAGCGCTGCGGTCGTCGCCGATCAGGAACGGGAGCGCGCCACGCGCCTGCGGTTTGAAGAACGCCAGCGCATGAACGAGCGCATGGCGACCGAGACACTCGGCGGGCTCAGTCAGATCGGCGCGCCCGAGGTGACCGGTCCGGTGACGAGTTGGACGGATTCGCCGCTGGCGGCCGTGCTCAAGCAGGTTGGCGTCACGTGCGGCCTCGACATACGGGTGCCGGCGTCGATTGGCCCAGAGCCCCCGACGCTTGAGGCCATCCTTGATGCATCGGGCGCCCGCGCGCGTACGGTGATGCTCAAGGGTCAATGGTGGCTGCAGGATGGCGAGCCCTACCTGGCCACCCGCGTCAGCACCGGCGAACCGATGGGTCTGGTGGCGTTTCGCCGGCCGTGGTTCAGAGGGATGGCGTACCGCGCGCTGTTTGCGAACGCGCCCGCGCGTGAGGTGGATGCGGAACTTGCAGAGGACCTGGCGCCACAAGTGCACGCGTTGCATCCGCCACTGACCGGCCGCCTGTCGGCGATGGCGGTGACCCGATGGGCGCTGCGCGGCACCGGCCGTGAGTTCATCACGGCCGTGCTGACCGGCATCGGGGTCGTGCTGCTTGGCATGGTCGGGCCGCAGGCGATGAAGATCCTGTTTGAGTCAGCCATACCCGACGCCGACCGCCGCACCCTGCTCGAATTGGGCGCTGCGCTGGTGGCGGCCACCGCTGGTGCACTGGTGTTCGACCTGGCGCGCGCGCTGGCGCTGCTGCGCCTGGCGACAGGGGCTGCGGCGCGGCTGCAACTGGGCGTCTGGGACCGCTTGCTCGACCAGGGTCCGCGATTTTTTCGCGCGTTCACGGCCGGCGACCTCGAGAGCCGCGTGGGCGCGGTGACGCAGATTCGCAACACACTCACCGTCACCACACTCGGTACCGTGATTGGCGCCGTGGCGTCGGTGCTCAACGTCGGCCTCCTGTTGTCGCTCAGCCCGTCGCTGACCGTGGCAGCGCTTCTGATTGCCGCCGCGACTCTGATTATCAACGCCTCGGCCAGCGTCATGATGCGCGGCGCGCTGCTGCAACTTCATGATCGCGACGGCCAATTACGCGGCCTCGTCATCCAGATCATCGGGGCCGTGCCGAAGTTGCGCACCGCGGGCGCCGAGGTGCGGGCCTTTGCGCAATGGGGCCGCGCCTATGCAGCAAAGATGCAGACGATGCAGCGCCTGCGGATCCTGAACGATCGCGTGCGGCTGGCCGGTGTGGTGATGGCGCCCCTCTCAACCGCCATCTTGTTCTGGTTGGCCAGCGCCGACGTGTTCGGCGATCGGCCTACGCTGTCGGTCGGCGCGTTCATCGCGTTCAGCGCCGCGTTCGGCGCCTTCCTGGCCGGCGTCACAACGCTTGGCGACAGCGCACAGTTGCTGCTTGGCGTTTCGGCGTTGTGGGCACGCCTCGCACCCATCCTCGACACCGAGCCGGAGCTTCAGGGCCAGAAGAACCCGCCGGGGCGCTTGACCGGCCGCATCCGGCTGGACCACGTGACGTTCCGCTACCGCGACGACGGACCCATGACGCTCGACAACGTCTCGATTGCCGCTGAGCCCGGCGAGTGCATTGCCCTTGTGGGACCCTCGGGCAGCGGCAAGTCCACCATCGTCGGCCTGCTGCTCCGCTTCGAAGCGCCGCTATCTGGCGGCGTGTATTTCGACGACCACGACCTCAAAGGCCTGGACATTCTCGCGGTGCGCCAGCAACTCGGCGTGGTCTCGCAAGAGACCAAGATCCTGGCCGGATCGATTTTCGACAACATCTCGAGCGGTTCGAAAGCGACGCACGACCAGGTGTGGGAGGCGGCGCGCGCCGCCGGCATCGAAGACGAGATCCGGCAGATGCCGATGGGCCTGCATACCTTTGTCTCGGAGGGCGGCACCAACCTCTCGGGCGGCCAGCGCCAGCGACTGCTCATTGCGCGCGTGCTGCTCCGCAAGCCGGCGATCATGATTCTGGATGAAGCCACGAGCGCGCTCGACAACCGGTCGCAGGCCATCGTGACCAACAGCCTCAATCAACTGAACGTGACACGCATCCTCATCGCACACCGCATGAGCACCATCCGGCAGGCCGATCGGATCTACGTCATCGAAGCCGGCCGCGTCGTGCAGCACGGATCGTTTGATGGCTTGATGCGCGAAGAGGGCCTGTTTGCCCGCCTGATGCAGCGTCAGGTCGCGTAGAGCCGAGCTAAGTACTTCCGCCCCCGCCCCCCGCGATGCCCGGGATCTTCGACAGCGCAGCTCTCATCTCGGTCATGATGCCCTGCTCGGCCTGCGACGCCGCGAGGTTCGTGCTTTCGTCCGCGTCCTCGATCCGATACAACTCCTCGGCGCCTTCGACGTTGACGATGTAGCGATAGCCCTTGTAGACGATCGAATAGAGAGGGCCGTCATGCACAGGGAACGTTTCTGGTTGCGACCGCATGCCCTCAAGGCTTGAGAACACCGGTTCACCCGCTGTCTCGTCCGCCATGATGTCGAAGAGGCTGGGGCCGGGGAAGAGGTCGGGTCCCAGTCCGGGCACCATCTGGGAGAGACTGGCGGCGATGGACCTCAGACTGACGGGGGTCGAAATGACTCGGCCGCCCTCAAGGTGATTCGGAAACGAGATTACCAGCGGGACATGGACCGAGGCCCGATACAGCGAATTGCCGTGCCGCATGACACCGTGTTCGCCAAACTCCTCGCCGTGATCTGATGTGACGATGACGAGCGTGTTGGCCAGCGTGCCGCGTGTCTCCAATTCAGCAAACAACTGTTTCAGCTGATCGTCCTGATACGCGATCGCCGCCTCGTAGGTGCGCTGCGCCACCGCCCTCTGGGCGTCGGTGTACTCCATCCAGTCGAGAGGCGTCACATCGGTGGGGCGCGGTGTGCGAAACACTCCGAACCGTGCTTCAAATGCCGACGGGGCCTCATACGGGTTGTGGGCGTCGAAGTAGTTGAGGAAGGCAAAAAAGGGCCGGTCCTGCTGATCGTGCTGATCGTCGAGCCAGGAAAGAAACTCTGCCGAGGCCTGTGGGCTTCGCTTCCGGTCGGGACTGCTGTGGCGTCCCAGGAGATCGCGCAGCCAGAGGCTTGAGGTGATCTCGTCGCCAATCTTCGAACCCCGCAGGACGTTCCAGGTCGAAATCGGGTAGTCCTCAAAGTGCGTGAATCCCCGCGCAATCCCCGAGCTCACACCCGCGCTGCCCATGTTGGCCACAAAACCGGCCGTGGCGTAGCCGGCCTTGCTCAGGACCTCGGCCACCGTGGGCTTGCCGTCGTCAAGGCTGCGCTTCCAGCCCAGCGCGAGTTCAGAGGGCCAGAGACCCGTCATGATGCTGGCGTGCGACGGGGTCGTCCATGGGGCCGTTGAAAATGCCTGCGCAAAACGAACGCCCGTCTTCGCCAGTTGATCCAGGAAGGGGGAGGTGGCGCGGTCGTGGCCGTAGGCGCCGAGGCTCTTCGCGCGCACGGTGTCGAGCACAATCAGGAGCACGTTGGGCGCCTCGGCCTGCGGTGGGGACACCCGGGCGGTTTTCCATGTTTCGATCGCAGGCATGGCCATCACCATGGTGATGAACGCGACCGACGTGAGGAACATTCCGGCGAGCGCCACCCGTCGGCCAAGTTGCACGACGAGCTTCGGGGCACGAGTCGCGATGCGCATGGCCA
The DNA here is from genome assembly GCA_964489685.1 of uncultured Solibacteraceae bacterium. Taxonomy (GTDB): domain Bacteria; phylum Acidobacteriota; class Vicinamibacteria; order Vicinamibacterales; family SCN-69-37; genus SYFT01. The sequence continues at coordinate 5,610 of CAZAZR010000116.1, read as the reverse complement.
CGGTGGCCACGCCAGCCGCGCACACCGCCGCCGCTGCCGGGTGCAGACCATTCAGGTTGAGGAGCAGACCTGCCGACGGCAACCAGACGGCGGCCGCAATGAACGCCGACGGCCGACGCAGGACAGGCACGAACGCGCCGATCACCCACACCAGGGTGCCCCATGCGACCGTGAGGATCGTGGTGCCGACCGGACCAGTCCACGCGAGGTTGACGCCCTGGGGGACAAAGTGGCCCAACTGGATGCTGGCCAGACCCAATCCCAGTGCGGTCAGAACTCCGGTCCCAGTGCCGATGGCCACCAGAAGCCACAACGCTTGCGGGCCGGTCAGCGTGTCCCAACGATCATTCATGCCAGAGAACTTTGACCGGGACATTTGCCTGCAGATTTGAGGGAATCACGGCCGTGAACCATGCATGGTCTGTTCCAGGCGCCGATGCAAAACTGTGCAGCCCATTCACGAGGTCGTCCAGCGGGTAGCCCCCATAAGTGCTCACACATTTACATTTTTGCACGAACAGTGAATCGACTGTCGTACCATTCGCCGGACTCCCCTATGGCCTGGGGATGTTGCCGGGGTTGAGCGAGAGCAGCAGTTGCAGGCTCACCACCGCCACGCCGAGCCCGAGCACCGTGCCGGCGGTGGTCAGCACCAGCGTTTCCACGAGGAGCTGTTGGACCAGTCGCCAGCGATTGGCGCCCAGCGCGCTGCGCACCGCCAGCTCCCGGGGCCGCGAGGCACCGCGCGCGAGCATGAGGTTTGCCACGTTGGTGCACGCGATGAGCAGCACACAGACGACGGCACCGAACAACACGATCAAACCAAGCCGGACGTCACCAATCATCTGCTCGGTCAGCGACAGGGAACCGAGCCGCCAACTGACCTTCGGCTCCGCATACCGATCGGGAAAGCGGGCCTTGAATCCTTCGCCCACGCGGTCGAGATTGCGTTGCTGCTGGTCGGCCCGAGGGCCTCTGGCAAGACCACGACTGCGGCTCGTCACGCGAAATCCGTGGTCCGGCTCGACACTGATGCGGAGGCGCAGGCCTTCAGGGCCGATCCGGACGCCGCGCTCCGAGGACTTCAGGAACCGGTGCTGATCGACGAGTGGCAGATGGTGCCAGGTGTGCTTGGCGCCGTGAAACGCGCCGTGGACGCCAGGCCCGACCCTGCGCGGTTCATCATCACCGGATCGGTTCGGGCTGAACTCGATGGCGAGTGGTGTCCTGGGACCGGGCGGGTCACCAGGCTACCGATGTTCGGCATGACGGTTCGCGAGCAGGTGGGGACCATCCGCAGACCGTCGTTCGTCGATCGGGTTGTGTCAGGCGCACCCCTTGAACCGGCCCACCCGACGCCCGACCTGCGCGGATATGTGGACCTCATCTTTCAGAGTGGATTTCCGGAACCCGCTCTACGCCTGAACGGTACGGCTCGCCAGCATTGGCTGGACAGTTACCTCGAGCACCTGCTGACCCGCGACGCACAGTTGGTGGAAGCGGGTCGCGACCCGCTTCGCCTCCGTCGCTACCTCGAGGCGTATGCGCTCAATACGGCGGGCGTCGTGGATGAAAAGACGCTGTTTGATGCGGCCGGGATCAATCGCAAGACTGCGCTCGCCTACGACCGACTCCTGAGCAACCTGTTTGTCACCGAGAGTCTGCCCGCGTGGACCTCGAATCGGCTCAAGCGTCTCGTACTCGGTCCGAAGCGCCACCTGGTGGACCCCGCACTCGCCGGCGCGGCGTTGAGACTCGACACCAACGGCGCCCTGCGCCAGGGTGATCTATTCGGCCGGTTCCTCGAGACGTTCGTGGTCTCGCAAATTCGCGCCGAGGTGCCCGTCAGTGAGACGCGGCCCCGCCTGTTTCACGTGCGGCAGCAGGAGGGACGGCTCGAGGTGGACATCCTGGTCGAACTGGGGGGCGGCCGGCTCATTGCCTTTGAGGTGAAGGCCGATGCCGCGCCCACCACCGCCGCGGCGCGCCATCTGATGACCATGCGCGATCGGTTCGACAAGGAATTCATCGCCGGCATCGTCCTGCACACCGGGCCCCGTACGTTCTGGCTCTCGGACCGCATCATCGCGGCGCCGATATCAACCCTCTGGGGGTGAATTCGATTACGGATGAGACCGTCATTTCTTTCTGGTCAGGGCCGGCCAGTTGAAGACCACGCTCAATGAAGGCGGATCGGTGGACGGAACCGTCGAGTTGATCAGAAAGCGCTGCCCATCGGGCGAGACCACAAACGGCGTTCCCGGTCCGGCAGTGACGCTGGTCTGAAAGAGCACCGTCGCGGTCTCCACCTGAAATCCTGACGCGGCCGGCACGACTGCAGCCACCATCATCTTGCCGTCGGGACTGAGGTAGTACATCTCCCTGCCGTCTCTTCGCCAGCGCGGGAACAGACCTCCATCGGAAGACACACGGGTCTTGCCCTGCCCCGACGGAAACGCCGTGACATAGACCTCCTGGGCGCCTGATTCGTCAGAGACGTACGCCACCCAACGTCCGTCGGGAGAGAACTCGCCGTACGCCTCACCGAACGGCGTGGCGATAAACGGATACGGCGCCGCTTCGGGAACCGCCGGTTTCACCCAGAGGTCATTGCCATTGCCCGTGGCGCGATACAGGAAGAACCGGCCATCCGCAGACCAGCCCCGCGGATCCTTGCTGCGTTTGTCGACGACGAACGGCCGCTCCTCACCACCGCCCACAGGTCGTGTGAACAGTTCGCCTTCGCGACCACGATAGATAATCGACCGGCCATCCGGCGACCATGCGGCGCTGCGCTCGTCGGCCTCATCGAACGTCAGCCGGGTCGGCACTCCGCGAGTCATGTCCAACACCCAGATGTCCCTGGCGCGTCCGCCGTCAGGCAACGAGACCAAGAGGCGCGTGCCCTCGGGCGATGCCTCCAGGTTCGAATAGTCCGCGTCCACGCCAAGTTGCGAGAGGCGTTTGCCTGCGCGGCTGAACCACACCAGACTCGAGCGATTGTCGTTTACTGCCGTCTGATAGACGAGCACGCCGGTCTGTGAAATGGAGAATGCCGCGGTGCCACGCGGCTGTCCGTCAACCGGACCCGCGAGCACCACTGGCTCAGATGCGGGTGTCGCATCGGACTGCTCGGGCCGGGCCAGGATGTTCTGGTCTCGCGTCCACACAATATGTCCGGAGGCACTCAGTGCGTTCACCCGATCGATATCGACGGCGCCCTCGAACGCCAGTGTCGGCTGCGATCCTTCAAGGTCAGTGACATACCAACTGTAACCCGTTCGATTGCCCGGCGTGTACTCGCCGAACATCAGTCGGCGCCCGTCTGACAGGAACATGGGGGAGAAACGGATCAGTCCCGTCTGCGGTGCGATCACCTGCCGCACGGTGCCGTCGTCGGGCGACAACGCGCGCACGCCGTCCCTCACGTCAGCCACCACAATGTGCTGACCGTCTGGACTCCACACGCCATTGCCCTGCGCCGTGCCAATCACGGCGGGACGGCCACCAGCCGCATCCACTTTCATCAACTGCCGGTCCACAAAAAACGCCACGGTCCGGCTGTCGGGTGACCAGAACGGCCCAATCGCTCCCAGCGATCGTTCGATCATGAGCGCGGACCTGTCACGAAGCGACTGAATCCATAACGCGCGACCGTGGCCGATGCCCCCTCCGATGAACGCCAGTTTCTGTCCGTCCGGCGACAGCGCAAATCGAAGTCCGGGGGAGACCGTCGTGGCCAATGAAACACCGTCCGGCAAGAGCAACGTGGCGCGGTACGCCTCGGACGGCCCGCTCCCGGCGGCAGGACGGCCGAACGCCAACCAGGCAGCCAGTCCCGCAAGCGACAGCGTGGCCAGCGCCCACGCCACACGTTCGCGCGATCGCCGCGACGGTGCCGGAGTCGTAGACACAGGCGCGCCCGATGCGGCGGAACCTGGCAGTGCATCAAGGGAAAAACCGACGTCGCGCGCCGTCTGAAAACGCTCCGCAGGATTCTTCTCGAGACAATGGCGGACGATGCGGTCGAGTGCCGGCGGTAATTGCCGGGCTCCCGACGACCATTCCGGCGCATCGTCATTCAGAATCGCCGTCATGGTTTCAGCAGCGGTGCCCCGCGCAAACGCGCGCTGACCTGACAACATTTCGTAGAGCACCACGCCAAGCGCGAACAGGTCCGCCCTCGCATCGGCAGCCTGGCCGCGCACTTGTTCTGGCGCCATGTAGCCGACGGTGCCAAGTACCGCCCCGGCATCAGTGATGGCCGCTCGCGTCTCACTCGTGCCTGATGGCTCGCCCGCGGCCCGTGCCAATCCAAAATCAAGAATCTTCACCTGGCCGTTGTCGGTGAGGAAGATGTTGTCGGGCTTGAGGTCGCGATGCACGATGCCTTTCTCGTGCGCGGCGGCCAGCCCGCGCGCGACCAGTCCTCCAACCTCGCATGCCTTCCGGACTGGCAGGGGTCCTTGCTTGAGTCGATCTCCCAGCGTCTCGCCGGCCAGCAACTCCATCACGACATACAGCGTGTCGCCGACGGTGCCGGTGTCATGAATGGTAAGAATGTTGGGATGCGAGAGAGCCGCCACCGCTTTGGCTTCACGCTCAAACCGGGCAACGCGATCGGGATCCCGGGCGAGCGAAGCGGGGATGACCTTGATTGCCACATCCCGATCCAGGCGCGCATCGCGAGCGCGATACACCTCGCCCATCCCTCCCGCGCCCAGGGGGCCGACAATGACGTACGGGCCCAACCGCGCTCCCGCTTCAAGTGGCATGTGCAGGCTGATTATACGACTCCGTGTCCAACCATCTGCCACGCTCTGGCGCTTCCGCGTAAAGGCGCAACGTTCGACCAGCGCCTGGAAGCGAGCGTCAGCGCGGAGTGAATCCATCCTGGGGTCCACCGGCAGAAACACCAGATTCGCGTCGCGGACGGCGTGCGCGTTTTCGAGCGCCCCGATCGCACAATTCGCATCACCGAGGCCGGCCCGGCCAACGCCTGGACCGCGCGCGAACGCGTTGACAGCGGTGGCCTGGGCGGTGGTGCGCGTCGCGCCTGGTCCCCACCCTGTCGCCTTCGATACGTTGATCGTCGGAGAAGGCATGTCTCCGACATGACCGACGTCAAACGGGGGCGCGTGGCTGAAAAAACAGACGACGCGGCCGCCGGACCCGTCAGTGTCCCCGTGCGCGCCTTAATATGTTGACTACCAACACCTACATATGAAGTCTGTCGCTCGGCGCTGATCACACCGTCACTGACCGTCAACTCCAGCCCGCGGGGGAAACTGACAAGAACCCCACGGTCGCCGACGCGCACCCGATCCGAATGTCCTGCCTTCGCCGCCGTCAGTCCGAACGCCTTGATCTTGAGCAGGACGATGTCGCGTCGTTCGTCCACATCAACCACCGACACGTCGTCGCCGTTGCTGAACACGACCGTGGCCTTGCTCTCGCCACGCACGACATGCAGATTGGTCACGATGACGCCTGTCGCCTCGTCCACGACGCCGGAACCTGTGCCGCCGGGCGTCTTGATCATGACGACTGATGGCCGCTACGGCGACCGGTATCGGGCCGCGATCAGCCGCTCATCCTTGAGTCCGGCGA
>CAZAZR010000115.1:0-13029 GCA_964489685.1 uncultured Solibacteraceae bacterium | reverse complement strand
GGAGCTCTGGCAGATCGGCGACACGATCGCGCAAGGCGCCGCGATGATGACGGGGACGAAGTTGCTGCCCACGCGCGTGCTGGGCGCCGCCTGGCCGCGCCATTTCAGCCGGCCCGTTGCCGAGGCGACCTTTGCCAATATACAGAAGGTCGGCCTCCCCGAGTGGAGCGAGGACGATCAGACGCTGGCGCGTGCGGTCCAGAAGGAACTCGGCGTCCGCGAAACCGGGTTGTCCACGCGTCTTGGTCCGCTTGGCCCTCCCGTTACGGATAACCGGGGCGGCGGCTCAGACGACATCGGTGACATCTCCTGGAATGTGCCGACCGTGACGTTGTCCTTCCCCTCGAACATTCCCGGACTGCCCGGGCACAACTGGGCGGATTCGATCGCGATGGCGACGCCGATTGCTCACAAGGGCGCGACCGCCGGCGCCAAGGCTCAGGCCATGACGCTGGTGGACCTGATGCTCAAGCCGGAACTGGTGGCGTCGGCCTGGAGCTATTTCAACGACGTGCAGACGAAGGAACAGAAGTACGAGCCCCTGATCCGCGCGCAGGATACGCCGGCGATTGAGTTGAACCGCGACATCATGGCGCGGTACCGCGACCAGATGCGCAAGTTCTATTTCGACCCGACCAAGTACAAGACGTGCCTCGAGCAGCTCGGTATCGTCTACCCGACGATCAAAAAGTAGCGGATGGCGCTCAAGGGGCCCTGAAGGGCTTGCCCGTCCAGAATGACTCCGGCGTGGCCCGGCGCTGACGTGACAGCTCGGTCTTGCCAATGGCCGCATAGGCGCAGGCTGCTCCAGAAAGGGATCGCGGACGGGTTGGCATGCGCTGGAGGCAGGCGTCGAACGCGGCGCCCGCCACCGGTGGAGGAGCCGGTGCGCCGTGATCGGCGTGCGCGCCACCGCCCAAGCGATTGGTCGTCTATGACGGGGGACACGTCGCGCCGCCGCAGATCGTGCTCACCATCGTGGGCGGATGGTTGGATCAGATTCTGGGTCCAGTCCGGCGTCGGTGACGATGAGGCGGCGGGCCACGCCATCCTGACAAACACCCACAACACGGCCGCCACCACCGACAACGCCTCGCCCCGGGGCTGCGAAATGACGATCGGATACCAGGGACATTGCCTGCTACGAGGTCGACTACAACCGGGTCTTCGATGGGATTGAGCTGAACGTCGGTGATCTGGAGGCCTTTTCGCGAAACGTGGCCCAGCTGATCGAGGGGCCTGTCAGACTACTTCTTCATCAATGCCGTCCAGTTCGTCGTGACGGTCAGTGGACTGTCTTGCGACGAATCCGAGGACGGCAGCGACACCAGGAAACGCTGGCCGTCTGCCGCGACGTCGTACACATAAGGCGCTCCAAGCGCGCTGCGCCGAGGCGCGGAGGGCAACGCGAACAGCACGGTGGCGCGGCCAGGCGCGAAGGCCCGGTCGGCGGATATTGAGACGGCGACCAGCCGCCCCTCGTAGTCCACATAGAAGAGTTCGCGGCCATCCTGTCGCCACCGGGGGGAAAATCCACCACCGGTGGAGATGGGCCATTTCCCTAGGGACGGATCGGGGAAGGGCTGGACGACGACCTGGTAGTCGCCGGATTCATTCGAGACGTACGCCAGCCACTTCCCATCCCGTGAAAGCGACGCCTGGGGATAGTCGAACTCGCTCGTCAGGTAGGGGGCCGACTTGCCGTCGGACCTGGTCAGAATGTGGAGACTCCGCACACCGGCCTGCGCGCTGGTAAACACCACCCGAGCGCCGTCGGCGGATTCGTCGAGCGGCAGGATGGTGCGCCCTCCCGCTTCGACCACCGTGCTGGCCTGGGTGGCGCCGCTCGCCGCCCGCTCCATCATCGTCGCGTTGCCATTCTCGTGCCCCGATCCGAACAGGACCCGGGCGCTGTCGGCCGACCACGTCGGGCTGAGCGCCAGGGCCTGGCCTGCGGTCAGCGGCGCTCTGGCATCGCGGCCAAGGTCCGCCACCCACAGCGATCCCATGGTCAGGTTGAAAGAGCGCGGCGTAGCCTCGATCAGGACGACCCTGGTGCCATCCGGAGAGAGACGCAACCTTGCCGCCGAGGTTGGAGTGGCGATCGTTCCAACGGGTTTGCCACTGCGGTCTACCCACGTGAGTTGCCGATCGAGAGCGACGGTCTTCACGGCATCGGAACTGCTGTTCATGACCAGCACGCCGGTGTTCGAGACCGAGAATCCCGCTCGTCTGTTCGAGGGCATCGAATTGATTCCGGCGCCGACCAGCACCGGCTCGCCGACCAGCGCGAGCGCCCGCGGATCCATGATCTGAGCCAGCAGGTTGTCGTCCTTGAGATACAGCAGCATGTTCGGCCCCGCAAACCGCGCGTAGTCGGACTGCACCAACTCCTTTCGGTCGGACGAATCGATCGAGCCGACGAAGGTCGTCCATCCGGAGCGCTCGGCAGAACGTACCTGATAAATGAAGTGTCGGCCATCAGGAAGGAACTGCGGGAAGAGGTGTGCCACTTCGTTTCGTGATGGGTCGAGCGTCGTGACTTGTACGGGCACGCCGCCGGTGGCTGGGACGCGCTGAATCCCCTTGGTCGCCTGACTGGAGACCAGGATCACACCTTCGGCATTCCAGCTGCCTCCCCCATTGTTCAAGGGCACGTCACACACCTTTTGTACGCTGCCACCCTGCAAGTCCAACGTCAGGAGTCTGCTCTGTCCCCGGATGCTGGTGTCCAAATCGGTCTCCACGAAGTACGCGACGTAGCGCCCGTCAGGAGACCAGAAAGGAGACTGAGGCGAGAGGGCGCCGATAGCGCCTGCGGTTCCAGGAATCGGCCGAACCTCGGTTGAGTCAAGCCGGCGAAGCCAGAGTTGCTCGGGCTTGCCGGTCTCAAGCGTGGCGGCGAACACCAGTGCCCGGCCGTCCGGCGAGATTGCGAACCGGGGTACGAGGCCGGTGAATCTGCCCCCGCTTGGAGGAAGTACGCCGAATCGAGCCGGCGGCCCATCCGGTGCGGACGCCGAACGCGGCGTCACGAACACGACGACGATCACCGCGATCACCGCGAGAACGGCCACTGATGCCCATATCGCGCGTTCCAGTCGCCCGATGCCGGCACGTGCCACCGCTACCGGCGCCGAATCGAGCGGGCTGGCCGACTCCTCCAACTCCAGTCTCGCATCGCTGATGGCACCGAGTCGGCGCTTTGGATCCTTCTCGAGGCAGCGCCGCAGCAGACGCCGGATTGGCGTGGGCAGCTCGGTGGGCAGCGCGGCAAAGCTCACGTCGTCTTTGAGCACGCTCGCCAGCGTGATTGAAATGTCGTCGCCCTCGAAGGCACGCCGGCCGGTCAGCATCTCATAGAGCACGACGCCGAAGGCCCAGATGTCCGCGCGGCGGTCGACCGCGCGACCGCGCGCCTGTTCCGGCGCCATGTACGCGGCGGTGCCGATGATCATTCCCATCTGTGTGGCGCGGGCCGTGAGGGTGGGGGAGTTCGACGCATTGGCACCGGAGGCGCCTGCGGGATCCATCGCCTTCGCCAGGCCGAAGTCCAGAACCTTCACCGTGCCATCGGCGCGGACCTTGATGTTGGCGGGTTTCAGGTCGCGGTGGATGATGCCCTGTTCGTGCGCGGCCTCGAGCGCGTCGGCTATCTGTCGCGCGATCGGCCGCACGTCGTCGAGCGCCATCGGTCCGCGCGCGATAATCGCGGACAGGTCTTCGCCGTCAACGAGTTCCATGACGAGCGCGTTGTTTTCGATGCCGTAGATCGCCGCGATGTTCGGGTGGTTGATCGACGCAAGCGTCTTGGCCTCGCGTTCAAAACGCGCGAGGCGGTCGGCATCAAGGGCAAACGCCTCGGGCAACGCCTTGATCGCCACGTCGCGGCCGAGCTTGGTGTCCTTCGCGCGATACACCTCGCCCATGCCGCCTGCGCCCAGGGGCGAGACGATTTCATACGAACCGAGGCGCGTGCCAGGACTGAGACTCATGAGCGGCTCGTAGTATAGCCGCCGGCCGTGGATTGGCGGAGCTGGCCGCGCCCGCGCGATTGAAGCCCAGCCGCGCTACGTACGACTCCGGTATCTCGCCATTCCCCAAGGGCCTGTCAGGAAATAAGTGACGCATTTGGAGCGTCGAGGCGGGATGGATCGGCGGTCCAAATGCGTCACCTATTTCCTGACAGGCCCTAAGCCCAGTAGGCTTCACCTTTGGGCTGCGAAATGATGATGGGCCGGAGGAAGTCGATGGCCTTGCGCAGTCCCTCCGCCGGCGACATCAGGCTGTCTTCGTGCTCGATGCTGATGACGTGGTCGTAGCCTGCCAGGCGCAGGTTCGAGATGATGTCTTTCCAGACGCGCGCGTCATGACCGTAGCCCACCGTGCGGAAGAGCCAGGAACGGTCCAGCTCCCTCGTGTACGGCTTCGCGTCCAGCACACCATTGAGCGCGGTGTTGGCCGCATCGATCCGGCAGTCTTTGGCATGGACGTGAAAGATGCGATCGCCGAGCGCCCGAATCGCCTGCACCGGATCCGCCTGCTGCCAGAACAGGTGACTGGGGTCGAAATTGCACCCGATCACTTTCGGTGCAATCGCTGACAGCCGGAGCATCGTCTCGGCGTTGTAGGCCACGAAGTTCGGGTGCATCTCCACGGCCACACGAACACCCGCGGCCCGGCATGTCTTCGCCGTGGCCGTCCAGTACGGCACCACACGTTCTGTCCACTGCCACGCGAGTGCCGCCGCAAACTCTGGCGGCCATGGCGACACGATCCATGACGGCTGCTGGGCCTGGACGTCGCTGCCGGGGCAGCCGCTGAAGGTGATGACCGTTTGCACCTCGAGTTTCGCGGCAAGTTGGACCGTACGCTGGAACACCTCATCGTGCGCCTTGGCAATCCGCCGGTCAGGATGCAGGGGATTGCCATGACAACTCAGCGCGCTGATGGTCAGGCCGCGGGCGCGGATGGCATCGCGAAAAGCCCGCAGCTTTCGGTCGTTCGACAACAGTTCGACTGGCTTGCAGTGCGCGTCGCCCGGATAGGCACCCGTGCCCAGCTCCACCGCATCCAGACCGAGTTCGACGACCGCGTCAAGCATCGGCTCGAGAGGACGGTCAGACAGCAGAACGCCGAACACACCAAGCTTCATTTAGACCTTCTGCCAGCGGCGGGATTTCGCCGCGCGTTCGATCGCCGTGAGCACGCGCTGGTTTTCGACGCCATCCGAAAAATTCGGGAACGGCACCGTGTCGTCCGCGATCGCTTCGAGGAGGTCGTACACCGTATGGACGAAGGTGTGCTCGTAGCCAATGACGTGTCCGGGCGGCCACCAATGCCCGATGAACGGGTGTGACTCTTCCGTGACCATCACCGTGCGAAAGCCGCGCAGGTGGGGCGGGTCACTGTCGAAGTAGACCTCAAGTTCGTTCATCCGTTCCAGGTTGAACGCCACACTGCCAAGCCGGCCGTTGATCTCGAATCGGTTGTAGTTCTTGCGGCCATTGGCCATGCGCGTGGCTTCGATCGTGCCGGTCGCACCGTTGGCAAAATGCACGAGCGCCATCGCCGCATCATCCACAGTGACGTCCACCATTTCCCCTCGGCCTTGAGACCCAGGCCGAGCTACGAGGCCCTTCCCCGGTTCCCCACTGGGACGGGTCTTGACGAACGTCGTCAGGTCGGCCGAGACTTCGGAAATGTCGCCCACGAGGAACCGGGCGAGGTCGATCGAGTGCGACGCGATGTCGCCGAGGGCGCCTGAGCCGGCCTTGGTGCGGTCGAGCCGCCAGTTGAATGGCGCGGCCGGGTCCGACATCCAGTCTTGAAGGTACGTGCCCCGATAGTGGCGAATCTCTCCGAGCTTCCCTTCGCGGATGAGTTGCCGGGCCAGCATCACGGCAGGCGCACGCCGATAGTTGTGGCAGATCATGTGCGCCACGCCGGCCTTTTCAACGGCCGCCAGCATGCGTTCGGCGTCTTTGAGCGAGTTCGCGAGCGGTTTCTCGCACAGCACGTGTTTGCCCGCACGCGCCGCCGCGATGGCGATCTCCGCATGGCTGTCGCCAGGCGTGCACACATCCACGAGGTCGATGTCTTTCCGCCGCACGACCTCGCGCCAGTCGGTGGCGGCTTCCTCCCAGCCCAGCGTCTGCCGTGCGCGCTCAACCTCAGCACCGGTGCGTCCGCAGATAACGTTCATGCGCGGCGGCCTTCGCGGCGAGAAAAACGACGCGACCTGGCGGTAGGCGTTGCTGTGCGCCCGCCCCATGAACGCGTAGCCGATGAGCGCGACGTTGATTGAGGCCATAGGGTGCGGATCGGCCGTCATTTGTCCGGAGGCAGGGTCTTGTCGAACGCGCGAATGTGGCTCGCCAGGGCCTTGATCTCGTCGGGCTTGAGTTTGCCCTTGAACGCCATCATCGGCGTACCCGCCACGCCGTCAGTGATGATCTTTGCCATGTCGGTGGACGTCGTCCCGTGTTTCCACTTCCGGCCCACAAACGCCATCTCGGGAATGGCCGCCTTTCCCAAGGGGCCGTGGCACATCACGCAGTTGACGCGATAGAGCGTGGCCACATTTGGGGACGAAGAAACGCTCTCGTGGCTCGGCCTGGGTCTCAAGGCCAAGGAGAGCTGAGGAACTGGGGAACTGGCGAAAATGGCCGCGACCAGGAGCAAAACGCGCATGGTCTATTTTCCCACGCGATCGCCGGAAAACGACCGCGCGATCAACGCCCCGACGTAACACACCGCCACGAGCCCGATGAGGGCGCCGTAGCCCGTGACCAGCGCCACGTATTCCGCCACACCGCCCACCATGGCCCCCAGCAGGTTCGTCCCGTAGTCGCGGGGGAGCGACGATGAGCGCTTGATCGCGGAGCCGAAGAGGAGACCTGCGCAGAAGATGGGACTGAAGCCGAGGAGGGCGTAGGTCAGAGACTCCGCCGCCAGACTGTCAAACGCCAGGCGACCCACCGGCACCAGATAGCTGATGCCAAGCAACGCGAGCAGTACCGTGCCGATGACCCAGGGCTTCCGGACCTCCCATCGCGACACGACGAGATTGGCCGCGAGCGCCATCACCAGCACAGACGCAATGGCCAACGATGCCACCACCCACGTGGACCCCCACAGCAACGCGAACTGGGTGATGGATTTTGTTTCGAGCAACATGAAGCCGGCGCCCAGCAGGAAGAACTCCCACGACCAGCGGCCCGTCGCCCTCCGGACCACAGGCGCCACGACGAGCACTGACGCACCCAGAATCAACAGCAGCGTGTAGATGTAGTGTCGCGGGATGTGGCGGTCGCGCAAGTACAGGAACGGCCAGTCGTCGGACGCCGGCTCGATGTTGGTGTCTCGATGATGGAGTCGCGCCGGGCTTGGCGCGTGCGACTGCCCAAACGCGGTCACCCGCTCGGGAATGGCCGGCGACGCGGGCATTTGTGCCACGCGCGGTCCCGCCAGCATGACGCCCAGGAACGACCGCGCCTCGTGCACGTGCACATACGGCTCGGTGCCAAAGGCCACCGCCGCGCTGTTGGCCAGACGGTCCACCAGCCACGGTTCGCGGAAGTAGTTGTAGACGGCCAGCACGCCGTTGTCGGTCAGCCTGTCGCGCACGTCGGCAAAAGCCTCCTGCGTAAACATGTAGCTCTCGAGCCGCACGCCTGAGAAGCCCGACTGTAGTGTCAGTGAATCGATCAGCGCGAAGACCACCATGTCGTACTTCTTGGTCGTCGTCCTCAGATAATGCCGCGCATCGTCATTGATGACGGTCACGCGAGGGTCTGAGAAGGGTTGATCGGGATGCAACTCGCGCCCGAGCCTGATGATCGTCGGATCGATTTCGACAGCGTCCACGTGTGTCGCGCCGTGTCGCAGGGCAGCTGAGACGTCGCTGCCCGAGCCGGCTCCGAGCACGAGCACGTTCTCAAACGTGTCGCCGAAGACGACGTAGGGCCACTGGTAGAAGTATTCCTTCTGCTCGAGGGGCGCCATCGACTGGTGGAAGATGTTGTTGACCTCTACCACGGTGTCGTTGCCCTGCTGACGCACGACGATCTTGTAGTACGGCGACCACAGCGTATTGGCCGAGATGAGTTGGACGAGGATGACGGTGGCCGCAACGGTGATCACGCCGACCGGGCCCCAGACTCGGCTGCGGGATGTGGCGCCGGGTTCCGCTGAAAGCAGCAGCGGGGCGGCCACCACCGCCGCAATGCCGAACCACACCGACGGCGGGAGCTCGTACCAGGACATCGCGCCCAGCACCACCACACCGGCCAGGCTCCCGGCCACGTTCCAGGTGTAGGCAGGCAGCGAGGGCAGGGTGCTCATCTCGCGGCCCATGCGTTGCGCCAGCGCCGTGAAGAGTGCGACCACCACGAAGAAGATGGCGGGGAGGAGGAGGACGCTTTCAATCTGAAGGATGTCTTCGTTGGTGCCGCTGGTGAAATAGATGGCGCCCGTGGCCACCACATTCACTTCCAGCCGGAATGTGGCGGCACCGGCCACGATGGCGAGCAGGATGAATGGGAACCACGCGAATAGCCGTGCCCGCGCGTCGGCCAACAGGCAGCCAAGGCCGATGCCGAGAAAGCTGGCCAGCAGAATGAAGTTCGAAAAAAACGAGAGCAGTCGGATGTTCGCGGGCAGCCAGCGAATCAGCGCAATCTCCAGGAAGAGGACGAGGAACGAGACCGAGAAGATCTTCAGGGCAGCCATTAAAGCCCGAGCTTCTTCAGCACAGCGTCGGGGCAGCCGTTCCAGGTGGGCACAAACGTGTTGCCCATGTACTGAAGGTCTTCGATGCCCATCTGGCTCGACCAGAAGCCGCTGGCCGTGAGGTCGCGGAAGCTGTTGAAGAACGGCACACCGTGTGATGTTGCAGGATTCACGCGCTGGGGCCAGGCGATGTCGTCAAGCACACCGCGCCGTTGTGCGTCAGAACACCGCACGAAGTCGCGATCGAACCGCCGGTGGCACTCAAGGTCGAGCCAGGCGAGACCGCCCCGCATCGCGTTCTGGCGGTTGGTCTGTTCGTTGAGAATGAAATCCATGAACTGCGGCACGCCCGCGTCAGTGGCGGAACCCGACTTGGCATCCTTCGGAATGATGAGATCCACGAGAGCCTTGACGGTCTCGTATTCGTGGGCGGTGAAAAATACGGGCTTGAAGGGCGCCTGCGCGGTCCGGGTTAACAGGCTCGCGTGGACCACTTCTTCACCGGTCCACGAAAACGCCGCGGCCATCGGCGCGGCCGCAGCCAGTTTGAGCAATGTCCGGCGATTCATCGTAGCCATTACAGTGCGCCCCGTTTCCGTTCTGCCGCGATGAAGTCGCTGGTGCGCCATGAGAGGGCGAGGATGGTCCACGTCGGGTTCTTGTCCGCCTGCGACACGAACGGGCCGCCGTCGGCCACAAACAGGTTCTTGACGTCGTGGGCCTGGCAGTTCTTGTTGACCACCGACGTCTTCGGGTCGTTGCCCATGCGTGTGACGCCCAGTTCGTGAATGATGCTGCCGCCGGTCGAGATGCCGTAGCCGCGCTCACGCGAGGGCATGGGCGACATCGGCGTGGCACCCATCTCGGCGATGATCGCGCGGAACGTGTCCTGCATGTGTTTGACCTGATTGTGTTCGTGGTCGGTCCAGTTCCAGTGGAACCGCAGCACCGGGATGCCCCACTTGTCCACGGTCGTCGGGTCAATCTCGCAGTAGCTCTTGTCGTTCGGAATCATCTCGCCGCGGCCCGCGAAGCTCACCGTGGCGCCGTAGAACTTGCGGTAGTCGGCCTTGAGCGACGCGCCGTAGCCGCCGATCTCACGTCCGTTGTCGAAGCCACTGAACCGCTGAATACCGCCGCCGAAGCCCGACCCGGGCATGCCAAGGCCGCCGCCGATCTCGATGTGGTAGCCGCGCGGGAAGTCGAGCGTGCTGTTGTCGAGCACCCACGGCATATAGAGATGGGCCCCGCCAACGCCGTCTTCGTTGTGCGGAATCTGGTCCATCAGTGTCGGCACAAAGGCGCTGAGACTGCCGCCGGTGCTGTCAGTGATGTACTTGCCGACCACGCCACTCGAGTTGCCCACGCCCTGGGGGAACTGCGGCGACTTCGAGTTCAACATGATGCGCGCGGATTCGCACGCGCTCGCCGCCAGCACGACGATGCGCGCCTGGACGTGAGTGTCGCGTCCCGTCGTCTTGTCGATGTAGGCCACGCCCGTGGCCAGGCCGGCGCTGTTGACGGTGACCTCGCGCGCCATCGCGTCGGTGATGATCGTCAGGCGGCCGGTGGCCATGGCCGGCGGCAGCAGCACCGAGGGCGACGAGAAGTTCGAGTGCATCGCACAGCCGCGGAAGCACTGGCCGCAATAGTGACAGGCCGAGCGCCCGTTGAGGGGCTGCGTCAGAATCGACAGGCGATTCGGGATGCACGTGATGTTGAGGCGGTCGGACGCGCGCTTGATGAGCTGCTCGTAGCAGCGCGGCTTCGGCGGTGGCTGGAAGATGCCGTCCGGCTCGTTCGGCAGTCCTTCCGCTGTGCCAAACAGGCCCACGAATCGATCCACCTGATCGTAATACGGTTTCACGTCGTCGTATGTAATGGGCCAGTCGTCGCCCAGGCCGTCCAAACTTTTGCGGCGGAAGTCGTTGGGGCCGAAGCGC
This sequence comes from uncultured Solibacteraceae bacterium, assembly GCA_964489685.1. Taxonomy (GTDB): domain Bacteria; phylum Acidobacteriota; class Vicinamibacteria; order Vicinamibacterales; family SCN-69-37; genus SYFT01. The sequence continues at coordinate 2,353 of CAZAZR010000115.1, read as the reverse complement.
AGCGAAATGCGGCCCCAGTGATTGGTGCGGCCACCAAGCATGCGCGTGCGGAACCACTGGAAGCTGTTGCCCGGTGCTGTCGTGTACGGTTCGCCGTCGATCGCAAAGCCTCCGATCCAGGCGCCGAATTCGCCCCACGGCCGTTCGGGTGTGCCGCCGCCGCGACGAGGCGAATCGTACGGCCACGCGAACATCTGACTGTCTGTGACCGGGTCCCAGTTCACGCCGGCTTCCAGCATGACCACTCGGGCGCCCGATTCGGTCAGCACTTTGGCGGCCATCCCGCCACCGGCTCCCGACCCGACAATACAGACGTCGTAGGTTTCGCGGCTTCGAATGATTTGCACGCGGAAATTGTAGCGTAGGATACGCCCATGAGACCCAAGTCTGCCCTCGTGGTTCTTGCCCTCCTTGTGACGGCCGCGGCGTTTGCACCTGTCGTGGGAGCCCGGCAGTCGCCGTTTGTCGGGGCCTGGAACTTCACCGGGACCGGGCCGGACACCGCGTTTGTGTACTGGGTGGAGGTGAAGGAAGAAAACGGGCAGCTCTCGGGCCGTTTGCTGAACCGCACCGGCAACCCGATTCCACTGGGCGTGGTGAAGGTGGAGAACGGTGAGCTGATTTTTCAAGCCGGCAGACCCGACCGACTCACCGGACCTGAGTTCCGCGCGCGCCTGGAAGGGGAGCGGCTGGTGGGCCGCCACATGTGGCGCACGGGTGGCCGCGGTGCAACGCCTGTGGTGGACCGCGAGGTCAACTGGGCCGGTGCCCGGCGGCCCGTGTTTCCGGCATCGAATGCCAACGCCGCGCACAAGTACGGCGCCCCGGTGGTGCTGTTTGATGGAACGTCGCTTGATGCCTTTGGTGTGCAGCACGCCGACCGGCCGCTGAACTGGGCCGTGGCGGATGGCTTGCTGACGAACACGCCGCCATCGAACAACCTTGTCAGTAAACAGAAATTCGGCGACTTCAAGGTTGAGCTGGAGTACCGCCTTCAGGCCAACAGCAACAGCGGCCTGTATCTGCGCGGCCGATACGAACTTCAGCTCCTGGATGACTTTGGCAAGCCCACCCAGATACTGGGCCACGCGTCGGTCTATGGCCGTGCCGTGCCGATGGTGAACGCGAGCAAGCCCGCCGGAGAATGGCAGCAGCTCACCGCCGTGCTCGTGGGCGATCGCGTCACGGTCACGCTCAACGGCCAGAAGCTCCACGACAACGTGGCGATTGACGGCATCACGGGCGGCGCGCTCGACAACGCCGAACTCACGCCGGGACCGATCATGATTCAGGGCGACCATTCACAGGTGGCGATTCGCAAGCTCACGGTCACGCCGATTGTGAAATGACCCCGGCGGGTTCTCGTAGGGCGGCCTGAACCTCAAGGCCGCCGTCCACTTTCCGACGCGCGGTGTCTCACTACACAGGGAAGCTTCTCCAAATTATTGCCAAAGCCGCGTGAGCGGTCTTGCGAACGCCGCGAGGTGTCTCGTGCAGAGGAGAGCCACATGCCCCGAACGTTGTTTGAGCAAGTACTCGTTACTGAGACTCCGCGCAAGACACCTCGCTGGATGAAGCTCGGGTCGCTGGTGCTGCACCTGGTGGTGGTGCTGTTGCTGCTCGTGCTGCCGATTACGGCGGCGCTTGACCTGCCTGGAATCCAGACCAGGCTTCCCACCGTCATGCTGGCCATGGTGCCGGCGCCGCCGCCACCGGTGAGTCCACCGGTGGCCACCACATCAGTTCCCACCGCGGTGCCCAGCGTCGCTCTGCAATCGCCAGATGGCATCACGCCCGAGGTGGCCCCGCCGCCCGCACCCGTCGCGCTCGGCGCGCCCGGGGGAGTCGGCACGGGCCTGCCATATGTGGGCGCGGTCAAGACGGCGTCACTGGCCCCGCCGCCTCCGCCGGTACCAGATCCCGAGCTTCCGCGACGCGTGGGTGGCATCATCCGCGCACCCGAGCGCACGGTATTCAGAGCCCCGACGTACCCGCCCGTGGCGCAGGCCGCGCGCATCGAAGGCACCGTGGTGCTCGAAGCGACCCTCGACGAACGCGGCGTCGTGCAGAACGTCACCGTGCTTCGGTCAGTGCCGCTGCTCGACCAGGCGGCGATCGACGCCGTCCAGCAATGGCGCTATTCGCCGACGCGCCTCAATGGCATCGCGATCCCGATCATCATGACCATCACGGTCACCTTCTCAATCAGGTGATCAGCCACGGACATCCCGCGTCGCTGTAATGGGGAAATGATCGAAATGACCAAAGTGGCGACGTGTCTGCAGTGATTGAGGGGGACGTAGGGCGGCCCCTGGGTCTGTCCTCGTAGGGCGGCCCCTGGGTCTGTCCTCGT
>CAZAZR010000114.1:0-13053 GCA_964489685.1 uncultured Solibacteraceae bacterium | reverse complement strand
CACCGCGCCCGCCCGCTTCTTGGGACCGTGCATCACCGACGCGTCGAGTTGCACCACACCATCCGCGTTCGGTAACCCGCCGTACCCCACGCTGGTATCCAGCGGATCCAACTCCACGATGTTCACGCCGGCGATCAACGCGTCGAGCACGTCGCTGCCCTTCATCATCATTTCGAACGCGGTCTCAACACAGGTTTTCGTGCCGCCATTCTTGAATCGCTGCCCGTTCGACGATGAGATGATCACGGGACGCAGGCTCTTCTGCACCTTCACCCCCGGAGCCCGTGCAGGGCTCTCTCGATACGACGCCGCCACCAATGGCTCCGCCGCTGCCGCCAAGCCCGCCACCGCCGTGCTGGCCATGAAATCGCGCCGACTGATTGTCTGCATTGCGGGAGCATATTTGAGAATGACCAATGAGGCAATGACAATGGGGCAATGAGCCAATGTCTGAGAAACAGCACATTGCCCCATTGGCCAATTGCCTCATTTTGTGGTGATACGCTAATGCGTTCGTATGGACGTATCCACTCGCGCCATCTCCCTTCAGGCGGTTCGTGAGGCGGCAACCCGGGTGTACTCGGTCGCCGTTCGCACCCCCCTCATCCGGCTGGATCCCATCGACCATGGCGCCCCGGAAATCTTCCTCAAGCTCGAGATCTTCCAGCCCATCGGCTCTTTCAAGCTCCGTGGCGCAGCCAATGCGATCGCCCGACTTCCCAAATCCGCCCTCGCCGAGGGTGTCTGGACCGTGAGCGCGGGCAACGCCGCGCAGGGTGTCGCACTCGCGGCCCGGGAAGCCGGCGCACGCGCGTCGGTCCTGGTCATGGACACGGCGCCGGCCACCAAAATCGCCAGTATCGAGCGGCTGGGCGCCACCATTCACCGCGCGACCTATGACGAGTGCTGGAAGACGGTTGAAGAACACCGGTCCGCGCGCATGACCGGGCACTTCGTCCATCCGTTTGACGATGATGATTTCATTTGCGGGAATGGCACGGTCGCGCTCGAGATTCTCGAGGAGGTGCCCGATGTGGACGCCGTCATCGCCGCGATCGGCGGCGGCGGCCTGCTGGCCGGCATCGGGTGTGTGATGCGTGCGCTGCGTCCGACCGCCAACGTCTACGCGGCCGAACCCGAAACAGCCGCGCCGCTCGCGGCGTCGCTGGCCGCGGGACGGCCGATGCGTTTCGAACAATGGACGCCGTCGTTTGTGGATGGCGCCGGCGGCCGTTCGGTGCTCCCGTCGATGTGGCCCCTTCTCAAGGCAGCCGTTGACGCGTCAGTGGTCGTGTCGCTCGCCGACACCGCCGCGGCCATGCGCCTGGCCGCCCAGCGTTGCCACATCATCGCGGAGGGCGCGGGCGCCTGTGCCCTTGCCGCCGCTCTTTCACCTCAGGTTCGCGCCGCCGGCCACAAGCGCATCGTCGTTGTGGTGTCCGGCGGAAATATTGATCTCTCCCGCTTCGCGTCAATTGTCACGGCATGACTCCACCAGACCTGGCTCAACTCCCCGAACGTCTCTCACGGCTTCCCGAACTTGCGCACGATCTTTCATGGACCTGGAACGCCGGCCGTGAAGTGTTCCGGCGGCTCGCCTACCTGCGCTGGAAGCAGTCCGCGCACAACCCGGTGCTGATGCTCCGGCAGATGGATCTGCCCGCGCTGGAGCGCGCGGCGAACGATCCGGATTTCCTGGCCGCCTACGATCGCGCGCTCCTGACGATGGACGCGATGCGGGCGCCCGCGAATGGCCATGCGCGCACCTACTGGCAGACGAAGGTCGGCGCGACGACCGATCGGCCAGGCGGCACGGTCGATCGCGTGGTGGCGTACTTCTCGGCGGAGTTCGCGCTGCATCAATCACTCCCCATCTATGCCGGCGGACTTGGCGTGCTGGCCGGTGACCACTGCAAGGAGGCCAGCGATCTGGGCATTCCGTTCGTGGGTGTCGGCTTCATGTATCCGCAGGGGTACTTCCGGCAGCGGGTGTCGGCCGATGGCTGGCAGCAGGAGGTGTACGAACGCCTCAACTGGGCTGACGCGCCAATCGCCAAAGCCCAGACCCACGATCGCAAGCCCTGCGTCGTCGCTGTGCCTCTGGGCACGCGAACCGTCCTGGCGCAGGTGTGGGAAGTGCGCTTGGGACGTGTGCGCCTGCTGCTGCTCGACACCGACCTGGAACAGAACCAGCCGTGGGACCGCGAACTCTCGGCGCGCCTCTACAGCGGCGGCCAGGACATGCGGCTGCAGCAGGAAGTGGTGCTCGGACTCGGCGGTGTCCTCGCGCTGCGGGCTCTGGGCCTGACGCCTGCCGTGTGGCATCTGAACGAAGGGCACGCCGCGTTTGTGGTACTGCAGCGACTGCGCGATGAACTGGCGAACGGCGCCACCTGGGAGACGGCGCTGGTCGAGGTGCGCCGCACCACGGTCTTCACGACACACACGCCCGTGCCGGCGGGCCACGACGCGTTTCCGTTCAACCTGGTTGAACAGCAACTCGCGAACTGCTGGGGTTCGATGGGCGAAGAGCGCGACCACTTCCTGGCGCTCGGCACGTACGACAACGGCGCCGGGCCGCAGTTCAACATGACGGCGCTGGCCATGCGCTCGGCAGGCGCCATCAACGCGGTGAGCCAGTTGCATGGCGAGGTGACGCGCGAGATGTTCGCGCCGCTGTGGCCCGACCTCGCCGCTGGCGATCGGCCAGTGGGCGCCATCACCAACGGCGTACACGTGCCAACCTGGGTGGCCGGCGACCTGGGTCGGCTGTTCGATCGGCACATGGGCGCGCAGTGGCGCGACCGCTACGATGAACCGGCGTTCTGGACCGCGGTCTTTGACATTCCCGACGAGGAACTGTGGGCGGTGCGACGGTCGCTGCGCGAATCCCTCTTCGAGTTTGTGCGTGAGCGCGCGCGCGTGCGGTTTGCTGAAGAAAACGCCGGCACCGCGAGAGTCGTCGCCGGTGGCGCCATGCTGGATCCTCACGCGCTCACCATCGGCTTCGCGCGACGCTTCACGGGCTACAAACGGCCGGACCTGATCTTCCGCAACCCGGCGCGACTGGCGCGGCTCATCAACGACCCCAAACACCCGATGCAGCTTGTGTTTGCCGGCAAGGCGCATCCGGCCGACGACGACGGCAAACACCATCTGCAGCACATATTCAAGCAGGCGTTGGACCCGCTGTTCGGCGGGCGGGTGGCGTTTGTTGACGACTACGACCTGCACGTGGCGCACATGCTGGTGCAGGGCTGCGACGTGTGGCTCAACAACCCACGCAAGCCGCTCGAAGCCAGTGGCACCAGCGGCATGAAGGCGGCCATGAACGGCGTGCCGCACCTGTCGATTGGCGACGGCTGGTGGGCCGAAGGGTATACGGGCGACAACGGGTGGCTCATCGACGGTGGCCTGACCGGCGCTGACCACGGCGCGGTCGACGACGCGGATGCGGACGCGCTGTATCGATTGCTGGAAACAGAGGTCGTGCCGCGCTTCTACGAACGGTCCACCAAGGGCGTGCCCACCCGGTGGATGGCCACGGTCAAGCAGTCGATCGCCACCGTGACCCCGCGGTTCAGCACCCGACGGATGATGAAGGACTACATCGAACGAGCGTACGCACCGTCGTTCCGGAAGCAGGACTCGTCAGGAAGGTAGAATCAGACGATGGCCCGAAAGAGCGCAGATGTCGTGCGGTGCGCCTTGTGCAACGCGAAGGACGTGGTGGAGCCCCGAGGCGACGAGCGGTACTGCCGTGAATGCTGGGAAAAGAAGATCGCGGTCGAAGACATCGTGGCCCGCGAATTTACGCTCAAGCGCTACATCCGGGCGCAGAGCGCGGAAAAGTACCTCGTCTACCACTCCACTCAGAAGCGGCCCGTGGGGCTCATCACCGTCATTGATGACGGTTTCGACCTCTTCCTGACGCTCCTGCTGTACCCGAGTTTCGTGTGGGACGACCCGGCCTACCACCTCGAGAAGGATCCCGAACAGCGGTCGTTCGCCGAAATCCTGGTGGACGTCATTGCGGCCGACATCATCGAGCCCTGGGGCGGCGGCAAGTGGCACCTGGAAGTCTTTCGGTCAACGGCGGCGGAGCCAGACGACTGGAACGGCGAAATGTAAAGAATCTGTCGCCCGCGCCCGGACGGAAACTTTCGCGCCTGGGGCGGCGTCCTAGCTGTAGGTATACTGCCGGAAGACCCTGTGGTCTTCAGGGAACATTTTTTGAGGAGTTCACACACAGTCATGTCAAATCGGAAAGCGACTTTTTTTTATGGGCTCCTGATTGCATTGGCGTCTGTCGTGGCCGGCATGGTGATCGCGGCACGCTTCGACTTCAGCTCAGCGTCGTTCGCGGGCACGATCAACGTGCCCGCGACCAACAGCGCACCGCTCGATGGTCCCCTCGACGCCGCCACGTTCCGCAATATCGCGCACGACCAGAATCCTGTGGTGGTCAGCATCCGCACGACCTCGCCGCGTCGCCTGCGCACGGCGCCTGGCCAGGGCGGCGGCTTGCTGGAGGAGTTTCTGCAGCGGCAGCCCCGTGGGCGCCAGCAGGAACTGCCCGACGCCCAGGGAGCCGGCAGCGGATTTATCATCGATAAGGCAGGTTTCATTCTCACGAACAACCATGTCGTCGAAGATGCCACGGGCATCGAAGTCTTCCTGTTCGGCATGAACGTGGGCGAACCCGGCACGGGTCTGAAAGCCAAGGTCGTGGGCCGCGACAAGTTGACCGACAGCGCGCTCCTGCAGATCACCGAGATGCCCAAGACACCGTTGTCCGAGGCCAAGTTCGGCGACTCGCAGCAGATTCAGCCCGGTGACTGGGTGATGGCCATTGGCAACCCCTTCGGCTTTTCAAACACGGTCACGGTTGGCGTGGTCAGCGCCGTGGGCCGGACCGATCAGCAACTGCGCCCCGTGAGCGGCCGCGACCTGGAGATGATTCAGACCGACGCGGCGATCAACCGCGGCAACTCGGGCGGTCCGCTCCTGAACGTGCGGGGTGAGGTGGTCGGCATCAACACGGCCATCATCTCGGACGACGCCGGTGGCAACATCGGCATCGGCTTCGCGGTGCCTATCAACACCGTGAAGGAGATTCTGCCGGGCCTGCGCAATGGCAAGGTGGTGCGCGGTCGCATCGGCGTGCAGGTGGTCAGCCTGGCCATGAGCGAGGCCGACGCCAGGGAATACGGCCTCTCCAAGCCCGGCGGTGCCATCGTGTCCGAGGTGACCCGCGGCGGCCCGGCGGATTCGGCCGGCATCAAGGCCGACGACGTGGTCGTGGCCTTCAACGACAAGCCTGTGCAGCGGAGCGAAGACCTGATCGGCATGGTCACGCGCACGATGCCAGGCACGACGGTGCCGGTGAAGGTGATGCGGGGCGGCAAGGAACTGACGCTCAACGTGAAGATCGAGGAACTCGATCTGGCGACTGAAGTTGGCGAGCCCGAACTGGTTGAAGAAGCCGCACCCGACGCGCCGATTGAGACCGGAATTGGCGTCTCGATTGAGGCCATCACCCCCGAGCTCTCACGCCGTCTGCGCGTGCCGGCGGGCCGGGGTGGCGCGGTGGTGGCCGACATATCGCCTCGCAGTGCAGCATTGGGTGTGCTGGCGCCCGGCGACGTGATTCTGGCGATCAACGGCGCCGCCGTCTCGACACCGGCCGACGTGACCACGCGGCTCTCGCGGGCCACGGTGGGCACGCTCATCCGTGTGCTGGTGTGGCGCGGCGGTCAGGAACAGGTCGCGGTCGTCCGCAAGCGTTAGGGAATAAAGACCTGACCGGTGGCGTTGGTGTTGGGCGGCACGTGCGCGCCTGACAGCACGACGCAACCGGTCAGGTTCGCATTCGCGCCAACCGTGGCGTCGTCCCACACGACGCAGCGGGTCAGCACGGCCGACGCATCGACCACGCTCGCCCCTTCCACGACAACCCTCCCGGTCCCGGCCGTGTGCAGCACCGCGGCGATGTAGTCAGCCGGTGTGCCGACGTCGAGGAACGGAGCTTCCACGGTCCACACGTGAACCGCACCCGGTTCGGTGCGAACCAACTCGCGATACACACCAGCAACCGTCTCAGCCGGCGTCGCGGCCGGCAGGCCATCAAACACATCCGCATTCACGACCTGCACACCGACGAAGTGCCATGACCTGTCGGCGTGCCCTTTCGGCACGAAGTCCGTCACGCGGCGCGCCGTATCCGCGCGAATGCCGTTGTAGTGGTCGGGCCGGGTATTGGGCACAACGGCCAGAGTGACTCGAGCGCCAGACGCCTGATGGGCCTCGATCATTGGTGACAGCGGCACGTCGGTGAGGGTGTCGCCATTAACGATCAGGATGGGGCCCGAGTGCCCTGGCCAGAGCGCCAGCGCCTGCTTCGGCCCACCCGCAGATCCAAGAATCAGGGGTTCCCAGGAATACCGAACACGCAACCCGAGCGCACCGCCATCACCGACGACCGACGTGATGGTCTCAGGCAAATGGTGCAGATTCAACACGACATCGTTGATGCCTTCACGGTGCAGCCACTCCAGCACGCGCTCGATCAACGTCCTGCCCGCGATCGGCACCGCCGGCTTCGCCACGTACCGGGTGATTGGATCAAGCCGCGTGCCTAGACCCGCTGTGAGTACGACCGTGGGCAACACTGCGGTCGATGGTACAGCCAAATTGCGACCGGATTGTAGTGAGCCCCTGAGGCAATGGGCCAATGGGCCAATCCTCAGTTTTCCCGGTACACTTGATCGGTGTCCGCCCCCTCCCTGCCCGCTCCTGTTCAGATCTATTTGGACCGCACGAAACAGTCCGCAGCACGCGTGGTGCCGCTGACCGGTGACGCGTCCGACCGGCGATACTTCCGCGTGTTGCCACCGAGCGGCCAGTCGTTTGTGCTCGCGGTCAGTGCGGGCCCGTTTGAGTACTCGACTTTGCCCTTCGTGAATGTCTCTGAGTTGCTGAGCGCGATGCCGCTGCCGGTGCCAAAGATTCTGGGTGAGGCGGCGGACCACGGCGTGCTGGCCCTCGAAGACCTGGGTGATGTGACCCTTCAGGCCCACGTGGGCGCGGCGCCCGCGCAGGCTCATGCCGCACTCTACCGCCAGGCCGTCGGCTTCATCGAGGTGATGCAGCGGCGCGGGCGCGAGCTGGCCGACCCGAAGTACATCTCCTACAGCATCGCGTTCGACGAGGACAAACTCACGTGGGAGATGGACTTCTTCATCAAACACTTCCTCGAAGCCTATCGGGGCGTTGCGTTTGCGCCCGGTGATCGCGACGCGCTGCGCACGGAGTTGATGGCCCTGGTGCGGACCCTGGCCGCTGAGCCGCGGGTGCTGTGCCACCGCGACTATCACAGCCGGAATCTGATGCTTTCGGGCGGACAGCTGTGGATGATCGACTTTCAGGACGCGCGGATGGGACCCGAGACCTACGACCTCGTCTCGCTCCTCCGCGATTCGTATGTGGACATCTCGGACAAGGATGTGGACGAATTGCTCGCGTACTTCCTGGCGCTCGCTGGGCGCCCGGGTGACGCCGAAGACTTCCGCCGCCGGTTCGACGACATGGCCCTGCAGCGCAACCTCAAGGCGCTGGGCACGTTCGGCTACCAGACCACCGCTCGCGGAAACACGGTCTACATTCAGTACATTCCTCGCACACTCCGATACGCCCGGCAACAGCTACACAAGCACCCCCGCTTCGCGGCCCTTCGGGAACTCCTGGCCCGCTACGTCGAGGAATTCCGGTAGGGGCCTGACTTTCCGATAAGATCACAGGATGCGCGTCTACATCGAAGACATTGCCAGGCACGTCGGGACGCCGGTCACCCTCAAGGGCTGGCTGGCTGGCAAGCGTTCCAGCGGCAAGATTCACTTCCTGCAGGTCCGGGATGGGTCAGGCTTCATCCAGGCCGTGATGTCCAAAGCCGCCGTTGGCGACGAGATCTTCGCCACGGCCGATCACCTCTCCCAGGAATCCGCCATCATCGTGCACGGCACGCCGCGTGCGGATTCGCGCGCACCAAGTGGATTTGAGATCGAGGCCACGGGCCTGGACGTGGTGGGCGCCTCGCACGACTTTCCGATCACGCCGAAAGAACACGGCGTGGACTTCCTCATGGACCGGCGACACCTGTGGATTCGGTCGCAGCGCCAGCAGGCCATCCTGCGCGTACGCCACGAAGTAATTGACGCCGTGCGCGACTACTTCAACAGCCGGGGCTTCATCCTCGCCGACGGCCCCATCTTCACACCGTCAGCCTGTGAGGGCACCACCACGCTGTTTCCCGTCCAGTACTTCGATGACACCACCGCGTATCTGACGCAGAGCGGCCAGCTCTACAACGAAGCGAACGCGATGGCGCTGGGACGCACCTACTGTTTTGGTCCGACGTTCCGCGCGGAGAAATCGAAGACGCGTCGCCATCTCACCGAGTTCTGGATGGTCGAACCCGAGGTCGCCTATGCCGACCTCAACGATGTCATCATGCTCGCCGAAGGCCTCGTGACACACGTGATTGGGCGCGTGCTCGATCGGCGAGAGCGTGAACTCAAGGTGCTCGAGCGCGACACATCGAAGCTCGCTCGCGTCACCGCGCCCTTCGCCCGTATCACGTACGACGAGGCGGTCACGGTGCTCAAGAGCAAGGGCCTGCCGTTTGAATGGGGCGGCGACTTCGGGAGTCCGGATGAAACCGCGCTGTCGGAACACTTCGACGGCCCGGTGGCCGTGACCGGCTACCCAAGCGAAATCAAGGCCTTCTATTTCAAGCCGATGGACGGACGACCCGAAGTATCGATGTCCGTGGACGTATTGGCGCCTGAAGGGTACGGCGAAATCATCGGCGGCGGCCAGCGCCTCGAGGACCTCGACCTGCTGCTGCAACGCATCAAGGAACACAACCTCCCGCAGGAGGCGTTTGAGTGGTATCTCGACCTCCGCCGCTTCGGCAGTGTGCCCCACGGCGGTTTCGGCATGGGCATCGAGCGCGTGGTCTCGTGGATTTGCGGCCTCGACCACCTGCGCGAAGCCATTCCGTATCCGCGGATGCTTTACAGAATTTACCCATAATGAAAATTGGTTTTGTTTCACTCGGCTGCCCGAAGAACCTCGTCGACGGCGAGGTCATGCTCGGCCTGGCGAAACACGCCGGGCATGAGCTGACGTCTGACGCCTCCACTGCGGAAGTGATCGTCGTCAACACGTGCGCGTTCATCGACAACGCAAAAGAAGAATCGGTCAATGCGATCCTCGAGATGGCGCAGTTCAAGCGCGATGGGTCGTGCAAGAAACTCATCGTCACCGGCTGTCTGGCCGAGCGGTATCGCGACCAGCTCAAAGCCGAGATCCCGGAAATTGACGTGTGCCTGGGCACCGGCGAAGTGCCAGAAATCGTCGGCGCGATTGCGGGCCAGGCGACGCCGATGACGTTGTTCCGGTCGAGAGCCGAAGTGACGGGGGTGAAAGAGCATCCCGGCGCGCACATCACCTACCTGTATGGCAGCGATACGCCGCGGGTGCTCACCACGCCATCGCACTTCGCCTATGTGAAGATCGCCGAAGGATGCGACTACACCTGCGCGTTCTGCATCATCCCGACGCTGCGCGGAAAATACCGCAGTCGCGAGGTGGACGCCGTCGTCCGCGAGGCCGAACAGCTTGCGTCACAGGGCGTGAAGGAGCTGCTGCTCATTTCACAGGACACGACGTTTTTCGGCATCGACCGAGGTGAACGAGGCGCGTTGGCCGCGCTGCTCCGGCGGCTCAACGACGTGGATGGGCTCGAGTGGATTCGGCTGCTCTATCTCTACCCCACGACGATCACAGACGACGTACTGACCGCGATGGCGGAGTGCCCGAAGGTGTGCAAGTACATCGACCTGCCCCTGCAGCACGCCTCGGCGGAGGTGTTGCGGCGCATGCGGCGTCCCGGCAATCGCGCGACCTACGACAAGTTGCTGACCCGTGTGCGCCGGTTGGTGCCAGGCGTGACCCTGCGCACCACGTTCATTGTCGGGTTCCCTGGCGAGACCGAAGACGACGTGGCCCAGTTGATGGATTTCGTGCGTCAGACTGAGTTTGATCATGTGGGGGTGTTCACGTACTCCCATGAAGAAGGCACTCGTGCGCACGAGTTTGACGATGACGTGCCGGCGAAGGTGAAGCAGGCGCGGCGAAGCGCCGTCATGAAGCTGCAGAAGCAGATCGTGGCGAAGCGGCTGAAGGCCCGGAAGGGGGACGCGGTGCGTGTGATGGTGGACGGCCCGTCGCCGGAGTCTGACCTCGTGATGCTTGGCCGGCTGGAAGGCCAGGCGCCCGATATCGACGCGATGGTGTACTTCGACCAGTGCGATCCCGCGACGCTCGTGCGGGGCACCGTCGTAGACGCCACCATCTCCGGCTCCCGCGGCTACGACCTCGTCGTCATCCCGCGCGAGATCGTTCTGGCGGGAGTAAAAAAGACGTCGGGCGTCTTTTTCGACGAAAACGACACCCAGCCTTTGGCCCTCCGTATACCGATCTGAGGCGCACTGACCGATACTAATTGGAGATGACGTGTTTCCCCTTGCGGCCCGGTTCCTGGCGCGCGCCCATGGCCGGGGTGGTTGCGGCGGCCCTGGTGGCCCTGTCGGCCGGCTGCGATGCGCTCACCAAACCGACCGAACCCGGGCCGGTGGTGCTGGGCGCCGTCAGCTACACGGCCTTGGGTGCCAGCGATGCGATTGGCTACGGCAGCAGTGCACCTTGCGTACCGTTTTCGGCCTGCCCGGACGGGGCCGGCTATGTCCAAATCGTCGCGCGCCGCCTGCGCGCCACCACTCCCACGATGGCCTTCCTCAATTTGGGCGTTCCGGGCGCCGTGCTGAGCCGCGAGATCATGACGATCGGCAACAGTCTGGGGCGGGGAATCCCGGCGAACATGATCGACGGCCAACTGCCCTTTGTCGCCACCGGCTCCACGCTTGTGACGGTGTTTTCCGACGCCAACGGCGTCAATGCCATTGGGGCTGCACTCAAACCCCTGGCGTCAAGCGCCCGCCCGGCGTACACCCAGACCCAGATTCAGAACTTCGCGCGCGACTTTTCGGCCTTCGTCACCGGCATCACGTCACGCGCGCCCGGGGCGACCGTCATCGTCCTGAACCTGCCCAACCTGGGCCGCCTGCCGTATGCGGCCGGGTACTCCGAAGACGATCGGGCGTACCTCCGCCAGCTCTCAGCCGGCTTCACGGCTGGCATGAACGTGACGCGCTCCACGCGGGTCCGGGTCATCGACCTGATGTGCAACGCGGCGGTCTACCAGTCGGCGTTTTATTCGAGTGACGGTTTCCACCCCAGTGACCACGGCTATACCGTGATGGCCGACCTGGTCACGGCCGCGATCGCCGCTTCACCGGCCCCGCCCGCCACGACCTGCTCGTTCATGTAAGGCGCTCTCCCGAAGGGTGCTATACTCTCGGGTGGTCGTAACGGGAATGCAGTGGTAAGTGGGCCCGTGCCCACTTTTTGTCTTTTTAGGACCCGTTTCAGTGAGTTATGTCGCGCGAGGCCGCTATTGAACGGGTACGACAAGCGGCCATCCGCGTGATGGAGAGTCATGGTCTGGAGCTGTTTGATCTGCAGTTCCGGCGCGAGTCGATCGGCTGGGTTCTGCGGGTGATCGTGGATCGTCCGTGGCAGGAATCGGACGGTCCGGACCGGCCCGACCAGGCGGTTGGGATTGGCGACTGCCAACGCGTGAGCCACGACCTGGGAACGTTGCTCGACGTGGAAGATGATTTGGGTGCGGCGCTGGGACAGGCCTACACCCTTGAGGTGTCCTCACCCGGCCTCGATCGGCCGCTGCGTCACGAAGCCGACTATCGTCGGTTCACGGGGCGTCTGGCCAAGATCGTGATGTCTGAGCCGGTGGAGGGGCAGACAAGTTTCGCGGGCCGGCTGTCTGGCTTCGATGGGGGGCACATTCTCCTCACCGAAGGCCGGCGGGTCCATCGAGTGCCGCTTGGCGGAGTTCGCCGGGCGCGACTGGAAGTTGAGTTCTGATTATGGCGACTGAACTGCAGCAGATGATTGACATGGTGGCGAAGGACAAGGGCATCGACCCGACCATCGTCGTGAGCGCGATCGAGGACGCCTATCTGGCGGCCGCGCGCAAGGTGTTCAAGGAAGACGACGACCTTCGGTCGCGTTTCAACATGGAAACCGGGCAGGTGGAGCTCTACGCGGTCAGGCAGATCGTGGAAACGGTGGTGGACCCCGCCAAGGAGATTCTGCTCAGCGAAGCGCAGGAACTGTACGGCGAGGAAGCCGAGACGGGGATGGAAATCGAGTTTCCGAAAGAAACGGCCAAACTCGGCCGCATCGCCGCGCAAACCGCCAAACAGGTGATTGCCCAGCGCGTCCGGGAAGCCGAGCGCGAGAAGATCCACAACGAGTTCAGTCAGCGCGTGGGCGAAGTGGTCAACGCGATGGTCAAGCGCTTCGAGAGCGGCGACCTCATCGTGGAAATCGGCCGTATCGAGGCGCAGATTCCCCGCCGCGAGCAGTCACGCGCCGAAAACTACGCCATCGGCGACCGTGTGCGTGCCGTGATCAAGGCCGTCACGCTCAACGCCAAGGGGCCGCAGGTGGTGCTGTCGCGCACCGACCCGGCACTGCTCGTCAAACTGTTCGAACAGGAAGTGCCCGAGATCTACGACGGCACGGTGATGATTCGCGGCTGTGTGCGTGAGGCCGGCGATCGCGCAAAGGTCGCGGTCTTCTCGCGCGAACGTGATGTGGACCCGGTCGGCGCGTGCGTCGGCATGCGCGGCACCCGCGTGCAGGCCATCATTCGCGAACTGCGCGGAGAGAAAATCGACATCGTCGAGTGGTCGGAAGATCAGGTGGACTTTGTCACCAAGGCGCTCAGCCCCGCGCGGGTGCAGCGCGTGACGATCATCGACGACGAAGCCCGCGTGATGGAAGTGCTGGTCGAGGATCGGCAACTGTCGCTCGCGATTGGCAAGAAGGGCCAGAATGTTCGACTGG
>CAZAZR010000113.1:0-13305 GCA_964489685.1 uncultured Solibacteraceae bacterium | reverse complement strand
ATCTACCTGAAGCTGTACCAGGCGCTGATGTCGTCGATTCGGCCGGGCCCGGCCGCCGCGTCACTCGCCAATGCCCACGCGAAAATGACGCAGATCCTGGAGACGTTCACCTTCACCGACCCGAAGATCAAGGAGGCCGCCGAACGGTTCGTGGCCGGCTACGCCAAGCCACGCACCTCGTTCGGGCACTGGCTCGGCATGGAAGCGCACGATGTGGCCGGCGCCAACTTCGATGGCGTCTATCTGCCCGGCATGATGCTGACGATCGAACCCGCGCTCACGATTGCCGACGAACGCATTTACATCCGTCTGGAAGACGCAATCCTCATCACTGCCACGGGTTACGAAAACCTGTCGGGGCCGCTGCCGATGGAGATGGCGGACATCGAGAAAGTGATGAAGGAGCCGGGGTTGGCGGACCTGTGGAGAATTGGGAAGTTGGGAAGTTAGGACGCTAGGAAATTAGGAACTGGGAAAGTGGGGAAGTGGGGAACTACACTCCGTACGTAGCGCGGCCTGGGTCTCAAGGCCGCGGAACACTGATGTACGTAGCGCGGCCTGGGTCTCAAGGCCGCGGAATAGTGATGTTCGTAGCGCTGGCCCTTGGCGTTGCGGCCTGCGGGCGCGAAGCGCCAGGCCCAGCCTCAGCGCCGAGTCTGCGGCCATCCATCCTGCTTGTCACGCTCGATACCACGCGTGCGGACGCGATTGGGCCAGAGGCGAAGGGCGTGGAGACGCCGGCGTTTAATCGATTGGCCGCTCGTGGGCGGGTGTTCTCGCAGGCGTACGCGACCGTCCCTGAGACCCTGCCGTCGCACAGCTCAATGATGACCGGCGCGTACCCGGGGGGACATGGCGTCCACGAGAACGCGCGGTTCCTGGCGGCCACGCATCCGGTGGTGGCCGAGGCACTCAAGACATCTGGCTATCGCACGGCGGCTTTTGTCTCGTCGTTTGTCCTCGCCCGCCGGTTCGGCCTCGCACGCGGGTTCGACGTGTACGACGATGAGCTGGGGGGCGGGCGGGCAGAGCGTACATCGCGTGAGACCACCGATCACGCGCTCGCGCATCTGGCGCAGGCCTCTGGCCAGGAGCCGTTGTTCATGTGGGTCCACTACTTCGACGCGCACGCGCCGTACGAACCGCCCGAGCCCTATCGCAGCCGCTATCCGAACGATCCCTATCGTGCGGAGGTGGCAGCCATGGATGAGCAACTGGGCCGCCTCGTCGACGGCTTTGAAGCGCGGGTGGCGGCGCGAGGTGGGACGTCCGCTATTGTCGTCGCAAGCGACCATGGCGAAGGCCTGGGTGATCACGGCGAACCGCAACATGGCCATCTCCTTTACCAGTCCACGATGCGGGTGCCGCTCGTGGTGGTGGGGCCCGGAGTGCCGGCTGGTGTGGCGGACACGCCGGTGAGCACGCGTCGGGTCTTTCACACGCTGACCGGGTGGGCAGGACGTCCGTCGAGTGAGAGCTTGAGCGCGGCGACGCCATCCGCCGAAGTGGTGATTGGCGAAGCGATGAAGCCGTTTCTGCAGGCGGGATGGCAGCCGCAGATCATGGCGATCTCGGGCTCGCTGAAGGCGATCCTCGCGGGCCGAATCGAGGTCTACGACCTGCTGGCCGATCCCGGCGAGGTGCGCGACCTTGGGACGTCGGCGTCGCTGCCGGTGCCCGTCCGTGCGGTGCTGGACGACTATCCCGTGCCTTCAGTTGAACCCGAGGGAGCCGCCTCCGCCACTCCGCTCGATCAGGACGCGCGACAGAAGCTGGCGAGCCTCGGTTACGTCAGCGGCTCAACGCCACCGGTGGTGCGTCGCGATGCGCCCAGGCCGGCGGACATGGTGCGCCTTCTTCCACTGGTGGACACCGCGTCCACACTCTTTGTGCAGGGCCGCTACGAACAGGTCGTGCCCCTCCTGAGGCAGATTCTGGCCGCCGACCCGTTCAACCTGGATGCGACGATGCGCCTGGCAACGGCGTATTCATCGCTCGGCAAGGATGCCCTGGCGGTGGAGGCGTTCCGGCGCGCAGGGACGTTGGCGCCGAAGTCCCAGGACGTGCGCCTGTACCTGGCGTTGCACCTCGCTCGCGGTCTCGAATGGCGCGGCGCCGTGCCGATTCTTGAGCGGGTGCTGGTCGAGTCACCCGAGCGGGTGCCAGCGCTTGAGGCGCTGGCCCTCGCGCGCGAGCGCGAGGGCCGGCTCGCAGACAGCGTGGCGTTGCGCCAGCGTCTGTTCGCCTTGCGCCCGGCGTCACCGGCCGAGCTGGTGCAGCTCGGCCAGGTGGCGATGGGCGCGCAGCAGACGGAGGTGGCGATTGGGGCGTTTGAGTACGCGAGCGCCGCGCAGGGCGCGGCGTTCGCGCGGCACCTGGAATTGGGCGTCCTGTACCTCGCCGCGCGTCGTCTGGACGACGCGCGGCGGGTGCTGGACCTGGTGCCGGCGGCGCATCCGGCGCGGGCGATGGCGCTGTTCAAGCGCGCGCAGGTGAGTGTGCTGCTCAACGAACCGGACAGCGCGGCTCGGATTGAGGCCGCGCGGCGCGGCGCGGATGCCACGACGCGCTCGCTCATCGCCACCGAGCGTCTGTTCAGAAAATGACGTCGGGTGTCTTTTTCGCTGAAAAAGACACCCGACGTGTTTTCGGTTTGGCGGACACAAAAAAAGGCCCGGCGGGGGAACCCCCGCCGGGCCTTCGTGTCTGCGCCCCAGTCCTAGAACTGGAACCGCGCCGCCACTTCCAGCCGCCGCGGCGAGAAGTACGAGCGTGGCGTATTGAACAGCGAGCTGTTCTTGCTCGGCTCGAAGTTGTAGCCGGTCTGCTTGTTCATCACGTTGAACAGGTCCGCAGCAATCTGCAGGTTGTACCGTCCGCCGAACCGGAAGTTCTGCGTGTAGTTCAGGTCTGCCTGCCAGTGCGACGGCGTCAGCCGCGTGCCCGCAGCCTCCGCATTGCGAATCGTGTCGCTCGTGCTGGTGCCGATGATCGAGGCCGGATACGCCTTGTGGTCCCACGCCTCCCAGGGCTGCCCCGACTGCGCAATCGCATACGCACCGACCGTCGCCTGCCACGGCAGCGTGTAGTAGCCGTAGACCTTCAGCATGTGGCGACGGTCGCCGCGCAGGTCGCCTTCCTTGTTGTCCCACACCTGCCGTCCGCCGCCGTCGGCCAGGTTCGACGAACCGATGAAGATGGCCGCGTCGTTGCCGACCGTGGTGTTGTCCTGGTCGAAGTTCCCGTAGTAGTGGCTCCAGGTGTAGGACCCACGGACAAACACGTTGCCCGAGCGGTATTCAGTTTCCGCAGTGGCCTCGTAGTACTTCGAATACGCCCCGTCGAGTTCGGCGATCACGTACGACGACCCCAGCGCGACCGAGCCGCCGCTGCCGATCTGCGTGCGCCTCGCGTCCAGGTCCGGAATATACAGCTCACGCGGCACGCCCGCCGGAGGGTTGAAGGCCACACGTGCGTTGTTATTGGTGTCTTCCCAGAAGTGTTTACCCGAGCGGTACCGGCCGTAGACGCGCGACGTCAACTTGTCGCTCAGCTGCATGCTGGTGCCGATCATGTACTCGTCCACCGACCGGGGGGTCATGTCCGCCACGAACAATTTGCCCGACGACGAACCGACCGGTACGGCGGCGAAGAGATTGCCGTTGGCATCGAAGTGCGCATCCACAAACGTGCCGGTGAGGTTGCGATCCCACGACGCCGCGCGAGGCAGGGAGCTGGCGGCTGGATTGTAGCGGGCGTAGCTGGCAAAAATCGTGTCGCCACCTTCGAACGTCCGCACCGCACTCACGCGCGGCTGCACCATCTTTTTCCAGGGGATGTCGTACATCTTGTACTCGGTCCCGGGCGACGAGACGTAGCCCGACAGCGTCCCCGCCTCCTCCTTGAGGCCCTGTCCGTACAGCGTGTCATTGCTGACGATCGCGCCGATGTTGAACGACCAGTTACGCCACCGGATCGTATCGTTGATCTCGACGCTCTGCGACCGGTACTTCGACCTGATCGGCGCGGCGACCCCGGTTGACTGTGCCTGGTAGCGGGCCGTGAAGTAGATCGGCACGCCGTTCAGCGACGTGCGCGACCCTGGAATCGTGATCTCGCCCCACCCGTTCGACCCGCGCAGCAGGTCTTCGCGGTCTTCGTACCACTGGTACCCGGCGTGCAGCTCGTGCGTCATCGTGTTGCCGAACGAGATGTTGTACGCCAGTTGAATCTGGTCGCGGAAGAAGTCCTGATCGTTGAACTGGCTCGCGTAACCGTTGACGCCAGCGGTGCGCACACCGCTCGCGTTGACGTAACCGTACTTGTCGAGGAACGGCTGCAGGAACGCGTTGAACGCCGCGTTGCCGCTGACCGGCGTCGGCAGGGACAGCCGGCCCTGCGTGTCCAGGTTGGCCACGTCCAGCCGCGAGCCGAGGGCGCTCGACGGCACGGCCGCCGAGACAAAGTCGGGCTTGCTCAGGTTCTGATTGTCAAAGCGCGTGTACTTCGCCGTGGCGACGCTGCGCGAACTGATGACCCACGACCCTTCCGCGATCGTGATCTTCTGCGACGCTTCCTCGCCTGATCCCGTGGTGCTGGACGCGTTCGATGAGAAGAGATTGCTGACGTCCTCGCGCGTCGAGTCGCGATAGCTGACATTCAGCAATACGTCCCGGACTGGCGTCAGCGTGATCTTGCCGAAGTACTCGTTGCGCACACGCTCAAACTGCGGAAGCGGACCATACAGATTCGCGCGGTTCTCGCGCGTGATCTCGGGACGGTAATACGACCCGTAGAAAAACGCCTTGTTGGGCAGGATCTGGCCGCCGAGACTGCCGGTCATCCAGGTCCGCTTCTGTTCGAACTGCGACACCTGGCCGCTCTTCAGGTCGGCCGACATCGCATCGTTCTGCAGCTTATAGCTCAGTTCGCCGATGAGCCGGCTGGTGCCCGACTTGCTGACCGAGTCAATCGTGAAGCCGCCCGATCGGTCGAAGTCCACGGCCCGCGCGCCGCCCTTGATGGTCGTCACCTGCGCGATGTCATGCGCGGACGGTTCCGTTGACAACGTGCCGAAGAGCGGCAGGGTCACGTTGACGCCGTCAAACTGGTAGACGTTGTCCTGGCCGCTGCCGCCCGAACTCGGGCCGCGCACGGCGTCCTGCGAGTACTGCACGCCGGGGATCAGCTTGAGCAGATCACGATACTCATTGCCGACCGGCAGCGACGCGATCTGTCTCGCCGACACGCCGCTCTTGATCGTGGCCGCGCCCGGATCCACCAGGCTCGCCGTGGCCGTCACCGTGACCGTCTCACTGACGCCCGAGATCGACAGCGTCGCGTTGACGAACGTGTCCTGCGAGAGCTGCACCTGCGCCGTGCGCGTGACCGTCTGCATGCCCGACAGCGTGAACGTCACGGTATAGGTTCCGGGGGGCAGGGCCGACAATCGGAAGTCACCGTTGGCGCCGGTGACCGCCATGCGTCCACCCGGCAGCACATCGCCCGTGGCTTCCACGGTGACACCAGGCAGCAATGACCCGTCGCTGGCCGTGACGCGGCCGGTCATCGCACCGGTCGACTGGGCCAAAGCGGTGACCGGGGCCAGCAACAGCCCCAACACCGCGAGGATTACTAACTTGTGACGCATTTGTCCTCCATCTGTAAAGATTCCAAGAATTTCTTGGAGATTCGCAGGAGATGCTACTACATCCCCGAGGCGCGAACGGCTGCCCCAAGCAGCCCCGCGCCGGGATTGAGAATAACCGAGACGGGCATGGTTCGCAGCAGGTCCGACAGGGGGGCTTTCCCGCAGAATGCGTCGAGAAACGGCCCCGTCTCAAGGGCCGGCAGCACTTTGGGCGCGATGCCCCCGCCGATGTAAACCCCGGCCGTGGCCACCGACCGCAGCGCCAGGTTGCCGGCCTCGGCCCCATACGCCTCCACGAACATCTCCAGCGCTTCCACGCACTGCTCACACGCCCCTGAGAGCGCGCAGGCGCTGATCGCCGCCGGCATCTCGCCGTGCTCCACCTCTGACCCGATGACGCGACAGGCGACCCCGGTGCCCGTCACGCCGTGCGTGAACCGGAAGATGTTCACCAGCCCAGGGCCGGAAATGACCCGGTCGTTGTCCACACGGCCATGGATCGTCGTCAACTGCGCCACCAGCGCCAATTCACGCGGCGTGCGCGCCGCAAAGTCCGCATGGCCGCCTTCCGATGCTGACGGCACAAACCGACCGCCCACGTAGTGCAGCAAGGCCTCGCCCAGGCCCGTGCCCGCGGCGATGATCGCGGCGTTGCCCCCCGTCACCCGCACGCCGTCCTGCAGCACGGCAATCTCATGGGGCTCGAGCACCGTCACGGCGTGAGCCATCGCCTCCAGATCATTGAGCAACTGCACGGGACAGTCGCCAAGCCGGTCGGCCAATGTCGAGAGGTCCGCCAACCACGGCACATTGGTCAGCCGCGCGACCAGGCCCGTCACTGGCCCGGCCACCCCGATGCACACCGCCGTGAGTGCCGACGCCGCGCGTGTGTCGTCAAGGAAGACCTGCGTCAATTCGTCGAAGCTGTCAAAGTCGAGCGTGGCGTACTCCCGGACCACCAGGGTTCGCGGACGACCCCGGTCGCGCTCGAAGAGTCCCAGGAGCGTCTTGGTTCCACCGATGTCACCCGCGAGGAGCATGGGCAGATGCTAACATCGGCCACAGACTGCTCGTGAGCATGCCCGCGCCAATTCCCGTGGATCACCCCTTTGCCGCAGCGCACGTCTCGGTGGTAGGCAAGGGTGGTGTGTTGTCGCGCCGGGACCTCCGTTCGGTGGTGGAGCGCCTCGGGGGCACCTGCGCCTTCACCGTCAATCCCAACACCACCATCATTGTGACCACCGGTGACCCCCTGCCGGCCGAATGGCCCGCGTCCGTGCGGCGGGTGATGACCGAGGATGAATTGTGCCGCACCGCCGGTCTGCCGGATCTCGAGACGTTGCGCGCCCAGTACTACTCCTCCCGCGATTTGCAGGGGATGTACCCCGGCCTTCGTGACGATCACCTCCGGTACCTCGAAAAGTGGGGACTCATTCGCACGGTGGCCGGGCGCTATTCGTTCGCCGACCTGCACGTGGTGAAGGCCGCAACCGCTGATCTGGAACGCGGACTCTCGCTGCACGCGATTCTGCGTGCGATGCTCGCCGAGCGCACGGGCCAGATGGCCTTCGACTTCCAGCCGACCCGCACCGACCGCCCGCGCGCGCGCGTGGTGTCGCTCCCGGAGCGGCGCAGGTCGGCCACCTCGCTGTTTCCCAGCGATCGCGCCGAGGCGATTCAGACGGCCAACTACACCCTGGCCGCCAAGTACTTCCTCGAGGGCGCCGAACTCGATGATGGAGATGAGCGGAGCCTGGAGGGTGCGTCGTCGGCCTATCGCCGGGCATTGTTGTTCGACCCGATGCTGGTACCGGCGCTGGTCAACCTTGCCAACATCCATTACGAGCGCGACGAACTGGTGGAAGCCGACGCGATTTATGAAAAGGCGATCCGCATCGACCCCGAGTGTTTCGAGGCATATTTCAACCTCGGCAACATCCACCACGACCTGGCGCGGTACCCCGATGCGGTGGTGGCGTATCGCGAAGCGCTCGCGATCAATCCTGCGTATCCCGAGGCGCACTTCTATCTGGCGGTCACGCTCGAAAAACTCGGTCGATCGGCCGAGGCCCGCGCCCACTGGAAGCAATATCGGGAGCTCGATCCGGAAGGGGAGTTCGTCGAACTCGCGAAAGAGTTCTCGGACTGATATCACGCTTTACCGTTTCACCGCCACCGTCGCCTTCTCGCCCGGCTTGAGGCGCACAGTTGCCGCGCCCTTTGCCCACTCGGCCATCCGTTCCGCCGGAATCAGGGCATCGGCCGTCGGCAGGAGCGCGAGGTAGTACTCGCCTGCGGGCACGGAAGGGAATGTGACCGTACCGTTGGCCGTGACCCAGGCAAACGCAAAACGCCCCGGAGCCAGGAACGTCTCGGACCAGAACGTGCGGTCCACGGGAAACAGGGCTACGCGCATCTCGTTGGACAGCTCGTATTTGCCAAGCGCGACCGTCGCCTCAAGTGTGGCAAGGGCTACGTCCGACATCGTCACGACAAGAGCCTCGATACCACCTGTTGGGACCTCCACGACGGCGTCGGAGCGCGGACCATCGTCTGTCCGGACGGATTCCATGGTGGTCCACGCCGCACCGAACCCGCTCGCGATCACAAAATACCGGCCGGGTCGAACTCCGGCAATCGTGAACGACCCATCACGCGCGACCGCATCCGCATGGCCGATGATGCCGCCGGACGCGCCAATGCTGATCAACGCGGCAGGCGTGAGTTGAATCGGAACCAGTCCGACTGAAGGCCTCTGCGCGGCTCCGTCCGGCTGAGTGGCCGTTCCCGAAAAGAGCACTCGTCCCCGCACGGTCACTCCGTCGCCCAGAGCGACGGCGATGCCTGTCACGTCGCGATCGTCGACGATTGCCACCACCGAGGCAGACAGCCCGGGCTTGCCGTCGGCGCGAAACGCTTCAAGCGTGTACTTGCCCGGTGTAACCCCCGCGAAGTGAAAGAGGCCTTCAGGTGTCACATCCACAGGTGGCATCTCGGAAATACCAACGGCCGCAGAATCGTCATGGTCCGGCAAAAGCAGTACGGTGTAGACGACGCCCGCGTTTGGTCCGCCCCCGGTGAGCTGGCCCGACACCCGTCGAGGAGATTCGGGCCGCACGGTGATGTCCACGCCCATGCGGTCATCGGCGTAGCCGACGGTGATCGGCACGGCGTCAGACATGCGCGTGCTGCCGGTGTGGAACGTCGGCGCAAACGTGAGCACGGTGTGATCCAGCTGGCGTGCCACTCCCGCCACCGGTATCGAAAACGACACCATCCTCTCAAGCAGGTCTTTGTCGATCGGCAGCGGATCCCGAGAACAGGCGCACGCAAGGTAATCGCCTGGCGGAAGGTCGCCAATTCGGAACTGACCGCGGTCGTCACTGACGCCGTTGCCTCGTGGAAACAATCCGGTCCTGAAGCCCAGGAGACGCTTGTTGAACGTCCTCACGCTGACACCCACCACCGGATCGCCTGCATCGTCGCGCACGGTGCCCGAGATGCTGCCGTGCCTGCCGATCTGAAGCACGACGTCGGTGACCACCTCGCTGGCCGCGAGGTTCACGGCCGCACCGCGCACGGGCGAATAGCCGGTGTACCGCACACGAAACGTGTGCCTGCCGGCCGCGAGTGACGAAAACGCAAATCGTCCCTGCGAATCTGTCCGTACTGTCGTCGACGCAGGTGGGGAAGGCTGTGTCGCGGCCGCCGTAGGCCTGGGCGGCGGACCCGTGGTGGGAAGGGTCATTGTCACTGTGACCCCCTCCACCGCCTGGCCGCTTGTGACGTCGCGAACGACGCCTGCGATGACGCCGGTTCCTGTAGCGCCTGGCGGTGCCTGTTGCGGTGCCGCGTGGACGACGGTGAGAGTGATGGCGAGTGCGAGGGCGAGCCCCTTCATCGAATCGCCAGGTTCTGCGTGCGCTTCTCTCCAGGCGCCAGTGCGATGCGCAGCGAGGCGGCGACGAGCGACTGCAGAAACGCCGGGTCGTACTGTTCGTCTTTCGAGACGTCGGTGACGGCGGCCAGGTAGTAATTGCCGGCCGGAAGGAGCGCCGGGCCGGGGCCCCCGACGCTGAAACGGCCATCGGTGCCTAGCTGCGTTGTCACGATGCGCCGCGAGCCAAAGAGCCAGTATTCGGGGTTCACCGGAAACACCATCACGGTGTAGTCGCTGACGCCGTTGCCTGCGGCGTCAGACACTCGCCCCGACAGCTCCTGCCAACGGTCGCCGAGTGTGACGACCACTTCTTTTGGCATCGCTTCGGGCGAAATGGTCACCGGCAGATCCGTGACGTCCTGGCCGTCGACCATGACCGACTCCAGGCCCCAGGTCACACTGGCCGTCGAGGCGCCAAAAAACGGCGCGTTCCCGATCACGTAGCGACCTGGCACAAGGCCCGTGACCGTAAACTCCCCAGTTGGCGTGGTCGCAGTCACCTGGGCCGCGCCATCCGATGCCCGCGACAGCGATCGCACCTGCATGCGATGGCCACCCAGGGCCGGTAGTGTTGTGGTGCCGGCGGCCGTCAGTCTGCCTTCAAACGAGAGCGGCGGCTGCAAGGTCATCTGCACATTCGAGACGTCCATGCCGGACACGTCTACGACAGCGAACGCAAACTGGCCGTTCTGCGCGCCCACCCCGCCGCGCGCGATCAACGTGTACGAACCCGGCGCTGCTGTCATGCCGAAGCGCCCTTCGGGTCCGACTCTGATCGTCGAGGCAACTTGCAGCGGACTCGTGCCGGCCGTTGTGCCGAGCTGGATGCTGGCGCCCTGCAGCGGTTGCCCGTCGCTCGTCGCGACCGTGCCTTCGATGCGCGACGTCCTGACCCGTTCGAGCCGCAGATCGAGGTTCTGCCGATCCTCGCCGGTCGCAATCAGCACGGGCTGTGCGTCGCTCAGGCGGGTCGTGCCCGGGAAGTAGACGGGCGCCAGCGTCATGTTGGCTTCGTCGGGTGTCGGCGCCGGCGCGGCGCCACCCTTCAACATGGAGTCCACGTCAGCGTCGGTGAGCGCGCGCGCGTTCGGGTTCTGACGCAACGGCATCGCGACCACCAGGTATTCGCCTGGCGCCAGGCCGTATACACGGTAAGCGCCTCGGTCATCGGTGGTGACGACGCCACCCACTCCGGCCACCACGCGTTCGCCGTTCTGCACTTTGCGCTGCTGCAGGCTCACAGCCACGCCGGGTGCCGGTGTTCCCTGTTCGTCGTAGATCACGCCCGAGACCGCCGCACCCATCGGAAGCCGAATCGTGACGTTGTCGATCCGCGCTCCTTCTGCGAGTGCCACCGGCGATCCGGGTCGCACGGGTCTGCGGGCGCCTGCGACGGCCCCGAGATACGGCAGCTTGCTCGCGCCGATGGTGTAGCGATCGACGGGCAGGTTCGTGAAGGTGAATCTGCCGGCGGCATCGGTGGCGGTGACCTTCAACACGCCGGATATGGCGCCGATGAGCACGACGTGCGCCAACCGCAGCTTCGCGCCCGTGGCATCAGCCACCACTTCGCCGGTGATGGTTCCCGTGCCTGTGGGCGCTGGCGCGACGGGACCGCCCGGCACTGCAGGCTTGCGCGTGTCGCGCTGCGGGACTTGTGCTGAGATCGAAGCGGCCGCGACCATGGCGCAAGCCAACAACGAGAGTGTACGTAGCGCGGCCTGGGTCTCAAGGCCGCGACCGCGCGCTTGAAGCCCAGCGCGCGCGACAAAAGACGCGATCCTCGTGTGCCTCATCGCCGCACCTCGATGACTTTCTTGTCGCCGTTCACGACACGCACGCGATCAGCCGACCGAGCCATGGCGTCGAGTCTCGCCCTTTCCATCCACTCCAGACCCCCTTCGTTCACGGCGACCACGTAATATTCGCCGGCCGGCACTCGCGTCAGAGTGAACGTGTGTTTCTCGACCCGCGCGTGCTTGAATCGAGCGAATGCCCCAAAGGGTTCGTCCCAGTACCGGCGCTCTGCTGGAAACAAGCGAACCCACGTATCGACGTCTGCGCTGCCGGCGACTGTGCCGCGGATTTCCGCCATCGCGACGTCAGTGACCATCACCACCAGATTGTTCAGATCGCGGCCATCGACATCGAGGAGGGTGTCGGTGATATTCACGCCGCCCAGAGTGATCGATTGCAGTGTTGGCCAACCAGGGACGTTGATAACCGGAGAGACCACGTAGCGGCCGGGGACCACGCCTGGCATACGGAACGTACCATCTGGGGTGACCGTGGTGGTGAAGGCCCTGCCCCTGGGCGGCGCGTCCAGCGGATTCAGCTGAATGCCGCTGGGGCGCGTCGTGATCGGCTGGCCCGGCTGGACTGGCGGGGCCGGAGGCGGTGGAGGCGAGTTGCCGACGAATTCAAGCCGGCCGGTGATCGTCGCGCCCGGCTGCAATCCGATCACGAGCCCGGTCACGTCCTCGTCGCCGACCGCGATCGGCTGCGATGCCCACATCATTTCCGCCGCCGGTCCTCCACCCCGAGCCGCGCCGGTGGGGGCGCCGCGCCCACCAATGAACGCCAAGGCCGCGCCCGAAGGTCCACCGCCAGGCGCGCCCGGCGTGAATCGCACTTCCAACAGGTATTGGCCCGGCGCCACACCCGCGAAATCAAATCGGCCGTCAGGCTGAACCAGCATCGGTACCACTTGAGTGATGGCTGCGGCCTCCGGGATGTCGCCGATGGGAACGAGCCTGAGCGCGCCGGCCGTAAAGCTGTTGTTCGGCGCTCCCAGTACCATTCCCGAGACCCGCGCCGCGCGAACGGCAGTGACGTCGATGTTGATAGCGGCCTGCGGCTGCGCCCCGGAGACTCTAACCCGCGTGGCCCGGCCGGCGAGCGTGGTGTTCGGGTGGAACGTCGGCGCGAATGTGCGAAGCGTGGTATCGAGGCTGGCGGCGTCCGCGCCGGCCTTGGCCGCGCGGCCGGCCACTGCCAGCAGCTCGAGCGGCCGCGCTGCCAGCGTTGTCAGAAGTTGGCCGTCAAACGGAATCGGTTCACGGCTGCACGCACACACGTAGTACTCGCCCGGCAGCACCCCCGTGAGGCGATACTGGCCGCGGTCATCTGTCCTTGCGCGTCCGTCTCCGGCCAACACCGGTGGCCGCCCCTGCAACGTTGTTCGACGAAACGCCAACACTTCCACGCCGACGACCGGGTCACCGCCATCGTCTTGCACCGTGCCTGCGATGGTGGCGAGCTTGATCAACTGGATCCTGACGTCTGTGACGCTGGTTCCATCACTAAGGTCGACAGTGCGCACGCCAGCGGCGCTGTTGGTCGCATAGCCCTCGAGTTGTGCCTGCACCAGATAGTTGCCCGCAGCGAGTCGCGTGAAGACAAACCGGCCCTGCGAATCGGTCCTGACAGGTGGCGCGGGACGTGCCGCGCCCCCGCCGCCCGGAGCGAGCCGGACGCCGGCCATAATCGCCATCGCCCCCGGAACTCCCTGCCGCGTTTCACTGTCGATGACCTGGCCCGCGATCATTCCCGTGCCGATCGGCGCCGGGGCCGGCGGCGCCTGGGGCGGCGCCAGCTGTGCGCCGACGGCCGGCCAACCGACAGCTCCCGCAAGCGCCAGCGCCAACAGCGCCGTGCGCGCTCCCACATGAGTGCGTTCCATAAGGGGGACTGTAGACCTGTCGGGGTCCAGGGG
>CAZAZR010000112.1:0-13578 GCA_964489685.1 uncultured Solibacteraceae bacterium | reverse complement strand
ATTCCCGCCATCGCCGCCCGCCCCGGCGCCGCCGGCGCCACCACCGTTCGCGACGCCATCCGCGCCATCACTCCCGCCGGCCGCGCCGCCGCCGGCGCCCGTGTTGCCCGCCGATCCTGCTGCGCCACCCGTGCCGTTGCTGAGGCCGCCGTCACCTCCGGTTCCTCCCACGGCATCCGTGCCGTTGAGCAGCCCGCCTTCGCCAGCATCGAAGTTAATCCCTCCGCCGCCGCCCCCACCCGCGACCAGCAGCAAGTTGGCCGACGTGAACGCGGTTGCCGCGCTGGCGCCGATTCCGAAAAATGTCCCGCCACCACCGCCGCCGCCGCCATCTTCCGCGGGCAAGCCATCCTCTCCACGTCCACCCACCAGGATCTGCAGAGTGTCGCCCGCGGTGACCGTAAAGCGACCCGAGATGCCCGCGCCCAGGCGTGGACTGAATTTGAGGGGGCAATGTCCACCCAGAAAGTTCTTGGTGGCTTCGGCAACATTGAAGATAACTGGCTCAA
The DNA here is from genome assembly GCA_964489685.1 of uncultured Solibacteraceae bacterium. Classification (GTDB taxonomy): domain Bacteria; phylum Acidobacteriota; class Vicinamibacteria; order Vicinamibacterales; family SCN-69-37; genus SYFT01. The sequence goes on along the minus strand of CAZAZR010000112.1, from coordinate 13,069 downwards.
TCTCCCGGAAGGTGAGTTCCGCGCGATTGCGCTGCGCTCCTTTGACAGAAGCACCGATACTTGGTCGATTTGGTGGCTTGACGACGATCTCCGGGCCAATTGGACGTACCTGTCAAAGGTCGTTTCAAGGACGGCGTTGGTCGCTTCTATGCAGACGACACCATCCAGGGTGTCGCAGTCAAAGTTCGATTCGTTTGGTCAAGTTCAGGTCCAGACACTCTTCGCTGGGAGCAGGCATTCTCAGCAGACAACGGAACCACCTGGGAGACCAACTGGACAATGGACTTTATGCGCCGCTTCGCGGCCTGGACTCAGCGTTCGATGGCGTAGAACTCGGATGCTGCGGTTCGGCCGCGCAGGACCCTGCCCTTCAGAGGCCGCGCGTCCACACGACCTTTGACGCGCTCGTACGTCGAACCGGAGATGACAATTTCTCCAGGCTTGGCCACCTCCGTTTCGATGCGAGATGCGGTATTGACGACGTCGCCGAGCACGGTGAACTCACGGCGCCTTGGCGATCCGATATCGCCCGTGAGCGCAACGCCCGTGCTGATGGCGATCCGCATCTCGAGCTTCTGGTCGAGTTGCAGGTTCAGATCAGCCAGCGCCTTGCGCATCGCCAGTGCGGACTGCACGGCCTGAAACGGATGGTCGGGCTGATCGAAGGGCGCGCCAAACACGGCAAGCAGCGCGTCGCCAAGGAATTTGTCGAGCGTGCCTTCGTATTCGAACACCACGTCTGTCATGCGCGTGAGGAACGAGTTGAGCAGCGCCGCCGCCTGCACCGGCGTCATGGGCTCGCACAGCGTCGTAAAGCCGACCAGGTCGCAGAACATGACGGTGACGTCTCGTTCTTCTGCGGTGGGCCCGGCATCGGCCGCCTCGGGGCCATGGACGATGCGGCTGACGACGGCCGGCGAGTGGTAACGCTGGAGCCGCTCGCGCATTCTGGTCTGCTCGAGGAGCTGCGTCGATAGACGCGCGTGTTCGATCGCGATCGCGGCCGCGTTGGTCAGCGCCGCCAGCGTATCGAGATCGTGTGTGCCAAACTGCCCGCGCTTCGGACTGTCAAGATACAGGACGCCAATGACCTCATCCTGGCTCCAGAGCGGCGCGCACATGAACGACCGGATGTTGAATCGCAGGATGCTATCGGTGATCGACATGCCCGGATCGGTGGTCGCGTCGCTCGCGAGGATCGCGACCCGCTCGCGCATCACCCTGCGGACCACGGCGCGGCTCAATGTCGCGCTGGCCGGCACCGTGCCGTGCCGGTCCCGCAGCACGCGCGCTTCAAGCGCGGCGTCGGCCGAGTCGCGAAGCAGCAGAAACGCGCGCTCGGCAGGGACGGCGGCGAACGCCATGTCTACAACGCGGTTCAGAACGTCGGGTAAGGACTGCGGGCTCACCAACGCGCGGCCGACTTCCACGAGCAGCTTGATCAGATGCGCGTCGACGGCACTCACCGGTTTGCCCTCAATGGCGGCCACCGGCTTCAGAATCATCGCCGGCAGGTCGTGGATCAGGTGATTCTCACTGAGGAGATCCGTCTCCGGCATGTTCTGCTCGAGGGTGACCGGCAGGTCGCCGAACTTGATCGTATCGCCTGGTGTGACGACTGCCGGATCCTGCACCGCAAGCAGTTGCTCGTCATTGATGAACGTGCCGAAGCGGCTGCCCAGGTCCTGCACGAGACAGTGCCCGTCGGGCGTGAGAAACACCTTGGCGTGGTGCCGCGACACGCTGGGATCACTAAGAACCAGGTCGCACGATGGCAACCGCCCAATCAGGGATGTCCCTTCCGCGAGCCGGTGCGACTTTTCAACTTTGTATAGTTCGTATCGAAGGATTAGCATCACTCCCCGTCAGCCGATAAGCCGCATTACGTAGCTGTTGCCCTGACATGACGACCCCGATCAGACGCTGGGCGGGCAAGCCGGGAGATGCCGGGAAAACCCTGGTGCAGCGTAGCGCCAGACTGTCGCGTCAGTCAAACACCGCCCTTCCAGTTGACAGGCCAGTGCAGCCGTGCCAGAGTGCTCCACTGCGATGCCAAGTAAAGACCCTGAACGCATCGTCCTGCTGCAGGGCACGCTCGATTTGATCGTCCTGCGCGCCCTGTCCACGATGGGGCCCCAACATGCGTACGGCCTGGCCGCGCGGCTCGAACAGGTGTCGGGCCACCCGCTCACACTCAACCAGGGCACGTTGTATCCGGCGCTCGTCCGTCTCGAGCAGAAGGCCTGGATCAACGGCCGCTGGCAGACCACCGACAGTGGCCGTGAGGCCAGAATATACGCGATCACCAAAGCCGGCACCCGAGGCCTCGGAGAGGAAACCGCGCGCTGGAAACGACTCTCGGGCCTCGTCAACACCCTGCTGGCCGACGAGGTCCTGTGACAGCGCACGTCCGGCGCCTCTGCGCGCGGCTCTGGAACGTGCGGACGGCCTGTCGGACCCCCGCGCGGACGCCACGATTCGCCGCGGTGGCCGTACTCACGATGGCACTGGGGATCGGCGCCAACACCGCCGTGTTCAGTGTGGTCCATTCCCTGCTCCTGCAGCCGCTGCCCTTTCCTGACGCCGATCAACTTGTGCGCAGGGCTGGAGGCCACCTGATGTCACATTCAACTTCTCACAGTGGGCCACAATTGAACTTACCCCGCGTCTGCCAGAATAGGCACGAGTGACCTTCCCTTGTGCCCCGGGCGTTCCCAGTCTGGGTGGTTACATGGCGCCCCCGAGGGCGAAGGCAAGTCGATGCCCGCTGAATACGATCAGCCGGGCCATATCCCATCACAGGGCCTCGACGACATCGCGGCGTGGGTTCTCGGCGCAATCCGGTCACACGCCGGCGTGGGTTCGTCCCTTTGCCATCGACACGACCGGCGGCTGTCTGCTATCACGATCCCATCATGACGATCACATTTCACCCGTTCAGGCGCGCCACGGTCTTCGGGTTGTTGCTGGCTGGCACACTCAGCCTTGGTGCGGCACAGCGAGAACGCGTCGTTGGCCTTCCCTGCGAAGGATGCGACGCGGTCTTCGAGGGCATGCCGACCACGATTAACACCGAAGGCCGGCTGGCGCCTGCGGGTGAGCCGGGTCGGCCACTCGTCGTGGAGGGTGTTGTGACAACAGCCACGGGCGCCGCCGCGAGCGGCATCATCATCTACGCGTACCAGACGGACGCGGGCGGGCTCTATCCTCCCGCGCCCTCGCTGCGTGGCGCAGCTGCCAGGCACGGACGGTTGCGGGGATGGGCTCGGACGGACTCTGCGGGCCAGTACCGGTTCCTTACAATCAGGCCCGGCGGCTACCCGAACACCGACATCCCGGAGCACGTTCACCTGCACGTGATCGAGCCTGGCCGATGCACGTATTACATCGACGATGTGGTGTTCGAGGACGACCCGAGACTGACGGCCAGGCAACGCGCTGCGCACGGTCGCGGACGCGGCGGCAGCGGCAGCGTGCGTCCCACGGGCAGCGCGGCTGCCGGCTGGAACGCTCGTCGCGATATCCGGCTCGGCGCCGGTATCAACGGCTACGGCCAGTGCGGGCCGGGGGCGCGTTAGCTGGTTCGAAGTCCTCGTCGCTCAGGTCAGGACGTCCTCGTACAACTTCAAGTACTGCGGCACGATAATCTCCTCGCAGAAGGTTGTCCGCACCAGCACGGCGCCCGCGCCCGCGATGCCCTCGTGCAAGCCGCGATCGGTCAGCAGGTCGATGGCGCGGCCGGCCATCCCCTGCACGTCGTCCTCATCGCACAAGTATCCTGTGCGGCCGTCTTCGATGACCTCGGGCAGGCCTCCGACGCGCGAGGCGACGACAGGCGTACCGCACGCCATCGCTTCCATCGCCGCCATGCCAAAACTCTCCTGCGCGGACGGCAGCAGGAACACGTCGGCCGACGACAGCAGCGCGACCAGGTCGTGCCGCTCACCGACGAAGTCGACATGGTGCGTGAGTCCCTGATTCGCGACGGACCGCTCAAGAGCAGCGCGGTCCGGGCCATTCCCCACCATGACCAGGCGCGCGTTCACGCACTCGCGGATGCGGATGAACGTCTCAAGGACACGGTCGACACGTTTGACGGGCCGGAAGTTTGAGACGTGCATCACCACAGCATCCGCCCCCTTCAGCAGCCGCGTACGCAGCGCGGGATCGGGGGTGCGCCGGTAGCGCTCACAGTCCAGGAAGTTGTGGATGACCCGGATATCCCGCTGAATGCCGAGCGTCCGGATCGTGTCCTGACGCAGACTCTCGGAGACGGCGGTGACGCCGTGCGATTGTTCAATCGAAAACGCCACCACTCCCGCAAACGACGGGTCACTGCCGACCACCGTGATATCCGTGCCGTGCAGGGTCGTGACCGTCCTCGGCGCGGCCTCGCCCATCGTCGAGGCGGCCACCTGGTGCGCGAGGTAGGCCGCCGTCGCGTGGGGCACGGCGTAATGTGCGTGGATCACGTCCAGTCTCCGCTCGCGCGCCACCCGAACGAGCGTGTTGGTCAGCGCCAGCACGTACTGCGGTTCGTGAAATAGCGGGTAGCTGGGCACGGTGACACGATCGAAAGTGAGGCCGGGAACATCCGGGCGCCATCGGAACGGCTTCTCGCTGCTGACAATGTGAACGTCGTGGCCACGCCTGGCAAGCGCGTACCCCAATTCGGTGGCAACGACACCGGAACCGCCGACCGACGCATAACAGGTGATGCCGACCCTCACGGACGCCTCAACAGCGTCGATCGTTCGACCGGGTCGCGTACGACGACGCCTTCGGCGAAGGCCACGCCAAGCAGGGCGCCACACTGCGCGTCGCGGCTTTCGATGAGCTGCCTGAACGTGGTGTGCGTGAGGCGCGTGGGCACGGCGCCCGGATCGGTGGGCGCGAGCTGGCTGCGGTGGCATGCCAGGGCCTCACGCTTGCGCTCGTAGTACTCCGAGACATCGATCACGAACGAGGGTGCGATCGAGTCGTTGATGAAGTACTGGCAGACCCAGTCGGCGCGCCACGGCGGCAGGCCCGTCTCGAACCGGCGGAGTCCGCTCTTGAACGCGGCGAGAGTCAGCACGCGGTTGGCGGCCACGTGATCGGGGTGGCGATCATCGCCGTACGGAATTGCGATCGTGCGCGGCTGATGGCGGCGAATCAGATCGACAGCCGCACGCACCTGGTCAGCGGTGCCATCAATCCCTCCGTCCGGCCAGTGGAGGTTCTCCCGCCAGGCGGCTCCGAGCACGTGACACGCCTCATCCGCTTCCCGCAGCCGCTCGGCTGGTGCGCCGTTCGATCCGAGTTCACCGGCCGTGAGGTCGCACAAACCGACCTCCAAGCCGGCCGCCGTGTGCCGGGCGATCGTGCCGCCCAGGCCGATTTCGAGATCGTCAGGGTGGGGACCGAACACGAGGAGATCGAGCGGCATGTCTCAACGCTACTCGATCACCGCACACCGATCGAGCGCGACCGCGCCCGGCATCAACGGCTACGACCGGCGCCGCGTACCCAGGCCAGATACGCCTCGCTGCCTCCCGTGACCGGCAGGACGAGGAACTCCGGAACGTCGTAAGGGTGCGCGGCCGTGATTGCCGCTTCCAGCGCCTGCGTTCGAGACTCGGTCGTCTTGATCAGCAGCTGGCGTTCATGGGCCGTCTCGATCGCACCTTCCCACCGATACGCGGATATCTGTGGTGACAGCACACTGACACACGCCGCGTGGTCGTCGTTCACCAGCGTCCGCGCCAGCGACCAGGCATCGAACGAGTCAGGAACAGTGGTCAGGACCAGGACAATTTTCTCCATGTCCTATTTTATGCGTGTGCTGCGGACGAGATCCTGGTCCCGCGGGTGCATTGATGACGACGCCCTCGCGGACGTGTGCGACGCCGCCTGTGCGGCGGGGTCGATGCCCGTCCGGTGACAGCCGTGGCGACCACGATTGACAGATCCCGCTCACTGGTCTGATTCCGGCCTCGCGCGATCCTGGCGCTTGGTCAGGTAAGACACCGTCAGCGGGTACGTGGCCGCTCCAATGATCGCGGCGCCTACCGTTGGTCCTATCAGAAAGGGCCACATGACTTGAGACGCGAGATCACGCAGGCCTTGCCAGAACTCCGCCTGCCACGGAGACTGCGCCACGACGCCGCGTATCAAGTGGACGTGCTCGGTAATCGAAGGGCCGCCAATCACGGTTCCAGCCGCCATGGTGGCACCCAGATACCACGGGACGACCAACCAGGGCAGGTTCATCGACAGACCGCAGAAGACCACCACTTTGTTCAGCCTGAACAGCAGCGCGATCGCGAACGAGACGAGGATTTGGAATCCCAGGAACGGCGAGAAGCCAAAGAAGACTCCCAACGCAAAGGCGGCCGCCGTCTTGCGGGGCGAGTCGCCCAGACCGAGCGCGATCCGCAGGCGGTGGCGCGCACGGACCATCCAGCGGTTCATGGACGCGGCTCGGACTCTGCGCGAGGTTTGCGGGCCAGGCAGAGAACCGAACTACCCACGGGCATGTTCGTGACCTGAAGGGCTCTGGCTTCGAGCGCCACCATTCCGGACAGCACGGCGTTGACGCCTGCCGGTGGCAGCGCCAGGTCCGTGCCCGCTTCGAGGGGCGTCGGCAAGCCCGCCATGCGCTGCACAAAGCGCACGGCCAGCATCAGCGGGAACAGCGAGAAATTTGTGTACGTCAACCGCTCGATGATGAAGCCGGCGTCGGTGAGCAGCCGCCGCACCTCGGTCCGGCGATACCGGCGACGCTCACTGCCGAAGACCGAGTGGTTCCCGCGCAGGATGTTGAGCGCGGCCACATTCACAATCAGGGATCCGCCGGGCTCCAGCACGCGCCACATCTCGCGGATGGCCAGCGGCTGTTCGCCATCCTCAAGGTTGGTCAGGACGTCCAGTGCCGTCACAATGCCGAAGGACTGGTCGGCAAACGGGAGTTTCACAACGTTGGCCTGCGTGAGGTGGCGATGGCCGTAGTTCTGCGCGAACTTCAGGCCGACGGCGGTGAAGTCCAGTCCCACCGGATGTCCGTAGTCGGCGAGCACGCCGAGGTTGGCGCCGGTGCCGCATCCACAGTCGAGGATCCGCGGCTTCGGACCGTCGTGCCTGGCCAGGTCGAGGAATGTCCTGACGAACCGCCGGAGGCCCTTGAACCAGAAGTGTTGTGTCTCGGCCTTATAGGTGGCCTCGAGCAGATTGTCCATCGGCCGAGGATTGTACACGGTCGGTCAGCCGGCCCCCAGAGCTCCGGAGTTCAGGAGCACGGGCCCCTGTCCGATGAAGACCACGCTGCGTTCGGAAGGGTCGACAGCCGGTACGTTGCTCCCGCCGGTACGTAGCTCGGGCTGATTCTCAAGCCCGAGTGGCGGCGTGCAAAAAAGAAGGGGCGGGGATGTAACTCCCCGCCCCCACCGATTCCCAGGACTCCAGGACTCCTGGACCCCGGGACTCCTGGACCCCGGGACTCCTGGACCCCGGGACTCCTGGACCCCGTTACGCGCAGCCGCTCGTCGTGCCGCAATTCGCGCACTTGTAGCAGGCGCCAGAGCGGACCATGATCGAGCCGCAGGTGGTGCACGGCGGCGCGTCTTCCTGGTTCTGCATGGACGAGAACTTCGAGGCCCGAGGATTCACCGGGGCTGAAGCCCCGGTGCTCCGACCGGCGGGCGCAGTGGCCAACGCCGCCACGTCCAATGTCAGCTGTTCAGGCGTCGTGACCACTTCGGCCACGTTGACCCCTGCGCGGTATTGCGCCTCGGGCGACAGGAACTTCGCGGCCATCCACCGGAAGATGTAGTCGACGATCGACTTGGCAAATCGGACGTCCGGGTTCTTGGTCATGCCAGCCGGCTCGAAACGCACGTGGCTGAACTTGTCCACCAGGTCCTGCAGCGGCACGCCGTACTGCAGTGCGTAGCTGATGGCCTGCGCGAACGCGTCGGCAAAACCAGAAATAGTCGAGCCTTCCTTGGCCATCGTCAGGAACAACTCGCCCGGCATGCCATCTTCGTAGAGGCCAACGGTGATGTACCCCTCGTGTCCGGCGATGTCGAACTTGTGCGTGATCGAGTTCCGCTCGTCGGGCAGTTTGTGGCGGGCCGGCATCGGCGCGGCCTCGGTCGCCTGCTCGAGCACTCCGGCCCGGATCACGGCCGCCTTCGACGTGTTGAGCGGCTGCGTGCGCTTGCTGCCATCGCGATAGATGGACACGGCCTTCGCGCCGATGCGCCACGAATCGATGTAGGCCTGTTGAATGTCTTCGACCGTCGCCGCCTTCGGCACGTTGACCGTCTTGCTGATGGCACCCGAGATGAACGGCTGCACGGCGCCCATCATCTTGATGTGGCCCATGTAGTGAATCGACCGCGTGCCCTTCATCGCCTTGAACGCGCAGTCGAACACGGCCACGTCCTTGTCCTTGAGGTGCGGCGCGCCTTCAATCGTTTCCTGTTCGTCGATGTAGGCCAGGACGTCGGCCACCTGGGCCTGCGAGTAGCCCAGCTTCTTGAGCGCCATCGGCACGGTGCCGTTGACGATCTTCATCATGCCGCCGCCAACGAGCTTCTTGTACTTGACCAGGGCGATATCGGGCTCCACGCCGGTCGTGTCGCAATCCATCATGAACCCGATGGTGCCTGTCGGCGCCAGCACGGTCGCCTGCGCGTTGCGATAGCCGTGCGCCTCACCCAGTTCGACGCACTCCTCCCAGATTTCCTTCGCGCGATTCATCAGCGGCTTCGGGACGTGCGTCTTGTCGATGTCCTTGATGGCCGCGCGGTGCTTGCGCATCACCCGGAGCATCGGCTCACGGTTCTTCTCGTAACCAGGGAACGCGCCGCCGTGATCGCGCGCCACGCGGGCGCTCTGCGCGTACGCAGCGCCGTGCATGATCGCGGTAATCGCCGCCGAGTAGTCGCGGCCGGCATCGCTGTCGTACGGCAGGCCGCGCGACATGAGCAGCGCGCCCAGGTTGGCGTACCCGAGACCGAGCGGACGATACGCGTGGCTGTTCCGCGCAATGGACGGCGTCGGGTAGCTCGAGTTATCGACCAGAATCTCCTGCGCCGTAATGAACGTGCGGCACGCCGCCTCGAACGCAGTGAAATCAAATTCCCCGTCGGCATCAATGAACTTCATCAGGTTGATCGACGCGAGATTGCACGCCGAGTCGTCCAGGAACATGTATTCGGAACACGGGTTGCTCGCGTTGATGCGCGACGTGTTCGGGCAGGTGTGCCAGTCGTTGACCGTGGTGTCGAACTGCATGCCGGGGTCGCCGCACACCCAGGTGCCTTCGGCGATCTGCCGCATGAGATCGCGGGCCTTGTAGGTGTCCACCACGTCGCCGGTCGTCACGCTGCGCGTCTCCCACTCGCCATCGTCGAGCACCGCGCGCATGAACTCGTCGGTCACGCGCACGGAGTTGTTCGAGTTCTGGAAAAACACCGATCCGTACGCCACGCCCGTGAACGAGCCGTCGTAGCCGGCATCGATCAGCGCCCACGCCTTCTTCTCTTCCTCAACCTTGCAGTTGATGAATTCGACGATGTCGGGATGTTCGGCGTTGAGGATCACCATCTTGGCCGCGCGACGCGTCTTGCCGCCCGACTTGATCACGCCCGCAAAGGCGTCGAAGCCCTTCATGAACGACACCGGACCGGAGGCCGTACCGCCGCCGGCCAGCACTTCCTTCGATGACCGGATCGCCGACAGGTTGGACCCGGTGCCCGACCCGAACTTGAAGAGCATGCCTTCGGTCTTGGCCAAGCCGAGGATCGACTCCATCGTGTCCTGCACGGCGTTGATGAAACAGGCCGAGCACTGCGGGGCTTTTTCAAAGCCACAATTGAACCAGACGGGGCTGTTGAACGAGCCCTTCTGATACACCAGCAGGTGCTTCAGGTCGTCGCTGAACGCCTGGAGATCGTCTTCCGACCCGAAGTATCCCTGCTCGCGCGCCCACCGCGTGATCGTGTCGACCACACGACCGATCAGTTGCTTCACCGACCATTCGCGGTCCGCAGCACCCAGCTGGCCGCGGAAGTACTTCGACACCACGATGTTGGTGGCCTGCTGCGACCAGGCTTTCGGAAACTCGACGTCGCGTTGCTCAAACACCAGCTCGCCGCGTTCGTTGGCGATCAGGGCCGCACGCAACTCCCACTCGACTTCGTCAAACGGATCGACGCCGTCGGTACTGAAATAGCGCTCAAACTCAAGCCCCTCTATTGACGCGCCCCGTTCGAAGGTCCGCGTCGCTTCTCCCGTCGTGGCTCCAGTGTTCTGCGCTGTTTGCATCGATGTGACCTTTATCTTTCGTACACGGCCCCGCACCCGTCACGGACACGGCCCTTGTTTTGCCCACCAAACGAACCTACCTCTACAGCCGGCGTCGGCAACAGGAACCCTCCTCCTGATGAAGCGAGGAGGCAGAAATCACGATCGAGACGCTGGGAAGCCCCGATTCGGCTGTTGCAATGCCGGGCCACGAATATGCGCCCCACACGTAACGAAGTCAAGACAGAAACCCACGACATATGGTGGATCTATCGGTCGGACGACGCCACATCTTGAGATACCCGCACAAGTACGGGCGTTTTTTCACCTGCCCTATTTTTGGCCGCGACGACGTGGCATGCGGAGAATCACGTCCGCGGCGCCAAAAAGCGAAGATAGCACGAAAATTCAAGCGGCGGAAGCCCTGAGATCGACCTGATACAGTGAGCCGGATGGATGAATCCCCGAGCGTCGTCGAGGCAAAGCAGGTCCTCGTCGAGCCCATCCGCGCCCCGACGCCGCCCGCCCGGATTTTTGCGGCCCTTCAGACCATCGCGGTCTGCGGTATTCCGACCCAGATCATCGTGGCCACCGTGCTCATCCTCGGCACCGGCATGGCGCCGCTGACGCCCGATGGGCTGTCGCTCGAGTTCGTTGCCACCGTCAGCTTTCTCGACACGGCGCTTGTCGCCATTCTCATTCGCCTCTTCCTGATGGCCAGCGGCGAGAACTCCCGCGACGTCTATCTGGGACACCGACGGCCCCTGGGAGAAATCTGGCGCGGACTCGCCCTGGTGCCGGTCGCCTTCCTGTTGGTGGTCGGCTTGGTGTCGGCCGTGCGCGCCCTGGCGCCGTGGCTGCACAACGTGAAGGTGAGTCCGCTTGAGGCGTTCATGGGCAACCCGCTCGACGCGGCGATCTTCGCGGTCGTGGTGATCCTGGCGGGCGGCGTGCGTGAAGAGCTGCAGCGCGGATTCATCCTGCATCGCTTCGGCCAGCGGTTGGGCGGCATGTGGGTGGGGAATCTGGTGTTTGGCGTGGCGTTCGGCCTGCTGCACTTCGACCAGGGCTGGGACATCGCGCTCGTGATCGGCCTGCTGGGGCTCGCCTGGGGGACGTTCTACATCAGGCGCCGTTCCATCCTGATGTCCATCGCCAACCACGCCGGGTTCAACGCCGCGCAGGTACTGCAACAGGTGCTCGCGGCTTCTCTGGGCCTGGGCAAGTGATCGCGTGTGAGCCGTGCCGGCGGTGCTGACCAAACGCCTCTTCGCGCTGGCGCTGCTGGCCCTCCTCACGCTGCCCGGCGTCACCACGCGCATCTACGCATCGGACGAAGTCGAGTACTTCGCGTTCCTCCGGTCGCTGGCCTTCGACCACGACCTCAGCTTCGAGAACGAATATCAGCACTTCCATGAGGCAGGTGCGGGTGGTCCGGGTTTCCACGAGACGTTCCTCGGAGAGCGCTTCACACAAGCCGGACGCCGCCTCAACTTCGCCACGATCGGTCCGGCTCTGCTCTGGGCGCCCTTTTACGGCATCGGACACCTTGCAGCCATCGCAACCGGCGCGCCGCAGGACGGCTACAGCCAGCCCTACATCACCGCAGTGGCCTACGGATCGGCGGTGTATGGCTGGCTGGCGATCGTCCTGTCGGCCACCATTGCGCACCGCTGGTTCGGGCGTGGCCTCGGCGCGTCAGTGGCCGTGCTGATGGGCACGCCGCTGCTGTTCTACATGTACATCGCGCCGCCGTTCTCCCATGCGTGCGCCACGTTTGCCGTGACCCTCTCGCTCTGGACGTGGCTGCACGTGCGCGAGAACTGGACACTGCGCGGTGTGCTGCTGCTCGGACTCACCGTGGGGCTGATGGCCAACATGCGCGATCAGGCCGGCCTCTTCGCCATAGGACCCGCGCTGGACTTCGCACGCTCGATGCTTCACCGGCGAGACTGGCTCGGCGCGTTGCGACTCGCGTTGGCCGGCACTGCCGCGGCCGTGGTGGGCTACGCGCCCCAACTGCTGGCGTCGCGCGCTGTCAACGGACACTTCGGCCCCCACGAATCCATCGGTAACAAGATGTCGTGGACGTCGCCACACGCGATGGGGGTGCTGATCGATCCGTTCCACGGCTGGCTGCTCTGGACGCCCCTGGCGGCCCTCTCGCTCGTGGGCCTCGTGGCCCTTGCGGCCGGATGGGTGCGTTCCTCTCGTGCGGACGGCCGATGGCTGGGTGTCTGCCTGCTGGCCATCGCGGCGCTGCAGATCTATATCAACGGCGCGGTGGAGTCGTGGTCGGTGGCCGGCTCGTTCGGCCATCGACGTTTCGTCGAGCTGACGCCACTGCTCGTCATTGGTCTTGCGGGTCTTGCGGGTCTTGCGGGTCTTGCGGGTCTTGCGGGTCACGCGGCGGCGGCCGTCTCGGCCGGCCCGCGCCGACTGTTGTGGGGTGTGGTGGCGCTCTGCGTCTGGTGGAATCTCGGGCTGCTGATGCAATTTGGCACACACCGGATGGATCGCATGGGGCTCAGTCTGAGGGACAATGCGTGGCAGACGTTTGTCGAATTGCCTCGGGATGCGCCGTCACTCGCGTGGCGGTACCTCACCGACCGCCGCTCGTTTTATCGTCAACCACGCCAGTGATCATTCTTTCGCTTGCCGATACCCGCTTCCCCATCGAACGCGCCAATGGCGTCCAGACGATGGCCACGTGCAGGGCGATGGCGGCCCGAGGGCACCACGTCACCCTGCTGGTGCGACCCGACCCGGCGGTACCGCC
>CAZAZR010000111.1:0-13939 GCA_964489685.1 uncultured Solibacteraceae bacterium | reverse complement strand
GTCCTTGTTTTCGTACGATTTCTGCACGCCAGCTGCAATTGGATCGCTCCAGATCGTACGTCCGATCGGTTTCCCCGCGACGCTGAGGAGCGAACTCTCGGACCCGGGATCCAGGAATTTTCGTGCAGCCACCGGTGAGGCGGCCCAGACAATCCGTTCGGGAGGGGCGAATCCGCCTTCCCGATAGACTTCATGCAGTGCGCATTCTGTAAGGGATCGATCCACGGGTTCTGTGGAGGTCGCCAGTTGGTAGTCGTTGGGAATTGTTGACCTCATCCGTCGTCAGTCATTGACCGGGTGCGCATTTGCAAAACCGGCGACTCCAGGCTGATACTCCCGCTGCCGAACAACCCGATATTTTCCAGGAGCCAGTGAGATGGTGGAGTGCTCCTCGTGGCACAATTCTCCCGGCTCCGTGAGTTCCAGGAAGGTGCCGTCCGACCATCGGACCGCGCGGCAATTCCCGCCACGGACGACGTGTGCATGGCCCGTGGCTTCGCCCGTCGCCAGCACGACATACCGAGCCTGGCGGACCACCTCTTCCCCATGGCGGCTGCGCGATGTGACGGCAAACACGCCGTCCGCGCCACGGCTCAGCGTCGTCACGAGTTCGTCGAAGCGGACATCGAGCTTGTAGGTGTCTGTGACGCGACGGTAGTACCGCAACGCCTCAAGGCGGGTGGGTTTTTCGTGGGGGCTGACAAATGGCAGCCCTCCAATCTCCATCAGTTCCGGCGTTGTAAAAAACACCATGGCCGGCGGGTAGTGCACCAGTGAGTTCACCAGCGCTCCCTTTTCGAGCACCACGTGCGTGAGGCCCCGCTGCCCTGCCGCGATGGCCGCCGCCAGACCCGCGGGGCCGGCGCCAATGACAATGACATCCAGGACGTTATCGACGCGTGTATTCAATGCGGAAATTGCTCCCCACGGCCACCGGACGACCGCCGGCCTTGAATACGCCCTGCTCAGCGAGGGACGTGACCTCCAGACTGACGCCGACCACCGAGATCGACGTGACCGACTCGGCCAGCTGCAGCGTGATGGCCTCGGCACGGCCCGGCACCACCGAGATGGCGCCGCCGGGACCGATCCCGCCAGCCACGCGGTCGAAGATATCCACCTCCGTGCGCAACTCCCGCGAGACGGCTGCCTTCGAGATCTCGGCGCCAGCCTGGTCGAGCACCGCCACCACCGCTGTGTGTTTCGCGTACATCTGCGGGCCCGCCGCGCCAGCGGGTGGAGGCGTATACCGATTGTGCAAGTCGAACATCAGGGTGGTTGTGCCCGTGTGTGGTGGCACCGTCATCATCACCCCGTCCTTCGCGTGGGTGCTGACGACCATGTCGCAGAATTTCCTGCGGCTCTTGAGCCCGACACCCAGGTCGGCCGCGCACGAGAACGCGGTGGTGACGTCAGGCGGTGGCCAGGCCACTGCGGCCAGCGCGACAACGACGCCGATCACTCTGCGCATCGTTTGAGTATAGACGGCTGTCCGGCCAGTACAACAAACAACGGGCGGTGGGATCAACCCACCGCCCGTTGCCGTGAAACGCCGTTGCCGATCTAGAACGTGATCTTGACGGAGAGTCGCGCCGCGCGCGCGCCCTGGAAGCCCGACGCCTGGTTGTACGTGGCATTCGGCCGGCCCGCCGTCCCCTGCGCGGCCAGTCTGGCCACCGTGTCGAACCCGGCAAAAAACGCCTGGTCGTTGGGCAGCACGAGGGCATCTCGATACTGCGCCACGGCCTTGGTCGTCACCGTCATCTGGTCAAACAGGTTGTCGATGTTGAACTGCACGTTCAGCCGCATGTTGCGCGGAAGGCTGAAGCTCTGCGTGAAGTTCAGGTCGGTCTGTGTGAAGGTGGGTGAACGCCCAAGGTCACCTCGGCCGTACACGAAGACCGGCACGCCCTTGTAGGTGACCGAGGTGGTGTTGGGCAGGCCCGAATACGCCACGAAGTTGGCGCCCACCTGGGTCCCCCACGGCATCACGTACGCGCCCTGGGCCTTGAACTGGACCGGGCGGTCGCTCTGAAGCCGGCCGTAGTTGGCCTGCCCCGTCTGGTTGAACGCCATGTACAGGCCGTCGAACGACCGGTTGACGTTCGGGCTGTTGCGGCCATTCTCGTCCGAGTTGGTCAGGCCCGCATAGTTGCCGTAGGTCCGGCTGACGAGGATATTGGCATTGAGGAACCAGTTGTTCGCCAGGCGACGCTTGAACGAGAAGTCCACTCCGTCGTACGTACGCTTCGGCCGCGGCGTGGCCGGGAAGGCCGTGCCGAGGGGATATTCGCCGAATCCAGTGCCGGGGTTGGCGATGTAGTAAACCTCGCCGACGCCCGGCACCTGCACGCCGACGTCCTCGATGGTCTCATTCAGCCACTTGTGAGCGTAGCGCACGCCCACCGACATCAGGCGGCCCAGTTCGTGATCGGCGCCGACCGTGAGTTCCTGGGTCTTGACCGGTTTGAGGTTGGGATCCACCAGGTTGTCGGCGGGGTCGTTCGAGACGTGGCGGAAGTCCACCTGCTCGATGAACGTGCCACGGCAACCGCTGCTCGGCGTGCCATCGCAGTCAATGGTGTTCCAGTTGAAGTCGTCCAGCGTCCAGTAGTAGCTGATCCATCGGTCCGCACCCCACGCGCCGCGCGGCATATCGAGCTTCTCGATGTCGTAGAAGGTGCCCCACGAGCCGTACACCTTCCACTTGCTGTCGCCCTTGATGTCATACGCAAATCCCAGCCGCGGAGCAATCTTGTCTCCCCACCCGAACGTGATGCCGGGGTTCTGGGGCTGATACGACGGGATGTCCGTGTGCTCGGCGCGCACGCCGTAGTTGA
Organism: uncultured Solibacteraceae bacterium; assembly: GCA_964489685.1. Classification (GTDB taxonomy): domain Bacteria; phylum Acidobacteriota; class Vicinamibacteria; order Vicinamibacterales; family SCN-69-37; genus SYFT01. The sequence goes on along the minus strand of CAZAZR010000111.1, from coordinate 11,099 downwards.
TGGTCAACTTGCCGTTCACCGTCCACTGGTCCTGCAGGAAGAAGCCCAGGTTGTTCGAGTTGATATCGCCCTCGGTGTAGACACGTGAGACGGTGTAGTACCCGTACTTGCCGCGGACCAGCGTGTTTGACAGCGTCGCCCGTGAACTGTTCCAACTGAACGAGATGTTCGGGTGCTGCGCACCGGAACTGACCTGGTTGGCGATGCGTTCGAGCTGCACGCCGAACTTCAGCGCGTGCTCGCCCTTCCAGTCGCGGAACATCGTGAGGTCCGAATTCAGCGTGAACCGGCTGTAGTTGTCGTATCGCGTGAAGCTGTTCGAGGGGCTCTCGCTGAAGCCGCTGAGCTGCTGCAGCGACGCGGGCACGTCGAGCAGGCCGACGTTCGTTGTTCCGAAGGAACGGCCCGTCCCGCGGAAGTAGTCGCCGCCGGCGGATCCGCTGCCGTAGGCCAGGTAGCCGCCCGTGAGGTTGGCGTACATCCGGTTGCTGGCCACCCAGTCAAACGACGCGGTGTAGGAGTTGTTGAACGACTTCGTGAACACGGTTGGCCGCGGATTGAAGCTCGTCGCGTTCGACGCGCTCGTGCCATTGGTGGCGTCGATGGCGGGCAGCGTGAGCCCGCCCGTAGTCGGCGTATTGGCGCCGGTGGCGCGCAGCCGCATCGAGTTCGTCAACTGGTGGGTCACGTTGTACTGAAACGTCTTGCTGGTGGTCTTCGAGTTGAACGACTGCGTCGGCTCGAACCCGCGATTATTGATCCAGGTGACCGTACGGTCGGTGTTATTGACGTTGTCGTTGTACCCGAACCAGAACCATGTCTTGTTTCTGAAGATCGGCCCGCCAACCTCGTAGACCTGTTCAATGCGCTCGGATTCATTCAGCCGAGGTGCGGTGAAATATTCGGCCTTGGTCAGATCGCTCGGCACGAGTCTGAGCACCGGCCGGGGGTCACCGGCCAGCCGGCGCAGCCGGCGACCCGTGAGGTAACCGCCCACCGCGCCGTGATACACGTTCGTGCCGCTCTTGGTGATGGCCGACACGACGCCGCCGGTGGCCGCGCGGAATTCCGCGTTGTACCCGGACTGCTTCACCTGAATCTGCTCAATGAAGTCAGTAATCACGCTGACCGCGGCGACACCGCTGCGCAGGTTCGTGGTATCGAGGCCATCCACCATGTAACGCACTTCCGACGCGCCGGCACCGTCAATCATCAGACCGCCGCCACGGCTCTCCATGCCCGTGCCGGCCACACCGGTGATGGCGTCAAGGAAGTTCCGGCCAGTTGGGAGCAGCGCGATGATGTCCTTGGAAATCGTTGCGGTCACCGAGTTCTGCTTCACGTCCACGATCGGGGATTCGCCGGTGACCTGCACGGTTTCAGCCACCCCGGAAATGGCCATGGCCATGTCCACCTTCAAGTGTAAACCCAGGTTGATGACCACGTCTTCAATCTTTGAACTGTTGAACCCGGACAGCGTCGCCGAGACAACGTACTTACCGGTGATGAGCGACGGGAACCGGTACATGCCATTGGCGTCGGTGACCGCCATCTGGCTGCTGTTCGTGGCGAGATGTTTCGCCTCAACGGTCACGCCCGGCAGAACGCCGCCCGACGTGTCCCTGACTGTGCCTTCGATCGACCCTCTCAGCTCCTGAGCGGCTACGGGCGCCGCCCAGGCCAGGGCCACCGCCAACAGTACCCCTACGAGTGATGCCTTACGCATATGTGCAGTCCTCCTCAAAATGCCGCGTGGGACTAATAACAGAAAACAGGGACGAATGTGCTTCCCACGTGGTGGGCAGATGTTACACCCACGTCAAATGTTTTGCCGTTGGAAATCGAATAAATGGGTTTCACCCCAATTTGCCTTTTGACGGACAATTCGAGGCATGCGCGCACTGCCTCTCGCCTGGTGCCTCATGGTTTCGGCCGGGCTGGCAGCCCAGCAGACCACGTCCACCTTCAAATCGGCCGTGGACCTGGTCCCGGTGGATGTCAGCGTGGTGGACCGCGACGGCCGGCCCGTGAACAACCTGACGGCCGCAGACTTCACCCTGACCGTGGATGGCAAGCCGCGCGCCGTGGTCTCGGCCAGCTACATCTCGACAGAGCGACTGGGCGACGCGCCGCCCGATCGCGCCACGTTCAGCACCAATGCCGGGCAGCGTCCGGGCCGCCTGATCGCGCTGGTCATCGACGAGGCCCACATCACGCGCGGTGGCGCGAAGGCGGCCTTCGCGGCGGCAGCAACGTTTGTTCGAGGGCTGGACTCCGCCGACCGCGTCGCGCTGTACTTGATTCCCGGTACCGGTCCGCTGACCGGATTCACCAGCAACCACGCCCTGGTACTGCGCCTCCTCGAACGCGCAGCCGGCCAGACCCTCGACTCGGACTCGTCGTCACGTGTCGGCGTCGCTGAGGCGTACGAGATTCTCGACCGCCCCCCAAGTGTTGATTCCCCCACCGGCGTCCCTCCTGGCTCATTGCTCGAGGCCGTGTTTGAGCGTGAGTGCGCCGGCGAAAACACCACGGCGTCGTTGACCACGTGCCGGAGGATGGTTGAAGCAGAGGCCCGCCAGATCTTCAGCGCGACGCGGGCGCGCACCGCTCGGAGCCTGGTCTCGCTGCGCGGGCTGTTCGATCACCTTGCCGCGACGCAGGACTCGAAGACCGTGGTGCTTGTGACCGAAGGCCTGATCCTGGACCGCGACGCCCGAAGTGATGTGGGGTGGGTGGGACCGCAGGCCGCGCGGGCGCAGGCCACCATGTACGCGCTGCGCATCAGCAACGACGTCTTTGATGCCGGCAGTTCCCGGATCTCGCCCACCCGTGGAGCCGACCGCGACTTGATGAAGGATGGCCTGGACCGGCTCGTGGGCGAAGCGCGGGGCAGCGTGTTCCCGGTGGCCGTGAACGCGGCCGCGGTGTTCTCGCGCCTCGACCTCGAATTGTCAGGCTATTACCTGCTGAGCTTCGCACCGTTGCCCGGGGACCGCGACGGCCGGCCGCACCGCATCGACGTGAAGACGACGCGTGCAGGCGTGCGGGTGCGAGCGCGCCGCGAGTTCTCTGTTGAAGCGGATCGACCCCGTACACGTCAGGACCATCTGGTTGAAGCGCTGACGTCGCCGCTCGGCCTTACCGACTTCACCATCGACGCGACGACGTATCACTATCAGGATGTTGCGTCGGGCCGGATCAAGGTGCTGGTTGCCGTCACGCTCGACCGCGCGTTCAATCGCGACGGCGAGTTCTCGCTCGCCTGGTTCGTCACCGATACCACGGGCCGCGTCGTGTCTGTCCAGGACGAACAACGCCTCGCCCTTCCCACGCCGGCAAGCGCCGGCCAGCCCCAGGCGTTTGCCGGCGCGATCCTCCTCGATCCCGGGGTGTACAGCCTCACCGTCGCGGCGGTGGATGACGATGGCCGGCGGGCGACGGTGGAACACGGCTTCGAGGCGCGCATCACATCCATCGGGCAACTCCGGCTCAGCGATGTGATGCTGGCCGAGCCGCCCGCGGCGGGTCGAACGGTCTCACCGGTCGTCAACGGACGAGTGACCACCGACACGCTGGTCGCCTATGCGGAACTCTATTCCTCGGCCGAGCCGCAGTTGCAGAACGCGACGATCACGCTCGAAGTGGCCCGCGATGAGACCGGTCGCGCGCTCGAGAGCGCGCCGATGCGCCTCATCGGCACGCAGATCCAGGGACAGCGCACGGTTGAGGCCGGGGTGCCCGTCGCGCTCCTCCCAGATGGCGACTATGTTGCGCGCCTCGTCCTCGCCTCGGGCGGCCGGCCGATCGGCACGGTCATGCGCCCGTTCACGCTGGCCCGCGGCAACAGTCGCCCCAGCACAACTGTGCTGGCCGCAGCCGCCTTCGCGGTGCGCGTGGACGCATTCAGCCGCGCCGAGGCTCTGTCGCGCCCTTCCGTGGGGTTCTTTCTCGACCGTCTGCAACCGGCCGGCCTGCCCCCGTTACCCGAAGCGCTGATTCCGGCGCTCGGCCTCTCGCGCGCCGGCCGATTTGATGCCGCGCAAGCCGTTGTGGAACGCGCCGGGATCTCCCACTACGCGGCGCCGTTTTTTACGGGCCTTGCCGCGTTGGCGCGCGGCGACCTCGATCGTGCGGCACAGGATTTTGGCGCGTCACTCGCGGCGGCCCCGGAGTTCCTGCCGGCCGCCTACTATCTGGGCGCGTGTTACGCCTCCGCCGGCCGCGACCGCGAAGCGGCGATCGCCTGGCGCAGCGCCCTCATCGCGGATGTGCGCGCGCCCTGGATCTACACAACCTTGATCGATGCGTTGCTCAGAGCGCGGGACGTCCGGCTTGCGCTCGAAGTACTGGCCGACGCGGCGCGCCTGTGGCCCCGGAGCGAGGATCTGCTCGTGCGTCTCGGCACGGCGCAGGCCTTGTCTGGCCAGCCCGCTGAAGCCGTCCGAACACTTGGCCCGTACGTGGATCGTCATCCTGACGACCACGAACGCCTGCTCTTGGCGCTGCGCATGTTGTTTGAAACGCGGTCGCTGAACGCGGCCGTGGACTCTGTCGCTGCCGACCGTGATCGCTTCACGCGTTATGCGGCCCTGTATGCCACAGCCGGCGGCCCCGCCACCGATCAGGTGGCGGCGTGGAAGAAGTTCATGGACCGGGACTAACCCCCGGTGCTCACTCGCCGGCGAGTTTTCCGCGGTGCCGGATCAGTTCAAGGAATTCGCTGCGCGTGCGGGCATCCTCTCGAAACACACCGCGCATCGCGCTCGTGACTGTCACGGAATTCTGCTTCTCCACGCCGCGCATCGCCATGCACAAGTGCGTGGCCTCCATGACCACCGCCACGCCGAGCGGCTGCGTCACCTCAGAGATCGTGTCAGCCACCTGCATCGTCAACCGCTCCTGCACCTGCAGTCGGCGTGCGAACATCTCCACAATCCTCGGAAGTTTCGAGAGGCCGATCACCTTCTTCGAGGGCAGGTACGCGACGTGGCACTTGCCGAAAAACGGCAGCAAGTGGTGCTCACACAAACTGTAGAAGTCGATGTCACGGACGATTACCATTTCGCTGTACTCGACATCGAACAGCGCGCCATTGACGATGGTGGCCAGGTCTACCTGATAGCCGCTGGTCAGGAAGGTGAGAGACTTCACCACCCGCCGCGGGGTGTCCCGCAGTCCATCTCGCCCTGGGTCTTCACCCAACTGGCGCAGCAGTTCGCGAACGGTGTCTTCCATGGTCAGTACTTGTAGAAGCCTTCGCCGGTCTTGCGACCGTGTTTGCCGGCCAGCACCATGCGCTTGAGGAGCGGCGGCGCGGCGAACATCGGGTCCTTGTATTCATCGAACATGATGTTCGCGATGTAGTACGTGGTGTCGAGCCCCACGAAGTCCAGCAGCGTCAATGGGCCCATCGGGTAACCGCATCCGAGTTTCATCGCGTTGTCGATGTCTTCCTTTGTACCCAGCCCGCGTTCGTAACACCGGATCGCATCAAGCAGGTACGGCACCAGCAGGCGGTTCACGATGAAGCCCGGCTTGTCTGGCGCGGTGACCGGTTCCTTGCCCAGCGCCACGGCGAAATCACACAGGGCTGTGTAGGTATCGTCCGATGTGGTGAGGGCACGAATGACCTCCACCAGTTTCATCAGCGGCACGGGGTTGAAGAAGTGCAATCCGCCGAACTTGTCGGGGCGGCCTGTTTTGGCAGCCAGTTCCATGATGCACAGCGACGAGGTGTTCGAGGCGAAGATGGTGTGCGCGCCAACCACCTGCTCGAGCGCCGCGAACGCGTCCGTTTTCACGGCCACGTTCTCGACAATGGCCTCGATGATGAGGTCGCAGTCGTTCATGGCAGAGAAATCGGTGGTGCCGGTGAGGTTGCCAAGCACGGCGTCGCGCTGCTCGGCTGTCATCTTGCCCTTCTCAACGCCGGCGTCGAGGAACTTCCTGATGCGCGTCATGCCCTTATCGAGCGCGGCCTGGTTCACCTCGCGCACGATGGTCTTGAACCCGGCGGCCGCTGACACCTGCGCAATGCCGCCACCCATCAACCCGCAACCCAACACTCCAACTGTCTTCGTTTGCATTCGATTCTCCGACTCATCTAATGAGGCAATGGGGCAATGCGGAGTGAAATGAGCCAATCGGGCAAATGGGGCGTTGAGGCAATTGCCTCATCGCCTCAATTATCCCCAATGCCTCACTTCGCTCCGCATTGGCTCATTGGCTCATTGGCTCATTGATCAAAATCTCTCCACTATTGCAGCAATTCCCTGGCCGCCACCGATGCAGGCGGTGGCAAGGCCGTATTTCTTGCCCTGGCGACCCAACTCGAGCGTCAGCGTCAGCAACAGCCGCGTACCGGTCATTCCAAGCGGATGGCCGAGTGCGATGGCGCCGCCATTGACGTTGGTCTTGTTGCGGTCCAGGCCAAGATCTTTCTCGACGGCCAGATACTGCCCGGCAAACGCCTCGTTCACTTCGATGAGATCGATCTGGTCCAGCGTCATTCCGGCGCGCGCCAGAGCCCTCTGCGTGGCCGGCACCGGTCCCATGCCCATGTACGACGGGTCAACACCCACGCTGGCCCACGCCACCAGGCGCCCGAGCGGCGTCAGGCCCTTGTCCTTCGCCGCTGCTTCCGATGACAGGATGAGCGCCGCGCCGCCATCAACAATGCCGCTGGCGTTGCCGGCAGTGACCGTGCCCTCTTTCGAGAAGGCCGCGGGCAATTTGGCCAGGCCCTCCATCGTGGTGTCGGGCCGCAGGTGGTCGTCCTTGTCGATGACGGTCACACCCTTGCGGGATTTGATCTCCACCGGCGCAATCTCGGCCGCGAAGCGCCCTTCTGCCCAGGCCGCCGCAGCCGCCTGCTGGCTCCGAATCGCATACGCGTCCTGCTGCTCACGCGTGATGCCGAACTTTGAGGCACACTTTTCAGCCGTCTGCGCCATGAAGAGGCCGCAGTACGGATCGAGCAGGGCTTCGTACAGATAGTCTTCGAGCTTGCCCTGACCCAATCGCAACCCGGTGCGCAGCCCGCGCATGATGTGGGGCGCCTGGCTCATGCTCTCGATGCCGCCCGTCAGGATCATGCCAGCCTCGCCGAGTTGAATCAACTGGGCGCCACTGACCGCAGCCTGAATACCGGAGCCGCACAGCCGGTTGACCGTCAGCGCCGGAACCTCGATCGGCACGCCGGCCTTGAGCGCCACATGCCGCGCGCCATAGATCGCGTCGCTACTCGTCTGCAGGACGTTGCCCACAACCGCGTGCTCAATCCACTCGGGCTTGACACCGGTCTTCTCAAACGCCGCGCGCGCCGCAATGGCGCCCAATTCCAACGCCGAAATGTCCTTGAGCGAGCCCGTGTAGTCAGTCATCGGGGTCCGCGCCCCGCCAAGAATCAATACGTCAGTCATAAACCCGTCCCAACTTCCGCGGCCTTGAGACCCAGGCCGCGCTACGAAATGCGTGCCCCAGTCCCCAGTTCCTAATTTCCCAAGTTCCGAAGTTCCTAATTTCCCAAGTTCCGAAGTTCCTAATTTCCCAAGTTCCTAATTTCCCCACTAATCCAATCCCCTACGTCGCTCGTGCCTCGCGACCCGCCGATGTCCGTCGTCGTTTCTCCGGCCACGATCGCGGCCTCCACGGCGGCTTCAATCCGCGTCGCATCGTCAGGGCGCCCCAGTGTTTCAAGCATCAGGGCCGACGACAAGATCGCACCCATCGGGTTCGCAATGTTCCTGCCCGCCAATGGCGGCGCCGACCCATGCACGGGTTCGAACAGGGATGTCCGCCCGGGATGAATGTTGCCCGACGCGGCCATGCCCAGGCCGCCCTGCAGGGCACCGCCGATGTCGGTGACGATGTCGCCGAAGAGGTTGTTGGTGACCACGACTTCGAACTGACCGGGGTCTTTCACCAGGAACATCGCCAGCGCATCGATGTACATGTGACTGGCCTTGATGGCCGGGTACTCGGACGCGACCTGTCTGAACACCCGCTGCCAGAGCGCGTGGCCCTGTTGCATGGCGTTGCTCTTGTCGGCCATGCAGACTTTGGTCAGGCCCTGCGCAGCCGCAAACTCAAACGCATGCCGGATGATGCGGTTGACCCCTTTGAAGGTGTTGATCTCTTCCTGTATCGCCACCTCATCGTCTGTGCCCGCCTTGAAACGGCCACCGATGCTGACATAGACGCCTTCGGTGTTCTCGCGGAACACGACGAAGTTCACATCGTTGCGACCGCGATCCTTCAGTGGACAGAGGGCGTCGTTGAGGAGCTTGACCGGACGGTAGTTGACGTACAGGTCGAGTTCGAACCGGGTCCCCAGCAGAATGTCGCGCGCGTGCCGGTTGTCGGCCACCCGTGGATCGCCCAAGGCGCCGAGCAGGATTGCGTCGAAGTCATCGCGCAGCATGTCGTAGCCATTGGGCGGTAGCGTGACGCCGGTGGCCAGGTAATAGTCCGCGCTCCACGGCAGCATCTCGAGCTCGAGCGGCCGGCCCGACACCTGACTCACGGCCCGCAGGACTTTCACGGCCTCAGCCGTCACATCCTTGCCGATCCCATCTCCGGGAATAACTGCGATACGCACAACCTGGTAATTATAAGGGGACGGGTGTCTCTCTGTGGAAAACTCCCGGGGCTTCGTCAAAAGATGTCCCCGGAGTTTCCCACAAAGAGACACCCGTCCCCTTCACCGCATCCAAATCACACTGATCTCACCCAACTCCCGGGACTTCGTCAAAAGATGTCCCCGGAGTTTCCCACAAAGAGACACCCGTCCCCTTCACCGCATCCAAATCACACTGATCTCACCCAACTCCCGGGACTTCGTCAAAAGATGTCCCCGGAGTTTCCCACAAAGAGACACCCGTCTCCTTCACCGCATCCAAATCACGCGTCAGCGCTCAATCGCCATTGCCATGCCCAGGCCGCCGCTGACGCAGAGGGTGGCCAGGCCGCGTTTGGCGTCGCGGCGAATCATCTCATACAGCAGCGTGACGATGATTCGGGTGCCGGTGGCACCGATGGGGTGCCCGAGAGCAATGGCGCCGCCGTTCACGTTCAGGCGGTCGGCCGGCACCGGCATGTCCTTCAAGACGGCCAGCACCTGCGGCGCAAACGCCTCGTTAATCTCCACCAGGTCAAAATCGTCCATCGTGAACCCCGTCTGCGCGAAGAGGCGGCGGACGGCCGGAACCGGACCGATGCCCATCAGACGCGGGTCAACACCGGCGGTGGCCCAGCCCACAATGCGGGCCATCGGCACGAGGCCACGCCGCTTCGCTTCATCCGCATGGGCCAGCACCACCGCTGCCCCCCCGTCGGTGATACCAGACGATGAGCCGGCCGTGATGATGCCGGCGTGCCCTTCGACAATCGGGAACACCAGTGGCAGTTTGCGGAGGCTCTCGATGGTCGCGCCGGTGCGCGGATGTTCATCCGCCTCAAGTTCAAACGGCTTGCCTTTGGCGTCGTGGCCGGGAGCCGGCGTCATCTCATCCTTGAAACGGCCCGCCGCGATGGCCGCTTCGGCCTTGCGCTGGCTGTCGAGGGCGTACACGTCCGATTCCTCGCGCGTGATGCCGTACTGCCGCGCGAGCAGTTCGGCGGTTTCTCCCATGATGAGGCCCGACAGCGAACACCGGAAGCCATCGCGATACATGGCATCGACCAGCGTGAAGTTCCCCATCTTGTGACCCCACCGGGCGTCTTCGGCATCCACCAGGTACGGCATGCGGCTCATGGACTCGATGCCGCCTGCCAGCACGATGCGTGACTGGCCGAGCAGGACGGCCTGCGCGCCGAGCGCCACGGTCTGCATCCCCGACGCACACGCTTGATTGATGGTCTGTGCCGGCACCGTAAACGGCAGGCCCGCGCGCTGACACACCTGCCTCGCCGGGTTCGGACCCGAGCCAGCCTGCCGACCGTGGCCAAACAGCGCCTCATCGACGTCGGCCGGAGGAATGTTGGCGCGTTCAAGGGCAGCCTTCGCCGCGCGCGCGCCAAGATCAGCGGGATGGGTCTGGCGCAGGGAGCCGCCGTAGCGGCCAATAGCGGTGCGGGCCGCGCCGACGATCACAACAGGCATAGCTCACGATCATATCGAAACGGAGCCCGGCCGGACACCGCTCACCGGTGTTTGAAGTGCTCGTGATAGTCGCCCGACGGAATGCGCGACGCCTGGCCGATGGGCGCATTGTAGAAGTACACCCACGAATCGTGCGTGGCGCCTTCCGGCAGCGTCACACTCACCATCTGGCGCTGATACAGCGACCGGTCGGGATCCCCGTGGTGATACCCCTCAAGGGCATCCAGCGCCTCGAGCACGGGCTCGGGGGCTTCAGTCTCGTAGAGTTCGCCCCAAATCCGGCCGCCTTCCGCGGGCACCGCCGCCGGATACAAACCCAGATCGTAGAGATTGCCCTTCACCCACCCTCGGCCGAGGTACGTGAGGCGATCATCGATTCCGGCACGCCGGCGCCGATCGAAACCGGCCATGAGGGTGCCATAGAAAAATACGCAGGTTTTCACTAGTGGCCTGAGTCTACCAAAAACAAAAAGCCCGGGCGGCTCCTTGCGGAATCGCCCGGGCCTGTCAGCCAGTCGGCTGGAATTTTACTGAACCTTTGGCGTGGTCGCCGGCTTGGGCTGCATGTCTGACAGCTGTGCGAGCCCGGCCAGCACATCGATCATCTCGGGCGACACCGAGAATGTGAGTGCCACGGTCTTGCCTGTCCCCGACATCTGGAGCGAATCGAGGAGCAACTTGAACTTCTGATCCTGCCCCGACACCAGGCGACCCATGGCCAGCCCACCGCGGATGACGTCGCGGAGGTTCTCGGCGGCCGCATCATCAAGCGTATCGGCGCGGATGGAACCCGTCACTCCACCGTTGATGTGGGTGGTCAGCGCCACCCACTGCACGGCAGGCATGTGCTGCAGCACCTGCTCGGGAATGTCCGCCTGCTGCTTCATCGCCTCAAGCCGCCCCACGGCCCACGCGCTCTGGCCGCTGCGGATGTCGTTGACGTACTTCATGAGTTCGCCGTTGGTCGTGACGTTCTGACCCGACACCTTGGAAT